>JAKPNM010000140.1 GCA_029548395.1 Bacillota bacterium
GCAAGAATGATATTAAAAATTAATCCAGATTTAAATTCTTGGTATAGTAAAAATAATTCTCAACCAACTTTTGAAGAGTTAGACTATCTTAATACAGTTCCAAGTTATAATGATGATAGACTTGTTGATAAAAGATTTTTAAGGGTTTCTATTGGCTATATTGAATCAGAACAAAGATATCCTATAGTTATAACAGAAAGAAGAAAAGAAAATGCAAAGTACAATTATTATGATGTTTTTTCGGGAGAACTTATTGGAAAACAAGGGAAGTCACTTTTAGCTGTGATATATGCAACAACAAAAAATGCAAATAAAAAAATATGGTGGGGTACTTCTACTATTGACTGGATGTTTGAATCTAATCATGGAGAAGCACGTTTAACAAGAGCATTCAGAGAGTGTATAGAAGTTATTGATGATATTGAATATGTTAATATTGGTAAATTAAGAAAGATATATGAAAATTTAAGTCCAGATAAAAAATTAGATTATAGCATGTACCTGCGGGAGGAAGCGGCGAAACCGGAATAACGCTGATGCCGATCCCGATGGCGCCGCCGCGCCGGGGCTTTGGTGTCACTGAGAGCCAATTCATAATTTGTGTCGCGGGGCTGTTCCGGCCAGGATGTTTTATTTAGGTGTTGACTTAATTGATTTCGCGCGCTATAGTTTGATTAGGCGCAAAGCTGATTAAACTATAGGAGGATCATCATGGACAAGAAAAAAGTATTGAAGGCGATCGCTGATGAAACACGGATGAGCATTTTGAAATTGCTCCTGCGGCGCAATTATTGCGTCCGGGCATTGGCGAACGAGCTGAACCTGACCGAAGCGACCATATCCCAGCATCTCAAAGTGATGCGGGAGGCAGGCCTGCTTACAGGGGAAAAACGCGGATATTTCATGCACTATCTTGTGGATAGAGCGGTGTTGCGCGAACTGGCAAAGGAAATTGAAGCCCTGGCTGATATTGAGCAGGAAGCCTGCCAGCCGGAAAGCCGGGATGACTGCCCCGCTGACGAAAAGAAGGACTGCCCCAAAAAAGGCGAATGCAGCGACGAAGTCAGGGAGTTTTGCCACGGAAAACCTGACTAAGGAATATGGAGATCAAGCAAATGATCAGCGTTGTCAATCTTCAAAAGAAGTACGGCAGCTTTACCGCTGTGGACGGCATTTCTTTTGAAATTCAAAAGGGCGAGATCTTCGGTTTTTTGGGACCGAACGGGGCGGGGAAAACATCCACCATCAACATGCTGACCGGCTTGTCACGCCCTACTTCTGGGCAGATTACGATTGATGGCATTGATGTAAGGAAGCAGCCCAAGAAGGCGCAGGCTGCTATGGGGATTGTTCCGGATGAAAGCAATCTTTACAACGAGATGGACGGGTTTGACAACCTCTGTTTCTGCGCTTCCCTGTATGGCATGCGCAAGGATGAACGTGAAACAAAAGCCCGGCAGCTCTTGGAGCAATTCAAATTAAAAGACGCAGGCCAGCGGCCTTTCAAGGCATATTCCAAAGGAATGCGCCGCAAGCTGACCATTGCGGCAGCGCTGATCCACTCTCCTAAAATTTTATTTCTGGATGAACCAACAACGGGCATTGATGTAGAGAGCTCCCGGCAAATCCGGGAAATGATCACAGGCTTGAAACGGCAAGGCACAACCATCTTTCTCACCACCCATTATATTGAAGAAGCTGAGCGCATCTGTGACCGCGTTGCTTTTATCGCGGAGGGAAGAATTGTTGCGTCAGGCGCTGTCCCGGAATTGATGGCCATGATTTCCCAGGGCCATGCGATCCATTTTGTTACAGATAAAAACCCTGAAAGCCTGATTGGCGGACTCAAAGCCCGCTTTGAAGGAAGCGAGGTGACAATCCGCCCTGATCATTCTTTGGTGATGGCCTCAGAGAATCGCGTTCCCTTGCTTCCGATCATGGAGTTTTTTCATAGCAAGGGCATTGATGTGTATGAAGCAAGAGAACTCCGCCCTTCTTTGGAGGATGTGTTCGTCAGGTTAACCGGCATTGAGTCCTCTGTGCTGAAAAAAGAGAAGGAAAAAGGGGGGAGTCGATGAAAAGCTGGATCGCCTTCTGGAATATCCTTAAAAAGGATGTGCGGAACTATTATCTGAAGCCGCCAAACATCAGCTGGGGCATCATCTTTCCTCTTTCATGGACCTTGATGCAGCTGATCCGCTCTCCTGGGGGAAGCATAATAGAGCTGCTGCCCGGCCTGATTTCCATGAGCGTCCTGTTTGGCACAACTTCCATGCTCGCGGTTACCATCACCTTCGAACGCAGCGGCAGATCGTTTGAACGGCTGCTGCTGGCGCCCATCAGCCTGAACACAATGGTGCTGGCGAAAATTGCGGGAACCATCCTGTTCGGTATGTTCAATGCCTTTGTCCCGGTAATTTTCGCAGGTTTTCTTATTAATCTCAGCGCTATCAACTGGGGAATCGTGCTGCTGGCTGTTCTTCTGATCGCCATCACCTCAGCGTTGACAGGACTTCTGATTGCGGTGTCGGCTGAACAGGTATTTGAAGCGCAGACTTTTTCAAATTTCTTCCGCTTCCCGATGCTGTTTCTCTGCGGATTGTTTGTGCCTCTTTCAAGTCTGCCCGGCTTCTTGCGCCCTGTTTCCTACTGCCTGCCGCTCACCTATGGGACCGATCTCCTTCGTGGCGCGATGAAGGGCATGAACACCCTTTCACCGGTGTTGTGCTTTGGAATACTGCTGGCTTTTGCGGCAGGGCTGTTTCTGATTTGCCGGCAAAAGATCAACCGGAATTGGATTTTGTAAAAATGATTGCCATCTCAGGCTGTACGTCAGCACAAAACCAGCAGCTCCCCCGCCCCGCTCACTCCAGAAACGAAACGTCCCGGTCAATGACCTCCGGCCAGCGCCCCATCTCAAGTATTTGGCCGGTGTTGGCGTCGATCCGCACATAGGGCGCGCCCTGCGGGTTCTCGCCTTCCAGCAGGTGGATGAGCCATTCAGACCGCTCCGGGCTGACCCTGGCAAACCGGGCATAGGCGCTGCGCCGCCGCATCTCCTCCTGAGAGAAGCCGAACCGCTTTTGCACTTCCTTCACAGCAAGGCCCACCGCGTCGTCAAGGGGCAGATCACCCTCTTCATACCAGGTGTAATGCCGCCGCATCAGGCGCAGCCAGGCAGGCTGGGGCTGATCCGGATGCAGCCGCGCGTACGCCTTCGCCGGCGGCTCAAAGGTCTGGCTGAAGCGCACCCAGGTCTCAAAAGGCCACAGCCAGGGCTGGCCATGAACGCTCAGCCAATCCTGATAAAGCCCCTCGATGGCCAGCAGGTCGTTCCCGTCCAGGCTCCGCGCTTTTTCCTGCCAGGTGAACAGATCAAAAAGCACGTCATTGTGCGGATAAACATCGTAACGCTTCCGGAAGGCCGGCGGCTTGTAGTTATACTCATGCTCTCCCCACCTGAAAATGGTGCAGGAATCCCAGGCCAGCTCAAGGGTTATCTCCTGGCCGCGCGACGTCTTCAGTTTCAGCAGCGCCGCGCCGTAAAAGGGGCAGCCGGCGCGGGTCCGGGTCGGATACGCCTGGCCAAGCAGCGTTTCCAGGGCGCTCAGCCGCTCCCGGTCTGTGATCTCAACCTGAAAACCGTCGCCAAAACGTGGGTCGGCCATGCCCTCCGGCGGCGCCCAGAGAAAGCTTGCGCCGGCGAGATCCCGCAGCGTTTTGGGGTCAGGCGCCTGGCCGGCGGCAACCGGCAGCGCGCAGTTCATCAGCCAAATGGCCGTGCAAAGCAAGACCCACCTTTTGCCTTTTCTGTTCCGGTGTAATCCTCTCATGACCGGCGCCTCCTTATCATACAGCATCATCCGCTCCCGCTCCCTTTGATCCGTCGCTGCCGGCACGCAAACATCCCCTGTTCAGGCCCGGTTGTTTCCGCCGGCCGTGACAGGATGCCGCCGCCGGGGTCAGGGCGCTGTGATCCCCTGCCATAGCGCGTCCTGCTCCCGCTGGTAAAAATCCAGATAGGCCTCCTCCATGCCAAGGGCATCCATGTCGTAGGTTTCATCAAACAAAACGGCGGGTTCCCCGGGCTGCCCCCGCTCATAGTCCCATACCCGGCTGCGCAGAAGATTGTACCGGCAGGTGATGGTGAAGGAATCGCTTTGAAAGCTTGTGGTTTCCTCATGATCGCAGACCGCCCGGCGCACAGGCGCAAGCCTGGTCCCTTCCCACTTCAGCAGGATGTGTTCATGCAGGGCGCCGGCCAGGCCGCTGGTGCCCTGGGACTCCACCAGACCAAGTTCCGGGTAGAGCGTCAGGTTGAACAAACCATCCTCCTGCCCGTCGTTCACGGCAATATAGCGATCTCCCTGCCCGATGAACAGCCGGTAAACCGAATTTGTGGCGCCGGAGGATACCATCACTGCCAGGTCGTCCGCGCCGTCAAAATTGACGTCCGCGCTATGGACGATCGCGTCCGATGGCAGGCAGGTAACAAAGTGCAGCGACTGCCCGTTGGGCGCTGTGATGCGCATGATGACCGGCCCGAATTCTTCCCCTTTTGCGTAGGGACTGTCCACCAGCTCAAAGGGAAGCTGCAAAGGCGGCGCGCTGCTGATGCAGGCGCCGGCAGGCGCCGCAAAGCAGGCGGCAGGCATCAGGCAAGTTAGCAAGATGATAAAAATCGATCGCTTCACAACAGATACCTCGCTTTCAATGACATTCAATCCCCTTTCCGATTCCCGTACAATCTAACGCGCCCGACAGGACTTTTCTTGCATTTTATTGTTATGCATAAATGAGTTGACCCGCTTGATCCTTCGCTCGTGAAAAAGACAGATTCTTTGTTCGCTTCTTGAAAGCGGCGCGGCGGAAGCTTAAAATATACAGGGGGACGGGGCGCGATCCGCCAGCTTTTTGAAGAATAACCGCACCGGGAAATGATCATTTCGGAGAGGACGGCAGCATGCGCATTTTCGCTTTGGAGCTGGACAACGACATCAAGGGCGTTCCCCGGAGGAAAGAGTATATCGAAGCGCTGATCGGCCGGCTGCCGTCTCCGGAGCTGGTCGTTCTCCCCGAACTGGCGCTTTGCAGCTATATGGCCAGTCAGGAGATATGGCGATACGCGGACGACCGCGGGCGGGGAACGGCGGACTGGGCCGTTCGGACGGCGCGGAAATACAGGACCTATATCGGCGCCGGCTATGTGGACAAGGAAGGCGGAGACTACTTCAACCGCTATATGATTGCCGGCGCGGAGGGGGTCTGCGGCTTCGTGTCAAAATCGGAAGGGGAATCCGCGGTATTCAGGCGCGGCGATTTCGGCAGCGTGATCGCCGCGCCCTTCGGGAAAGTCGGCGTGGGCATCTGCTATGATTCGCGGCGCAGGCATTTTTATGAGAACGTGAAGGACGAGGAGCTGTCGCTGATCCTGTTCCCGCACGGGTCGCCCGCGGACCCGGAGAAACCCGAACGGGAGCGCCGGGAAAACGATGCCCGCTGCCTGATGTACGCCAACGCTTTCCGCGTGCCGGTCGTGTACGTGAACAGCAAAGGCAGCCTCGAATACATGCCGGGGAGAATGGGCGCGATGATGAAGAGGCGGGGGTTCAGGATGAACGGCATGAGCAAAATCTATGCCCCTGACGCGGTCCCGATCCCTGTGGACCTTCCGGAAGCCGTCGCTTCGGAGATCAGGCTTTGCCCCGGACGGCGGGTCAAAGACATCCGTTTCCATGGAGATGACCTTCTGCCGGGGAACTGGTTGTTCAAGCGTTTGATCCTGAAACCGGACACGGAAGCGGGGATCCGGTCCTATGAGGCCAACCGGTAGACTCCGATCCGCCTCCCTGTTTTCTTTTGACGGGGTCAGCCGGGCCATCCATGACACACGGCGTCAGGCAGCGGATCAAAACAATCATTAATATGAGGCAACAGCATGTCAGAAAAGAGAGGTATGAGTTCAGGCAAGCGGCTTTCGCCGGCGGTAAGCGTGGTGATCATGTTTGGCGTCATCAGCATGCTGGGCGATATCGTGTATGAATCGGCAAGGAGCGCGAACAGCCAGTATCTGAATCTGCTGGGCATCAGCGCGGCCAGGGTCGGGCTGGTCTTCGGGATAGGCGAGTTCCTGGGCTACGCGCTCAGGCTCCTGGCCGGCATCCTGTCCGATAAGAGCGGCAGGCACTGGTGGTTCATGTTTCTTGGCTACGGCATGCTCCTGAGCGTTCCCCTGATGGGGCTGACAATGAAGTGGGATGCTCTCGTCATTCTGATGCTGATGGAGCGCATCGGGAAGGCGCTGCGCAACCCCGCCAAGGACACGGTCTTGTCCGGCGTCGCGGAGCGTCAGGTGGGCATCGGGTTCGCCTTCGGCCTGCAGGAGGCTTTGGATCAGCTGGGCGCGTTCCTGGGGCCGCTCGTCTTTACCGCTGTGTTTTATTTCGCGGACCAAAGCGGGATCAGCGAATACCAGGCGGGGTATAGGCTGCTGGCCGCGCCCTTTGTATTGCTGATGCTGTTTTTATATTTCGCGTTCAAGAAGATGAGGGGCTCAAATTTGCTGCCTTCGGCTCAAAACAGGGAGTTTCAAAACGAAAAATTAGAGCCGGTGTTCTGGAACTATACCGTGTTCACTTTCTTCTGCACGGCCGGTTTCGTCAATTTCAGCACGATCGGCTACCATTTGAAGGCGAATCAACTGATGTCCGACGGTGAGATCACCTTGCTGTATTCCCTGGCGATGCTCGTCGACGCCGTCGCGGCGATGATCGTAGGGAAGGCGTATGACCGCTTGAAAGAGAAAACCGGAAAGAAAACGGGCGGCATCCTCGCGCTGGCGGCGATCCCGCTGATGACGATGCTGCTGCCTTTGCTTACACTAAGCCATTCGACGGCGCTCATCGCGGCGGGAATGGCGCTTTTCGGCGTCGTCATGGGAACGCATGAGACGATCATGCGTTCCGCCATCGCGGACATCACGCCGTACCGCAAGCGCGGGACAGGCTATGGCATCTTCAATTCGGCTTACGGCCTGGCGCTGCTCGCCGGGTCAGCGCTGATGGGGCTGCTGTACGACCTGAAATTCACAAAATTGATCATCGTATTTACCGCCGCGGCGGAGATCACGGCGATCGCGCTCTATGTGAAGATGAATCATGCGATCAGGAGCGGACCCCGCTGACCGCGTTCATTCTGATTTTATCTATATTGCGCCGCCGCGCCGGGGCTTTGGTGTCACTGAGAGCCGATTCATGATTTGTGTCGCGGGGCTGTTCCGGCCAGGATGTTTTATTTAGGTGTTGACTTAATTGATTTTGCGCGCTATAGTTTGATTAGGCGCAAAGCTGATTAAACTACAGGAGGATCATCATGGACAAGAAAAAAGTATTGAAGGCGATCGCTGATGAAACACGGATGAGTATTTTGAAATTGCTCCTGCGGCGAAATTATTGCGTCCGGGCATTGGCAAACGAGCTGAACCTGACCGAAGCGACCATATCCCAGCATCTCAAAGTGATGCGGGAGGCAGGCCTGCTTACAGGGGAAAAACGCGGGTATTTCATGCACTATCTTGTGGATAGAGCGGTGTTGCGCGAACTGGCAAAGGAAATTGAAGCCCTGGCTGATATTGAGCAGGAAGCCTGCCAGCCGGAAAACCGGGATGACTGCCCCGCTGACGAAAAGAAGGACTGCCCCAAAAAAGGCGAATGCAGCGACGAAGTCAGGGAGTTTTGCCACGGAAAACCCGACTGATACTGATTCTTATTCTCATTCTTTACGTCAGTATTACTCCTCCAACAGGGACTTACTTCTGGTGGTAATATGATGAAACAAGGCAGTCAATTGCGTATTTATCTTAATAATATTGATAATTGTCCACAATCATTAAAACCCTATTTAGGTGTTGGTACCGGGCGTTTTGTTAAAAGAATTAACAAAGGGAAGTTTGTAGAAAAAATTGTAAAGTATTATGGCTTTATGTTTGGTGATCATCAGAATTCTACAGAAATAAGGCACGCTGTAATGAGGCATCACCCATCAAAAACAATCTATTTTGACAAAGGATACTCTTTATAGGAGGTGATATGATCCTATCCCCCTCAAGCAAGCCGGATGGGCGCTTCCTCCTCCACCCGCACCGCTTCGCCGGTGCGCAGCAGGTAGAGCCAGGCTTCCCTGACCGCAAGCCCCGTGATGTCCCGCAGCGCGCGCATGTACCAGCGCATCTGGTCGCGGTAGTGCGCCAGGATGTCCTTTGCCTCGCCCCGGTCAGTCTTGTAGTCCACCAGCACCCAGGCGCCCTCCTCCAGGAAGCAGGCGTCCAGCACACCCTGGAGGATGACCTGCTCATCCGCGAGCAGGGTAAAGGGCCACTCGGCGTAGCGCTGCGGGCTGCGGGCCATGCGCCGGGCCAGGTCGCTGCGGTAAAAGCGCGCGACCGCGGCCTCATCCAAGGCCTGGCGTTCCGCGGACAGCAGCAGGCCCCGCTCCGCCAGCTCATCCATCGCCAGGCGGAGGGCCGGCATCAGGCGCTGCTCCTCCAGCCCGGTAAACAGGGCCGGGTCCAGCGCGCACAGGGCCTTGTGCGCCGCCGCGCCGCGCTGGGCGGCGCTGAGCGCGCCGCCGTCGGAGGAATCCCGCAGGGGACGCAGCGTGCGCGCGGGTGCCAGGGCGTGGCGCTTGAGCTCGGGCGTTTCCTCGGTTTGCTCCAGCAGGGCAGGGTCCCGGAAGCCCCCGGTCACCAGCGCGGTGACCGAGGATTTTTGCGGCAGGCGCGCCCCGGTCGCCAGCGGCGCGAACAGGTCTTCCGGTGCCTCGCAGCCCGCCATTTCCAGGACGGCAGGCCTGGCTTCGGGGGCCGGGCGCGCCTGCTCCGCCAGGGCGCTAATGCCCAGCATGCGCAGCTGCCAGCGGCTGCCGCCCGGCGCGGTGTACAGCCCATCCGGGCGCTGCGCCAGGGCGTCCCGCAGCGGCGCGCTCACCCAGTCCAGCATGCATTTGGCGCTGCCGGCCGCGTAGCTGCCCTCGGTCAGGCTGTCGCGCGCGCGCCCGATGACGGGCTGCCGCGGCGCGGCGATCAGGATCAGGCGCTGCCTGGCCCGCGTCATGCCCACATACAAGAGCCGCGCCTCCTCGCTGAGCTCCTCGCGGTTCTTTTTGACCTTCATCGCGCGCACGGCAAAGCCCTCCTGCTTGGCGCGCAGCGCCGGGTCCACCTGGATGAGGGCCAGGCCGGCCTGCGCGTCCAGGACCAACGGCAGGGGCCTGCGCTTCCCAGAGAAGGCGGCAGCCAGGTCAGGCAGGAAGACCACGGGAAACTGCAGGCCCTTGGACTTGTGCATGGTCATGATGCGCACCACGTTTTCCTGCATGCCCAGGGAGGCGCTGCGGTCGCGCCCGGGCTGCCGTGCGGCGCGGCGGGCGCGCTCGACAAAGTCGGCCAGGTTCTGCGGCTCGGGCGCGGACGCCGCGCGGGAGACCAGGATGCGCAGGTTGGCGCGGCGCAGCAGGCCGTCCTCCTTGGCGCCGGCCACGGCGTACAGGCCGGATTCGCGCAGCAGGCGCGCCAGGAATTTCTCCAGCGGCATGGACTGCGCCATCATCCGCCAGCGCTCCAGTTGCCGCGCGGCCCCGCCAAAGCGGGAATCGCTCTGGGCCAACTCAAAAAAGGCCGTGTGCAGCGGCCTGTCCCGGCCAGGCGCGCGCAGGCGCAGCTGCGCCAGCTCATCGGGCGTGAAGCCGAAAGCCGGGCAGGACAGGGCGGAAAGCAACGGGATGTCCTGGCAGGGGTTGTCCAGCACCTCTAAGATGGACAGCACATCCCGCACATCGCTTTGGGTATAAAACTCGCCGTCAGCGTCCGAATAGGTGGGGATGTCCCGGGCGTTGAGGATCTCCGCCATCACGGCGGCCCGCCCGGAGGCGGAGCGCAGTAGGATGGCGATATCGCGGTATTGCAGCTCGCGCTCGCCGTCCACATCGGCGATCCGGGTGCCCACAAGGCTGCGGATGCGCCGGGCGATCAGCCGCGCCTCATAGACAAAGGCGCGCTCCATCTCCCCGCCCGCGCCGCGGCTGGAACCGCCTTCCTCCTGCTCCTCCGCTTCCTCCTCCGCCCAGTCCCCCCTGAGCAATTCATCGGCTTCCGATTCTTCCGCCGCTTCCGCGGGTTCAGCGTCTTTTTCAAGAATCCACAATTCGACCGGCGCGCCGGCATCCTCATCGCCCAGGGTGCTCAGGCGGGCTTCGTCGTCATAGTCGATCTCGGTCGCGTCCTTTTGCATGGCGTGCTCAAACACCAGGTTGACCGCGCGCAGGATGTTGCCGGCGGAGCGGAAGTTCTCCTTCAGGGTGATCAGGCGCCGCGGGGCCTTCTCATCGGTTTCAAAGCTTCGGTACTTGCTTAAAAACAGCGTGGGGTCCGCCTGGCGGAAGCGGTAGATGCTCTGCTTGACATCGCCCACCATGAACAGCGTGTTGTCCGGCCCGTGCAGGCGCTGGATGATGGCCTCCTGGATGCGGGAGATGTCCTGGTACTCGTCCACAAACAGGGCGTCATAGGCGCCGGAAACCTCCCGGTGCACCTGCAGGTCCCTCAGAGCCTGGAAGGCCAGGTGCTCCAGGTCGTTGAAGTCCCAGAGCGATTTTTGCGCCTTGAGCGTCCGGTAGCGCTCGGCGGTGTCCCTGACCAGACCGGCCAGCGCCTGCAGCTGCGGCCGGGTCGCGCGCACCTGCCCGGCCCAGGCGTCCGCCTCCTGCCCGTCGCGGGGCAGCAGCTCCAGCGCGTCCACGATCAGCTTCTTGGACGTTTCCCGCAGCGTTTTATGCACCCATTCCTTCAGCGCGGGGTCCTCCTCGGGCGGGGGCTTGGTGCTGGGCAGACGGGTAAACACCGGCTTGTTCCAGGCAAAGCGCCCGGGCGCGGACAGCCGCTCGCTCAGGTCCGCCACCATTGCCAGGTCATCGCGGATCGCGTTCAGGTAGCGCGCCGGGCCGTCCGGGCGCAGGCAGCAGTCCTCCGCCATACGCAAAAAGCCGGCGGCCCCCTCCAGCATCAGCAGCGCCTCGCGCGCCATCACCCCATACCAGGGATGCCCGTACAAATCCGCGGGCACGCTTGCTTCCAGCGCCTGGTCCAGCCATTCAAAGGGCGCGGCCTGCGCCATCAGGAAATTGTACAGCGACCGGGCCATGTCCTGGATCTCATCCTGGGTGAAGCGCTCGCCCAGCGCGAGCCTGTCCGCGCTGGGCGCCTCAAAGAAGGCGTCCATGGCCTCATCCAGCGCCCGGTCGAACAGCTCCCTGGCCAGGGATTCATCGGCCAGGCGGGCCAGCGGGTCCGCGCCCACCGCCTGGAAATGCCGCCTGAGCAGCCGCTGGCAAAAGCTGTGCAGGGTGCTGATGTCGGCCCGCCCCAACAGCGAAAACTGCCGCCGCAGGTGCTCATCCCCGGCCGCCTCCCGGCTCAGCAGGTCGGTCAGGCGCTCCTTCATCTCATCGGCCGCGGCGTGGGTGAAAGTCATCACCAGCATGCGGTCCAGCTGCATGCCCTCCTTAAGCAGGCTCAGCACGCGCTCGATCAGCACGGCGGTCTTGCCGCTGCCGGCCGCGGCCGAGACCAGGATGTCGCGGTTGCGCGCGGTGATGGCCTGCTTCTGCCGCGGGGTCCACTCAGGCATCTTCAACCTCCATCAGCCTGGTAAAGGCTGCCCTGACCGCCAGCTTGCCCGCGGCGTAGGTCAAAGCGCCCTGCTGGTAGACGGCGTAGGGCGGGCGCATGGGCGCGTCGCAGCTCAGCTCGATGGAGGCGCCCTGCACAAAGGCGCCCGCCGCCATGATGACCGCGTCGGCATAGCCGGGCATCCGCCAGGGCTCGGGCGCGGCGAAGCTGTCCACCGGGGAAGCCTCTTGGATGCCCCGGCAGTAGGCCATCACGCGCTGCGGGCTGCCCATGACCAGCGCCTGGATGATGTCGCTGCGCGCCTCAAAGGCGCCCGGCAAGGCCCTCAGCCCCAGCAGCTCCGCCACGCGCGCGGCCAGGGCCGCGGTTTTCTTGGCCTGGCAGACGGTGTGCGGCGCCATGAACAGGCCCTGATAAAAGGGGCGGTAGCCGGCCTCGTAGCTGCCCACCTCCAGGCCGATGCCCGGCGCGGTCAGCCGCTGCGCGATGCGCTCAATGGCCCTGCGGCTGCCCGCCAGATAGCCGCCCGTGGGCGCGATGCCGCCGCCCAGGTTCTTGATCAGGCTGCCGGCCGCCACGTCCGCGCCGTGGAAAGTGGGCTCGTCATCGGTCACAAAGGCGCCGTAGCAATTGTCCACAAACACGTACACATCCGGCCGGGCGCGCTTGATGGCGGCAATGGCCGGCGCCATGTCCTCTGGCATCAGCGAGGGCCGCAGCGCGTAGCCGCGGCTGCGCTGGAGGAACGCTACCCGGGTATTGGGGCGCAGCGCCGCCAGCGCCGCAGGCACATCGATGGCCCCCTGCCCGTCCAGGCCTACCACGCGGCTGGTAACGCCCAGCTCCATCAGGGAGCCCGGCTCCCTCTTGGTCCCGATGACGCCCGCCAGGGTGTCGTAGGGCGCGCCGGTGATGATGAGTAGCTCCTCCCCGGGCAGCAGCAGGCCGAAGAGGCCCACCGCCAGGGTGTGGGTGCCGGAGGCCAGCATCGGCCGGCAGATGGCGGCCTCGGCGCGGAAGATGTTCGCGCACAGGGCTTCCAGGGTGTCCCGGCCGACATCGTCATAGCCGTAGCCAGTGGACGGCGCGAAATGCCGCGCGGCTACGCGGTGGCGCGCGAAGGCGTCCAGCACGCGCCTGGTGGCCCGCTCCTCGGTCCGCTCAAAGCCGGCGAAGACCTCCGCCAGGTCGCGCTCCGCCCGCGGGATCAATGCCCCGATGTCCTGTTTCATTCCGCTTCCGTTTCCTTCTTGATGATGTCCAGCAAGTCCCGCGGCTGCGCGCCGCCCGCCAGCCACCGGATGCGCGCGTCGGCCCGGAACCAGGTCAGCTGGCGCTTGGCGTAGTTGCGGGTGCGCCGGCTCAGCAGTTCGACCGTCTGCTCCCGGGTGGCGCGGCCCTCAAGGTAAGGCACCAGCTCCTTGTAGCCCAAGCCCTGCATGCTCTGCGCGTCCGGGGACAGGCCGCCCTTTAGCAGCGAGCGCACCTCCTCCGCTAAGCCCTCCTCCAGCATCCGCCCGGCACGGCGGTCGATGCGTTGGTAGAGCCGCTCCCTGGGCCAGTCCAGCGCGAACAGCCGCATGTCATAGGGGCCGTCCGCGTCCGAAGGCATGGCCTGCGCGGAAAAGGGCCGCCCGGTCAGCTCCTGCACCTCCAGCGCGCGGATCACCCGGCGCAGGTTGTTGGGGTGCAGCCGCGCCGCGGTATCCGGGTCCCGCTCCATTAAGACGGCGTGGACGGCCTCGTTCCCCCGGCTGTCCGCCAGACGCTGGTAGCGCGCGCGGATCATGGGGTCGGCCCGCGTCCCGCCCAGGCTCAGCCCGCGCGAGAGCGCGCGGAGATACAGACCCGTGCCCCCGCACAGCACCGGCAGGCGGCCCCGCGCCAGGATGCCATCGATGGCCGCGCGGGCCAAAGGCAGGTAGTCGGCCACCGAGAAGGGCTGGTCCGGGTCCGCGACATCCAGCAGGTGGTGGGGCGCCAGGGCCCGCTCCCGCGCGGTGGGCTTGGCGGTGCCGATGTCCATCCCGCGGTAGACCTGCATGGCGTCCATGCAGACGATTTCGCCCTCAAGCGCCTGCGCGGCCAGCAGCGCCAGGGCGGATTTGCCCGAGGCGGTCGGCCCGACCAGGCCCAGCACGCGCGGCTTGCTCATTCCTGAATGCGCCGGAAACGCTTTTCCAGCTCGCGGCGGGTCAGTTCCAGCACGATGGGCCGCCCGTGCGGGCAGGCAGGGATGGCGCCCCGCTCCATCATCTCATCCACCAGTTCCTGCAGGGCGTTTTCCGGCAGGCGCTCCCCGCCCTTGACCGCGTTTTTGCAGGCCGCCATGATGATGCGCTCGCGCAGGCTCTGCCCGCTCAGGCCGCCGCGCTCGCGCAGCTCATCCAGCGCGTCCAGGAAGCTGCGCTGGGCCAGCGGCTCGCCCAGCTCCATCGGGACGCTCAGCAGCCGCACCGCGCGCGCGCCGAAGTCCTCGGCTTCAAAGCCGGCCCGGGCCAGCTCCTCCCGGTAGGCCAGGAAGGCCTGGTAGCCCGGGTAGTCCAGGTCGATCACCGGGGGCAAAAGCAGGTTTTGCGCGGGCTGGCGCGTGTGCGCGGAGGCCATCATGCGGTCAAACAGCAGCCGCTCATGCAGGGCGTGTTGATCGATCAGCAGCAGCCGCTCGCCCTGCTGGGCGATGATGTAGGTATTGAAGGCCACGCCCAGCACCTTCAGGCTGCGGGAGGCCGCGGGCACCTGCGCGGCGTGCAGCTGATCGGCTTCCTGCGTTACCTGGCTGGCAGCCGGCGGCTTCGTCTCAACAACCGGGCTGTCCAGCGCGCTGTCGCGCGCGCGCAGGCTGCGGCGGGGCGGAATCACGGAGGATGGCGCGGGCTCCGCCGGCCTGGCGGCCGGCACAACAGGCTCAGGCGGCTGCGCTTCAGGCTCGCGGCGGACCACCTTCGCGCCCGGCGCCGGCGCCGGGCGCTCAAACAGGGGCGGCGGCGCCTGGGTGGGCGCGGTGTCCAGCGCCTTGCCGACGGCGGCCTGCAGGGCCTGGGCCACGGCTTGCTCGCGGGAGAAACGCACCTCCCACTTGTTGGGGTGGACATTGACGTCCACGCTGTCATAGGGCAGGGTCAGGGCCAGCGCGCACATGGGGAAGCGTCCGGTCATCACCCGGTGGCGGCAGGCCTCCTCCAGCGCGCGGGAGAGCAGCGGCGAGCGCACGGCGCGCCCGTTCAAAAAGAAGTGCTGGTGGCCGCGGTTGGCGCGGGCCTGCTCGGACACCCCCACATAGCCCCGGACCAAAAGGCCCAGCCCGGCGTCGTCCACCGGGAAAAGCGCCTTGAGCGTGTCCACGCCATAGATGGACAGCAGCGCGCTGTCCAGCTTGCCGTCCCCGGGGCTGGCGTAGACCTGCCTGCCGTCCGCCGTCAGCCGGAAGGACACGTCCGGGCGGGACAGGATCATCAGCTGCATGACCTCCGCGCACAGCGCGGCCTCCCGCTGGGGCTTTTTCATGAAATCCCTGCGCACCGGGGCGTTGTAGAACAGGTCCCGCACCCTGACCTGGGTGCCCTCGGCGCAGGCGGCCTCGGCGATGGCTTCCATCTGCCCGCCCTCGTTCATAGCCTTCATCCCGCTGGGCTCGCCCGGCTGCCGGGACAGCAGCGTCACGCGGCTGACCCGCGCGATGGAGGGCAGCGCCTCCCCGCGGAAGCCCAGCGTGGCCACGGCGTGCAGGTCCTCCGCCCGGCCCAGCTTGCTGGTGGCGTGCGGCAAAAAGACCAGCCGCAGATCCTCCGGCGCGATGCCGGCGCCGTTGTCAGTCACGCGGATCAGGTCCAGCCCGCCGCCCTCCAGGGCGACGGTCACCGCCGTGGCCCCGGCGTCCAGGCTGTTTTCCACCAGCTCCTTGACCACGCTGGCCGGGCGCTCCACCACCTCGCCGGCGGCGATCAATTCCACCACGTCCGGGGGCAGTACGCGGATGCTTGGGTTCATGGGTTCTCCTTACAGCTTCCTTGCTTTTTCCTTGAGGACAAACAGGTGGTTGAGCGCCTCCATCGGGCTCATCTGCAGCACGTCCAGCTGCGCCAGCTCCTGCACCAATTCGGCGCGGGCGTACTCGCCCAGGGCCATCTGCTCGTTTTTGCGCTTGTTCTTCTTTTCCAGGATGTTGCGGCCGATCGCGTCCTGGGTGATCTCGCTGGCCTCCAGCCGCGCCAGGATCTCGCGCGCCCTGGCCACCACGCCGCGGGGCACGCCGGCCATGCGCGCCACATACACGCCAAAGGACTTGTCCGCCGCGCCACGCTTGATCTTGTGCAAAAAGAGCACCTCGTCGCCCATCTCGCGCGTGAGCACGCTCAGGTTGACCACGCCGGGCAGGGCGCCCTCCATGCCGGAGAGCTCGTGGTAGTGGGTGGCGAACAGCGTCAGCGCGCCGGACTTCTCCGGATCCGCCAGGAACTCCACCGCCGCCCAGGCGATGGACAGGCCGTCCAGCGTGCCGGTGCCGCGCCCCACCTCGTCCAGCACCACCAGGGAATCCTTGGTGGCGTTGCGCAAAATATGGGACAGCTCGATCATCTCCACCATGAAGGTGGACTGCCCGGCCGCCAGATCGTCCTGGGCGCCGATGCGGGTATACACATTGTCCAGCAGCGGGATGTCGGCCGACCGCGCCGGCACAAAGGAGCCCATGTGCGCCATCAGGGCGATCAGCGCGGTCTGGCGCATATAGGTGGACTTGCCGGCCATGTTGGGCCCGGTCACGATCATGACCCGCTCCTCGCGGCTCATCCTGGTGTCATTGGGCACGAAGCTGCCCTCGGGCATGGCGTTTTCCACCACCGGGTGGCGCCCGTCCACGATCTCCAGCCGCCCTTCAAGGTTGATGCCCGGGCGCACATAGCGCTTGTCGCGCGCGGCGCGCGCCAGGGACTGCAGCGCGTCCAGGGTCTTAAAGCCGGCCGCCAGCCGCTGCAGCGGCTGAATGTGGGAAAACAGCTGCTCAATGAGCTCATTGTACAGCGCGCTTTCCAGCTGCGCCGCCTCCTCCTGCGCGCCCAGGGCGCGGCGCTGCAGGTCGTTGAGCTCCTCGGTGGTGTAGCGCTCGGAATTGGCCAGCGTCTGACGGCGGATATAGTGCGCGGGCACCAGGCTGTAGTTGGACTTGGTCACCTCGATGGAATAGCCGAACACCCGGTTGTAGGTCACCCTGAGGTTCTTGATGCCGGTGCGCTCCCGCTCCCGCGCCTCCAGCTGCGCGATCCACTGCCGCCCGTCCCGCGCGGCCAGGCGCGCCTCGTCCAGCCGCTGGTCATAGCCCTCGCGGATGACCCCGCCGTCGGACAGCAGGGCCGGGGCCTCCGGGGAGATCGCCCGTTCCAGCAGGTCCTCAAGCTCGGGCAAGGGCTGTAGCTGCTCGCGCAACGCCGCAAAACCCTCCTGGGGCAGGTCGGCGATCAGCTGCCCCGCCCGGGGCGCCTGGCGGATGGAGCGCAGCATGGCCAGGCAGTCGCGCGGGTTGAGCGTGCGGTAGCTCAGCCGGGACAGCAGCCGCTCCAGGTCATAGACCTCGCCCAGCAGGCCGCTGACCTCCTCCAGCAGCACCGCGTCCTCCACAAAAGCCGCCACGCAGTCCAGCCGGGAAGTGATGCGCGCCGCGTCCACCAGCGGCCGCTCCACCCAGGCGCGCAGCAGCCGCCCGCCCATGGCGGTGCGGGTCCTGTCCAATTCATACAGCAGCGTGCCCCTGCCGGCCCGGCCGCGCAGGCCCTCGACCAGCTCCAGGCTGCGCCTGGTGGCCTGCGGCAGGGGCATGCTGTCCTCCCCGCGCAGCAGCTGCACCCTTGTGATGTGCTTGAGCGGCACCTTCTGGGTGTCCTTAAGGTAGGCCAGCAGGGCGCCCAGGGGCGCGATGCGCGGGAGGTCCTGCCGCCGGATGCCCAGCGCCTCCACGCTGGCCACGCCGAAATGCGCCTTGAGCGCGTCGTTGGCGCGCCTGGGCGAAAAGCCCTCGGTGCGCACCTGGCTCAAATACCCTGAATAGCCGGCGCTTAAGCGCTCGGGCTGGTTGGTGATGGTTTCGCTCGGGGCCTGCGCGCGCAGAAAAGCCAGGGCGGCCTCCTCCCCCTCGGGAAAGGCGCGCACCATCAGCTCGCCGGTGGACACGTCGCACAGCGCGACCCCGGACTTCTTCGCGTCCAGGTAGGCCGCGGCCACAAAGCGGTTCTCCTTCTGGTCCTGCGCGGTGTCCTCGCTGTAGGTGCCCGGGGTGATGACCCGCACGATGTCCCGTTTGACCAGCGTCTTGGCCTGGGCCGGGTCCTCGGTCTGCTCGGCGATGGCCACCTTGTAGCCGCGGGCGATCAACCGCCCGATGTAGCCGTCCACCGCGTGCCAGGGCACGCCGCACATGGGCGCGCGCTCCTCCAATCCGCAGTCCCGCCCGGTCAGGGTGAGCTCCAGTTCCCGCGCGGCGGTGACGGCGTCCTCAAAGAACATCTCATAAAAATCGCCCAGACGGAAAAAGAGGAGGGCCTCGGGATAGGCCTCCTTCAGCTCCAGGTACTGGCGCATCATCGGGGTCAGTTCAGCCATGCTCACGCTCCAAAAGAGGATGGCCAATTATACCATACCGGCGCGGGAAACATCAAAAAGGGGGGGTGAAGGACAGGCGGACGTGTTAAAAAGACGTGTTAAAAGGAGTTGGAAAATCATGAAATATTAAATACAACAGGCTGACAAGCCAACAAGAAAAAACACAGATAAAATATTTGTAAAGCCACAAAAGAATAATGATGCAATAAAAAACATAAAAGCAGACTGACAAGTTAAATGACCCAGTCGTTGTCAGGATTCAGGCCTTGAAACTGGAAGAAACTTTCGTTCTCAAACACGCTGACTTGTTTGCTTTGTGGTCGATACACGCCATAATCCTCCGGATAAAGTGCAAGGGTTTTGGATGATTTCAGGAGTTTTCCTTACACTGTTTTACCATGAATCAAGCCAGAATGCTTGTGAAATATAGAGGGGTGAGTTGTTCAGTGGACACTAATTATAATATATAACACTTCATTAAGTTTATTAAATTAACTTAATTTAACAAAAAACACTTTTTGATGTTGACATGGCTTTTCTTAAATAGTAATATACGGTAAAAGATCGGTCTAAAGTTGCATTCTGAGCTGAAATCGTGAAAAGTAAAAGTACATCAATAGTACTTAAGACATTGTAGCAAAGGAGATTGCACATGCAGCGGGGGTTGAACAGCACCACCATCCAAAAAGCTAACAGGTCTCTGGTGATCAAAATCATGCTTGCCGAAGGTCCAGTTAGTCGGGTAGAGCTTGTAAAAAAAACACGACTGCGTAAAGCTACAATCACTAATATTATCAATGAGTTTTTAGAGTTGGGTATCATTTGCGAAGAAGGTTTCACTAAGGTTGATTCCGGACGTCGTACTGAGGCTTTTCGAATAGATATGCCTCAGTTGGTCATCCTGTCAATTCGTTTTACTCGGAAATTCTACCGTGCCACCCTGTATGATTTAAGAGGTGTGCCTCTGGCTTATCATCAGGATAATATATCGGTGGACGAGGATATCCTAATTCAGATGGAACTGGTTATGACGCAAATCGATGCTATGTTAGCGGCATATGATAAAACAAATATACTGGGTATATGTATTGCCTTACCAGGACCCTATATTCGAGGAAAAGATAAAAACACAGCTATCGTAACAGGCTTTGATAACTTGAGGAAAATCGATGTGGAGAAGATGTTCACTAAGCGATATCCTTTTAAGATCCTAAGTGAGCACGACGCCAAGCTGGCAGCCTTCGCTGAGTGGAAACACATGAAAATGGATGACAATGTGCTTGAGAATAGTTTGATGCAGATTCAATCCATCGGCATTGGCGTGGGTGCTGGTTCAGTTATTAACGGGCGCATAATAAAGGGTGCTGTAGGTGTGGCAGGTGAAATAGGCCATATGGGTATCAATTTTAATGGTCCTAAGAGTGAACGTAACAATCAGGGTGCTTTCGAATATTACGCTGGTACCGAGTCATGTTGTCGCTATCTGCAAGAAATGATGTACCAGTACCCCCAAAGTCCATTGAGAGAGGATAGTAAGTATGAAGAAATTCTCCAAGCATACTATGCAGGAGATGAACTTGCCCGAGCTGTAATTGGAAAGCTAGCTTGGATGCTGGGCTATGGTATCGCTAGCTTGGCTTTTGTTCTTAACCCCAACAGAGTGGTTATTGATAATGACTATCCCCGGACAGAAGAATTTATTCTCATGGTGAAGCAGACAGTGAAACAGATGGTATATGCTGAAGTGGCAGAAAACATGCATATTCATTTTTCACAGCTCACCAGTGACAGCACCTTGCTGGGTGGTTATTATCATGTACTAGAACAATACCTTAAAAATAACAGTATTATCGATAAGATACGTGATGTAGTTGGAGGAAAACGAACAATACCTATTTAAAAAGGTGGTCAGCCGTTTTGATAAATGGCATAAAATATCAACCACAAAAAAGGAGGAAAAAAATGAAGAAATTGCTTACCATGATGACGAGTCTACTCCTAATAGTCATACTAACCATTTCGTTTTCGACAGCAAGTGCTGCAGCCACACCCGAAGTCACCTTATCTTTTTGGGGTTGGGAAGCTAGCGCTCTAGAATCTGAGGCCATTCAAAACGGCATCAACAACTTTGAAGCTGCCAATCCGGGCATTAAAGTAGACTATATGGTATCACCCTTTGCCGAGTACCATACCAAGTTGCGTAATGCCATGAATGCAGGACAAGCACCTGATGTATTCTATCTTCATCCTGACTACCAGCGTGATTTCATCAATGCTGGCCTGCTCCTTGAACTTACCGATGTAATTACCGAGTATGTAGATTTGGATGATTTAGTACCCGCTTCAAAGGAGAAAGTGAGTATAACAGATGAGAATGGTATTGTACATTACTATGGTATGGATGTCTGTAATGTGGGACCGGTAATGTTCTTCAACAAGGATCTATTTGATGCGGCAGGCGTTGAATATATGCCTACCAAGGCGGAAGAACAATGGACCTGGGATGAGTTTGTGGCCAATATGCAGAAGCTGACAAAAACCGAGAATAGCATAAAGCAATATGGCACATATAACTGGGAAGAAGGCTTCAATATGTATGTGCTACAGTATGCCCTACGCAGCAACGGTGCGGAATGGTTCAACGCTGATGTTAGTGAGGCTATCAATGTGGACAGCGCCGCTACCCGTAAGACTTTTGAACAAATCAAGTCATTACGTACGGAATACGGTGTAGCACCTGATCCTACTGCTGTAGGTATGGAAACCACCCATTCTCCCACCCAAATGTTTCTTACCGGACAGGTGGCCACATTAGTCTTAGGCTCCTATGCACTGCAAGAGATTTCACAGTCAAATATCAACTATGGAGTGGGTTTATTGCCTAAATTTGATGGAGACAATGTAATGATTGCCTCCGCCGACTTGAAAGCCATTTGGGTAGATACCCCCCACCAGGAAGCTGCTCTGAAATTGCTCGCCTTCATGAGCTCAGAAACGGAGTTTGGCGTGCCGATCTACAAGACAGGCCTATGGATGCCTAATCGCTTGAGCATGTACGAAGAGGAGAATCAAGCCCTTTGGTTTGACCGTACTATTTACCCCGAGGGCTTCGAAAATCTTCTGGAGATGTTTAAGAATGCTAACGGCCGCTGGGTGGATAAGTTTACCAACACAGACGCCATATACGATGCTGTGGGCGAGCAAATCGAAGCTTATTACTATTTGGATTCATCCTTGGATGAGGTGCTCCCAGCCATTCAAGAAGGCATAAACAGCAAGCTAAACAAATAAACATAACTAACAATAAAACAACACATTCCGTGAGGCGGGTAAACCGCCTCACGGAATATACAAAAGAAGCTTCCCCATCCTGAATAAACGGTTAATTAGGGAGAGGAAAACACAGTATGCTATATAAACTACGCAACCGCGATTCATTTTGGGCTTTCTGGTTTCTGTTGCCATCTATTTTGGGGCTTTGTATCTTTGTTTTGTATCCCATGGCGTCCTCGCTTATAATCAGCTTTACCGACTATGCGTTACTGAGAGATATGAGCTTTGTGGGTATAAAAAACTATGTGCGTGCCTTTACTGATGCAACAGCCCTAAAAGTGTTTCGAAATACTCTTGTGTTCACACTCACCTCGGTACCGTTGTTACTAATTTTACCGCTTTTACTTTCAATAGCGCTCAATCAGAAGATTCGAGGCATCCGTTTCTTCCGTGCTGCATATTGTCTGCCTCTCATCTCTTCCATGGTAGCTATGTCTATGGTATGGCAATGGATGTTCAACAAGGACTATGGTCTGGTAAACTGGATACTGAGCTGGTTTGGTATTAACGGACCCAATTGGTTGTCTAGCCCGACATACTCACTGGTTGCCATTATCATTGTCAGTATATGGAAAAGTCTTGGCTATAATATGATGTTATTTTTAGCAGGATTACAATCCATCCCGGATGTGTATTATGAGGCTGCCGAACTTGATGGATGCGGTGTTGGTATACAACGCCTGTGGCGAATTACTTTACCTCTTTTGAAACCTACTACACTCTTTGTTACTGTAATGACCATCATCAATTCTCTACAAGTATTCGATCAGGTAGTAGTCATCACTGGGGGTGGTCCAAGTCGCTCTTCCTCTGTGCTTGTACACTACATCTACCAATGCACATTCAAGTTTTATGAAACAGGTTATGGCAGTGCTCTTGCTTGGCTTCTTACCATTTTTATTTTCGTCCTGACCCTTATCCAATTCATCGTCAACCAAAGCGATGACTACAGCCTAGAGTAAAGACGCATAAATAGAAAGAGTAATGATCATGAGTAGAAAAGCCAAACAATACATCTTGCAAACTATGTCAATCTTTGTCTTGCTGATTGGTGTAGCGGTAATGTTAGTGCCTTTTATTTGGATGTTGTCTACATCGCTAAAGGATATAGCTGACGTGTTTGTGTATCCACCCCGTTTCTTTGGCAAACGTATTGCTTGGGATAATTACTTGCGTGTGTCTGACCGTCTTCCTTTCCTGAGCATGTTTAAAAACACGATCATGGTGACAATTGCAGTTCTTATCGGACAGATGGTTACCTCTACCATGGCTGGCTATGCTTTTGCATATTTGCGTTTCAAAGGACGGGAAGTAATCTTCCAGGTGGTCATGCTAGCCATCATGATTCCATACCATGTTTTGTTAGTACCCACCTTTGTTATATTCCGGGATATGAAGCTTCTAGGCAGTTTGTGGGCGCTCATCCTGCCTGTGGTGGTTTCACCCTTTGGGATCTTTTTGATGCGCCAAAG
>JAKPNM010000110.1 GCA_029548395.1 Bacillota bacterium
AAGGCCCGTACACGCTGATAGAGGGCGAGGCCAGGCCGTGCGAGCATAGCTGGGAAGAACAGCCGGGGAAGGCGCCTGACTGCCTGACCTTCGGATATACCGCCCACAGGGTCTGCTCCAAATGCGGGGTGACAGAAGGGAAAGAAGTACTTGCCCCGCTCGGGCATGAATGGGGCGATTGGATTCCGAATACTTCCAATCCGAGGACAGCATCAGGTTCGGCAGGCAGACATTCCAGAAACTGCCAACGCTGCCCAGCCATTCAACTGGAATTTTGCACATGGAAGAGAGATGCAAAAGGAGAAATCGTTTTCGTGATCATTTATCATGACAAGCAAAGAGGCACAATCCGCTACGGCACAGTCTGCTCTGTCTGCGAAGACGTGGTTCTCGCCAAGATAGTAAAGGTCGATGAGGATTAAGGGGCAGAAGATACAGACAAAAAATTGTTCCGCCTAACATGGAACTACCGCCTCTTGAGCCTGAAGAAGATTAAACGACCGGACAGTATGGCCATTGGCTTGCGGAGGGCTGCAAGCGCCCTCCGCAGCTAATCGAAAACATAAAGTATTTCCATATGGTCTGCCAGACGGAAGTTGAACAGGGGCGGAAAGGAGGATGACCGTTGGGTATACGCTTTCGTTTTATTCAGGACGACACAGCGGAAGGCCTTGATATCACCATCCGCGCCAAAGAGAAGAACGCGCAGGTGGAAGCGCTGCTGAAGGCGCTGTCAGAGGTATCGGAAAAATCGGCCTGTGAACAGGCGTTTATGGAAAAGCACGGCATTCCCCTGGACAGCGTCATTCTGGTGATGCGCGACGGGCGCTATGTGACGGCAAAAATGCTGGATGGGGATTATATCATCAGGGACGCCCTGGTGCGCGTGGAAGCGGACCTGGACCCGGTCTGGTTTGTGAAGATCTCACAATCGGAGATCATCAACCTGAGGTATGTGAAGCGCTGGGACTTTGTCGGCGGCGGGATCATCCAGATCCAGGCGGAAAACGGGATCGTCTGCCATACGTCCAGGCGGTACGCGGCGCATATCCGAAAAATCCTGACAAAAGGAAGGGCGAAACAATGAAAAAGCGCCTGCTCATCCGCTCCCTGCTCGGTTTTGTCGTCGGCGCGGCAGCGGTTCATATCTTTACGCCCGCGATCAGTTATTTTGCTTTTGGCGAATGGACGCTGTGCGCGCCCGAATTGACCGACGCAATGGGCCAAACCGGCGCGATCATCCTGCAAACCGCGCTGGGCGCGCTGTTTGGCATGGTCGCCCTGGGCGGGATGTGCGTGTATGATGTGGAATCATGGAGCCTGCTGCGCGCATCGCTTGTACACTGCCTGCTGGTGCTGGTTTCCTACCTCATCACCGGGTTGATCCTGCGCTGGTTTTCCGCCGACCCGGTCTCGATCCTGACCATTGCGGGCATGATTCTCGCCGTCTACACAGTCATCTGGCTGATTATGTACGCCGCCTGGAAAATGGAAATGCGCAAAATGAACGCGCTGACCGAAGCCTACCGGAAGGCAGCCCCGCATCAGGGTGACTGACACGGCAGGGCAATCAAAGGCCCGGTGCGACTTGGAATCAGTATGAGCTATCCGCACTATCCGCGGCGCAAGTACCGGCGCAGTCCGCGCAGCAGATGGCCGTTGGCGATGTCCACGATCAGCCTGATGCGCCGCACCGGCATCATCTCCGGGCTGTACAGCGGCAGGCAGCGCAGGGGACAGCCCGCGATGGTATCCATCATCATTTTAAACTGCGGGTTGCCATAGTCCACCTTGCCGCCGGTGCCCTTGGCGATCAGGCGCTCCATGACCTTCAACAGCAGCCTGCACAGCAGGCTGGTGGCTGACAGTTCCCTGAAGGAGTTGTCCGTGGTATACCCACCCTTGGCGGCGGGCGCGACCCAGGCATAGGGCCCGTGGAGCGACTCAAAATCCATGATGGAAGGCAGGCCTGAGGGCTGGTGATACCAGTCGGCCTCATTGCCCCAGCGCGGCTTCCGGCCAGTCAGGTCCAAGGCCTGCGACAGGCGGATGTCGCGGCTGTGCGCGCCCACCCGGATCAGATAAGTCCCTTTCTCCACCACCCAGTCCGCCGCCTGCGCGTCATACAGGGCAAAGCTGCGCCGGTTCAGGGCGATGCATACCTCCCGGGCCTCCCCGGGCTGCAGATACACTTTCTCGAACCCCTTCAGCTCATGCGCCGGGCGGAAGGCGCCCTTGGTTTGGGGCGCGACATACACCTGGGCCACCTCCGCGCCGGCCCTGTTGCCCGTGTTACGCAGGGTGAAGCGCACCTCATAGCCGTATTTACCCTGCGGCGTGACGCTCAGCCCCTCATACTCAAAGCTGGTATAGGACAGCCCGTAGCCAAAGGGGAAGAGCACTTTTTTCCCTGCGGTGTCATAATAACGGTAGCCCACATAGACGCTCTCAACATAGGGCGCCTGCCAGGGCCGGATGTTGTACACCGCGCTGCAGGCCACGTCCTTATAGGCCAGCGGGTAGGTCTCCGCCAGCCTGCCCGAGGGATTGGCGTGGCCCAGCAGCAAATCGGCCGCGGCCTGGCCGCCTGCCTGCCCGGACAGGTACATGTTCAGCAGTGCGGAAATCTGCCCCAGCCACGGCATCTCCACCGGGCTGCCGCCATACAGCACAACAATGATGTCCTGGCGCTCGCGGGTCAGCGCCTCCAGCAGCGCCAGCTGGTTCTGGGGCAGGGACAGGTGCGTCCGGTCATAGCCCTCGGACTCATCCAGGTCGGTCAGCCCCAGGCAGACCAGCAGGGCGCCCTCCGTCCGGGCCAGGTCAATCGCCTGGTCGATCAGGGCCTGGTCCGTCCGCCCATCCAGCGTGTAGCCCGGCGCGAACCCGGGAGAAACGCCGTGCTCCGCCAGGCCGTCCAGCAGGCTGCTCACCTGCGTGGGCGTCACCAGGGAGGAGCCGTTGCCCTGATATCGCGGCGTGCGGGCCAATTCGCCCAGCACGACGAGCTTTTGATCAGCTGCCAGCGGCAGGATGCCGCCCTCGTTTTTGAGCAGGACCCCGCACTGAACGGCTGTCTCCCGGGCCAGG
>JAKPNM010000141.1 GCA_029548395.1 Bacillota bacterium
ATGACCGGGAGGGTTGCTTATGACCGAAAGTTTTGGAACTACCAAACTGGTCCCGATCAAGGATGACAACAGCGTAGCGGCAGGCATCCTTCAGCATGTCTATCAGGCGCTGATTGCCAAAGGCTATGATCCGGTGGCCCAGTTGACCGGCTATGTTTTGACCGGTGACCCTACCTACATTACCAGCCATGAGAATGCGCGCAGCATGATTTGCCGTCTGCAGCGGGATGAGATTCTTGAGGAGCTGGTGCGTTCCTATTTCCGCATGCCCCCCGGCGACGTTTGGTGAGGCTGCTGGGCCTGGACTATGGCGCGGCCCGCATCGGCGTCGCGCTCAGCGACCCCTCGGGGAGGATTGCAAGCCCCCACAGCGTCATCCGTCACATCGGCTGGGGCCCTTCCGCGCGGGCGGTAGCGCAGCTGGTGCGGGAGAACGGCTGCGCGTATATTGTGCTGGGCCTGCCCTGCCACATGGACGATCATGAGGGCGCCCAGGCCAGGGAAGTGCGCGGCTTTGCGGAGGTTTTGCGCAAACAGGGATTGCGCGTGGAATTTCAGGATGAGCGCCTGACAAGCCGGGAGGCTGAGGACGCGCTGCGCGAGGGCGGCGTCCCGATCCGGCAGAGCAAGGGCCTGGTCGACCAGGTGGCTGCCGCGCTCATCCTGCAGGCCTGGCTGGACCGGGCGTCATCGCTTGTGCCCCCGGACGGGGATCCGTCCATATAATACAGGAGGAACAAAAACACATGGCCAACGAGCAACACAGGGATGACCTGACGGAAGAACTGGAGAGCAACATCGTTGAACTGACTGACGAGGATGGGCAGACCGTCGAGTTTGAATACCTCACCACCATTGAGCACGAGGGCGAGAGCTACGTTGTGCTTCTGGCCCCCCAGGAAGAGGAGAACGATGAGGAGGGAGAGGTTGTCATTCTGAAGATCCAGCAGGACGAAAACGGCGAGGATACCTATGTGTCCTGCGATAATGAGGAAATCGAGCAGGAAATCTTCGAGATGTTCATTGACGAGCTTGATGAAGAAGAGGACGATGCCTTTTTCGATTCGCAGGATGAGGAATAATCCCGTATAAAAAGCCGCCCAGAAGCGGCTGCCGAAGCGCGGACAAAGCGGTTTTAGCGATCAGGCTAAAGCCGCTTTGGATGCAATAAAGATTGGAATCAGTATAATTTCCGTTCCCTGTGTGTTTACAGGCGCATGCCTCCGTCTACCTGGAGGGTCTGCCCGGTGATGTAGCTGGCCTCGTCGCTGGCCAGGAACAAAGCGGCGTAGGCGATCTCGTGAGGCTGTCCCAGACGGCCCAGCATGGTCATGGCCGCGAACTTGTCCAGCAGATCCTGGGGCACGGTCTTTAGGATATCCGTCATGGTATAGCCCGGAGCAATGCAGTTTACGCGGACATTGCCGCCTTTTAGGGAGAATTCCTTGGCCCAGGTTTTGGTCAGGCCGATGATGCCGGCCTTGGTGGCCGCGTAGTTGGCCTGGCCGATATTGCCGAACACCCCTACGACGCTGGAGATGCTGATGATGCTCCCGCCGCCCTGCGCCTGCATATAGGGGCCTACAAAGCGGGTCAGGTTGAAAACGCCCTTCAGGTTTACGTCAATGACTGCGTCCCACTGCTCGTCTGTCATTTTCCGGGTCATGGCGTCCCGGGTAATGCCGGCGTTGTTGACCAGCACATCGATGCGGCCGTATGTGTCCTTCACATGGTTGAACAGGGTTTCACAGGCGGCCACATCGGTGACGTTCAGCCTGCAGTATTCTACGTTTTCCGCCTCATAGGTCATTTCGCCCACGTCCAGGGCGACCACTTTGGCGCCTTCCCTGGCAAACAGCCGGGCCATTTCTCCGCCCAAGCCTTTTGCGGCGCCGGTGATGATGGCGACTTTGTCCTTCAGTCTCATGGCAATCCTCCCCTTTTTATCGATAGCTTCTTGCTTATACCTTCCTGACAATCACCGCTGTGCCCATGCCCCCGCCGATGCACAGGGCGGCCAGGCCGATCTGCCTGCCGATGCGCCGCAGGGCGTGCAGCAGCGTCACCAGGATGCGGGCGCCTGATGCGCCTACCGGATGGCCCAGGGCGATGGCGCCGCCAAACAGGTTG
>JAKPNM010000123.1 GCA_029548395.1 Bacillota bacterium
CATTCGCTTGCACAGACATTCCATGATCTCGATCCGATCCTCTAATGTCAGGTGCTTGTGTTTCCTGTCGCAGTTTTTCATCATCCGGGCCTCCTTCGTCCCGGACAAAATACTATCGCTTTTATTCCCAGACTAACTTCCGCCACTTTTCTCTTCCCAGACTAACTTCCACTTCTTATCGCCACTGTGGAACTTACTTTGGGAATTCACTCGATACGTCGATATTCGATATTTCGAATATTGCGGACTTGACAAAGTATATACATCTTTAATAAGATAATCATTGCGTCAATAGGCTCATTAGCCCCGGGACTATTGAACTACAGGCACGGCTTGCGACCATCAGGCCAGCCACCAACCAAGTTCTCAAATGGATCAAGGAGGAGTTTTGCTTGAATACCTATATGGCGAATGCGCAAACCGTTGAACGCAAATGGTATGTCGTTGACGCGGATGGCATGGTGCTGGGGCGTCTTGCCAGCCAGGTAGCCAATATCCTGCGCGGCAAACACAAACCTACATGGACCCCGCATGTGGATACTGGCGATTATGTGATTATCATCAATTCTGACAAAGTGGTGCTGACAGGCAAAAAACTGGATCAAAAAATTTATTATCATCACAGCGGCTATGTCGGCGGCTTGAAGAAAACCAAGTACCGCGACCTGATGGCCAAAAAATCCGATTTCGCAGTCAAGCATGCTGTCAAAGGCATGCTGCCCAAAGGACCGCTTGGCCGAGCCATGTTGAAAAAGCTGTACATTTATACCGGAAATGAGCACTTGCAACAGGCGCAGCAGCCTGAAACGCTGGTTCTTGAACGCTAAGAGGGAGTGAACGAACATGGCAGATATTAATGCAGTAGGCCGCCGTAAGAAAGCTGTTGCGCGCGTCCGTCTCGTCCCCGGCAAGGGAGACATCATCATCAACAAACGTGAACTGGATGACTATTTTGGTCTGGAAACGCTGAAGATGACTGTCCGCCAGCCTTTGGTGCTGGTAAATGTGACTGGTTTTGATGTGTTGGTCAATGTTGTCGGCGGCGGTTTGACTGGTCAGGCCGGTGCCATCCGTCACGGCATCAGCCGTGCGCTGTGCAAAGCGAACCCTGAATTGCGGGGAGAGCTGAAAAAGGCCGGGTTCCTCACCCGCGATCCGCGGATGAAGGAACGTAAAAAGTATGGTCTCAAGGGTGCACGTCGCGCTCCGCAGTTCTCCAAGCGCTAAACATCAACGCATTCTTTTTTGCAAAATCCCACACCTCAATCAAGGTGCGGGATTTTATCTTGCCTGTTATTGCTTATACTGATGTAAAGCTTGTTTGCATCCAAAGCGGCGAGGGATTTTGTTGGCCTGCAAGGTAAGGAAACCGAAGGCGTAGCCTGAGCTACATTGAGGTTGACTGACACAGCGGGGCAACAAAAGGCTCGGCGCAACGATGCAATAAAAATTGGAATCGGTATTAGCGGCGCAAAAGCTGTTTGCTCAGGTCTGCTACTGCAGCTTTGATCGGCGGCGCTGTCTGGATCAAACTTTCTATCTTAGCGCAGCCATGCAGCACAGTTGAATGGTCGCGTCCACCAAGCATGTCGCCGATTTTGGGCAGGCTGGTGTCTGTGAGCAGACGCGACAGATACATGATCATCTGACGAGGCACGGTAATGTTGCGGCTGCGGCGCGGTCCAACTAAATCCTCCACGGTAACGCTATAGTATGCGGATACCGCATTCAAAACATCTTCGCAGGTAACGCTTCGGGGCTGATGCTCGGAGATAATCTCCTTCAGAGCCTCCTGCGCCAGCTCAAGGCTTATCTCCTTGCCTGAAAGGTTTGAGTAGGCTGACAGGCGTGTCAGACTGCCCTCAAGTTCACGGATATTGCTGTCCACATTTTGTGCGATCATTTGGATCACATCCTCTTGGACATCAATCCCTTCTTCGCGCGCCTTGGAGCGCAGAATGGCGCAGCGGGTATCCAAATCCGGTCGCTGGATGTCTGCAATAAGCCCGGACAAAAAACGGCTGCGCAAACGCTCCTCCAGGTGAGCGATTTCCTTGGGTGGCCGGTCAGACGAAATCACAATTTGCTTGCCGGCATTGAACAGCGCATTAAAGGTGTGAAAGAATTCCTCCTGTGTTGAATCTCGCCCGGCGATAAATTGGATATCATCGATGAGCAAGACATCCACACTGCGGTATTTCTCGCGAAACTGGATGTTACGGTTGGTTTGAATAGCGGTAACCAACTCGATGGTAAAGGTTTCGCTGGTGACATACTCCAATCGTGTTTCCGGGCGCTGCTGCAAAATGTAATGCCCAATCGCATGCATTAAGTGGGTTTTCCCCAATCCGACACCGCCATACAGAAAAAGCGGATTGTAGGCGTCGGCAGGTGCCTCGGCGACTGCCAAAGAAGCTGCATGCGCAAAGCGATTGCCGGAACCAACTACAAAAGACTCAAAGGTGTAACGGCTGTTCAAATTGGACGATGGTTTGTGCGGTACTGCATTGCCGTTTTTATAGTCAATCGCCTGCTTTGGGGTCAGGATGCTCGTCTGCAGTTCTCTGCCACTGGCTTCATTGATTGCTGAGGAAATCAGAGACGAGTAGCGTGATACCACGAACTGATGATAGAAATCGGTCTCAGCCTTGATATAGTACTGGTTTCCATTAAGATCCAATGGACGCAGCGCGCGTTCAATCCATGTGGAATATGTCACGTCGGACATTTTCGCGTGCATGAGTTGACAAGCTTTGTTCCAGATTGTCTGGTAATCCAAATCGATTTCTCCTAGTGTTCATGGTATGCAGGATATATACAATCCACGAGGCAAAAAAAACAAGCTGAGCCTGTCTGCTTTTAAAGCCGCTTGTGGATAATCACCTGTGGATAAACCAAGCGGTCCGATCGCCACATGTGTATGTTACCATGAAAAATGCTTGGAATCAAACAGTAAATACTGGTGTTTTAATGCATGAATGCCTGCCTGTTGATAAGTGATTCCCCCATCCCTTGTGGTCGGAGATAAACGCATGCCCAAGACATGGTCTTTGTCTGTATAGGTTATACGAATATGGACGTATAATCCGGATAATATTTCTTTTTAAAGACTATTGTTAAGGATAGATAACAATTTATTATGATTTATTATGAACGTGAAATTGTTTGTGCTTCATGGTATCTTTTTAAGACGCTTGCAGATATAATGAACGGCAAGGATTACAACTCACGGGAGGAAACTATGACAGAACTGTCAGGCAGGCGGTTTACTAAAGAAGAGCGCAGCTGGATCATGTACGACTGGGCTAACTCAATTTATGCGACCAACATCATGGCTGCCATCTTTCCAACCATTTTTGTTGCCTTTGCCGGCGACCAGGGAGACCTGTGGTGGGGATATGGCACAAGCTTCGCCACCTTGATTATCGCCATCCTCGCCCCTTTGCTGGGTTCCATTGCGGACTACCAGGGCATGAAAAAGAAAATGTTTACCGCGTTCATGTTGTTGGGTGTCATCGCCACAGCATTGATTGCGTTGACCAATGACTGGCGCTTCATGCTGGTGGCGTATGTTGTTTCAAAAATCGGCTTTTCAGGATCAAACTTGTTTTATGACGGTTTTTTGACGGATGTGACCACTAACGAGCGCATGGACAAGGTTTCTTCCTGGGGCTATGCAATGGGGTACATTGGCGGAAGCACCATCCCCTTTGTGATTTCTATTGCCGTGTTGCTTGCGCTGGGTTATTCCAGCCCCATCGCTCAAAAGTTTTCGATTCTGATCACCTCGGTATGGTGGCTGGTGTTCTCCATCCCCTTCCTGAAGAATGTGGAGCAGAAACATTATATCGAACGCCCGGAAAAAATATCCTTCCGCCATGCCTTTGACAATGTGTTGAAGACTGCCGGTGATATCGTCAAGTCCCGCGGAATGCTGCTGTTTATCCTTGCCTACTTCTTTTACATTGACGGCGTTGGAACCGTCATCAGCATCTCAACGGCATATGGTGCGGCGCTGGGGCTGGGGGCAACCGGGATGATTCTGGCACTGCTGGTCACACAGATTGTGGCAATGCCCTGCTCCATTCTTTTTGCATGGCTGGCGCGCAGGATATCCACCCGCAAGGCGCTGCTGTTGGCCATCGCGGTATACATGTTTATCTGTTTGGTTGGCTTTTATATGGGTTTCAGCCTGGAGCCCCACCAGGACGCCTATAACGAAGCCTATGCGCAGGAACAATCGGTTATTCAAGAGAGCTATGATGGTTATGCCTTCGAAGATTCCAAGGCTGCACATACCTTCCTCGACAACTTGCTGACCTCAGCCAAACGCAACCTGACTGCTCAAAAAAACCCGATCGGTGATTTGTCTATAGATGAGAATGCTTTCTCCCCTGCGGACTTGACGTTGATAAAGCAGGCGAGTGAGGACATTAATACACGCCTTTTGACCTTCAATGAAAAGCAGCATTCGATTATCTCCCGGTATCGGGGTGCAATCAATTTTTCCACCATCCTTTTCTGGTGCATGGCAGTGCTGGTGGGGACTGTACAGGGCGGAATTCAAGCGGTCAGCCGCAGTTACTTTGGCAAATTGGTGCCTAAAAAGCGTTCAAACGAGTATTTTGGATTCTTTGATATCTTTGGAAAGTTTGCGACTGTAGTCGGCCCGTTCCTGTACGCCCTGATCGGTGGCCTGACCGGAAGATCCTCCTTTGGTGCCTTGTGCCTGATGCTGCTGTTCCTGGCAGGCTTTGTCATCCTGATTGCCGCCCGGAAACCGCTTGATGACTTGGAGGCACAGCGCGCGGTTCAAGATTAAGTTTGAAGAGCAAAATAAACAAGGAAATAATACAAGCCGGAAAGCTCTGCCCTGCTCCCGGCTTGTTTATGAATTGCGTGATATTATCTGATTATTTCCCGGCTTTACGGGCTGCTGCTTCCTCAATGGCCACAGCGACAGCAACAGTCGCGCCTACCATGGGGTTGTTGCCCATACCAATCAAGCCCATCATCTCGACATGCGCGGGTACGGAGGACGACCCGGCAAACTGGGCGTCAGAATGCATGCGGCCCATGGTATCGGTCAAGCCATAGGATGCAGGACCGGCTGCCATATTGTCCGGGTGCAGGGTACGCCCGGTACCGCCGCCAGAAGCGACAGAAAAATATTGCTTGCCGTGTTCATTGGCCCATTTTTTATAGGTGCCGGCCACCGGATGCTGAAAGCGGGTGGGGTTGGTTGAGTTGCCAGTGATGGACACGTCCACCTTCTCATGGCGCATAATGGCCACGCCCTCAGAAACGTCATCGCTGCCATAGCATTTGACCTTGGCCTTTTCCCCCTTGGAGAAGGCATGCTCGGAAACAATGTTCAGGTTGCCGGTCTGATAGTCATACTGAGTTCTTACATAGGTAAAGCCGTTGATGCGGCTGATGATGTAAGCAGCGTCCTTCCCCAGGCCATTGAGAATGACGCGCAAGGGCGTCTTGCGCACCTTGTTGGCAGTGCGCGCAATGCCAATGGCGCCCTCGGCTGCAGCAAAGGACTCATGTCCTGCAAGGAAAGCAAAGCATTGGGTTTCTTCGCGCAAAAGCATCGCCCCAAGGTTGCCATGGCCATGCCCTACATCGCGCTGGTCGGCGACTGAACCGGGGATGCAGAAAGCCTGCAAACCATCTCCAATGGCATGGGCCGCCTCGGCAGCGTTGGTGATACCGCGCTTGACTGCCAGCCCCGCCCCAAGGGTATAAGCCCAGACAGCATTCTCAAAGGCAATGGGTTGGATGCTGTGCACGATGGCACGCACATCAATGCCGCGGGACAGCAGCAACTCATTTACTTCTTCCAGAGAGGAAAATCCATTCTCCAAAAGCACCTGTGCGATTTGTTTTTCGCGGCGCTCATATCCTTCAAACTGTGGCATCTGCTTCCTCCTTCTTATTGATGACGAGGGTCGATATAGCTCTTGGCGTCTTCATAACGGCCATAGGTGCCCAGGTTCTTTTCATAAGCTTCCTTAGGATCCACACCTTTTTTGATGGCTTCCATCATCTTGCCCAAATGGCAGAACTGGTAGCCGCAGATCTCGTCATTATCGTCCAGCGCCAGTTTTGTTACATAGCCCTCTGTCATCTCCAGATAACGCGGTCCTTTAAGCAGGGAACCATACATCGTCGCGATCTGGCTGCGCAGGCCCTTGCCCAAGTCCTCCATGCCGGCGCCCACCGGCAAACCACCCTCGGAAAAAGCGCTTTGCGTGCGGCCATAGGCAATCTGCAGGAACAGCTCCCGCATTGCAGTGTTGATGGCATCACAAACCAGGTCGGTATTCAGGGCTTCAAGCACTGTCTTGCCTGGCAGGATTTCGCTGGCCATGGCAGCAGAATGGGTCATGCCTGAGCAGCCGAGGCATTCCACCAGGGCTTCCTGAATGATGCCTTCCTTGACGTTTAGCGTCAGCTTGCATGCGCCCTGCTGGGGTGCACACCAGCCCACACCATGGGTCAAACCGCTGATGTCTTTGATCTCGCGCGATTGCACCCACTTTCCCTCTTGGGGGATGGGTGCCGCGCCATGGACCGGCCCACGTCGTACACAGACCATTTCTTCCAGTTCTTTGGAATACTGCATGATAACCCTCCTCTTCTTCCTTGTTAAGGTACTACATATCCTACCACATATTGCGCGAATTTACACCCATCCGGGACATTCAGCGCCGAGCGCCAAATAACTGCACAACAAACAATAACAGCAAGCTCTTATATCAGCAAACTCATGGCAAGGATGAACTGAGCGGAATAATACAGTGCGATGCAAGGTCGGTTCCAAGGTTTCTTGTCCGGAAAGACCATCCGCCTGCTGATGATGGTATCAGAAAGAATAAACAGTACCGCGCCAAGAAAAACTAAGGGCGTTTGCCCCAGGGCACTGGCCACCATCAGGCTGATGATCAGAGAATACAGATACAACGGCAATAACGGGAATGAGACTTTCTTGCGTGCCCAGAACGCTGCCAGAGTACACAAAATAAACAGAACAATAAATAGCTGCAAAGAGATCGTACCGGGTCTTGCACGCATCCAGAAGGAGGCGATGTAAAACAGGTGCCCGGCTGCAAAACAGGCCATTCCGGTCAAAAAGTGCAGCTCCAGAAGAACATCAGCCACAGCACATAATACAATGCCAGCCGCCATTATCAGGGCGTAGACGTGGCCATTCTGTGTATAGGCATACAAGGCAAGCATAGCTGCAAACAGAGTAGTCAGACCTTTAAAGGCCAACCGCACAGAATGCGCATACCAGCCGGTTTCGCAGGCAATCTGATAACTCAATCCCATCATCAGCATCATTACCAGAACTGACAGGGTAAATCCGACTTGATTGCTCATAATTGTTCTACCGCAGCTAATTTTACCATAGCTTCATCAGACTGGTCGGACAGGCTGTCCATGCGTATTTGCGCGCGCTTGCGCCAGCGGCCATAACGAAAGGCCAAGAAGTTGGTAATCGCACCGGTGAGCCAGGTGATCAACATCGCATAATACATCATCTCCGGCCGGCCGGCGGGCAACTCAGGCGTTTTACTTAGCTCAACCAGCAAATAGGACAGCGGAACACGCAGCAGCACCGCCGTCAGCATGGAAATCCACATTGGCGTTATCGCGTCTCCTGCGCCGCGCATGACGCCGGACAAGGACTGAATGACCGCCATGCCGATGAATCCTACAGACAGGATACGGATATAGTGCATGCCCCGGTCAATGATGGTTTCGGTATTGGTAAACAAACTCATAATGGAGCGTCCAAATATCAAAACGGCAAGCGTCATCACAGTGGCGACACTGACCGCCATCAATGTACCCTGTTTGGCACCCAGATGTGCCCGGTCAATGCGCTTCGCGCCAATGTTTTGCCCGGTGAAGGTGGTCATCGCCATGCCAAAGGAGAAATTAGGCATCATGGCAAAGCCGTCAACCCGCATGGAAATGATGGCTGTAGCTATAACTTCCGGACCGAATGTGTTTTGCAGGCGCTGTACCAGAATCATTGCCATGGAGAAAATAGCCTGCGTGATGCCCGAGGGCATGCCAAGGCGAATAATGTCCTTGACGGTATCTCGTTGAAGCTTGAATGTATGCGGGGTAATCTCAAAGTTCTCTCGCATACGCGTCAACTTAAGATAGCAAAGAATAGCGGAGATGCTTTGTGAGATGATGGTTGCCCAGGCCACGCCCGGCACACCCCAATTGAAGCCGATCACAAACCACAAGTCCAGTATAATGTTCAAAACGCTGGTCAGCAGCAAGAATCCCAAAGCTGAGAAGCTGTCGCCCAAGCCACGCAGAATGCCGGAGAGCACATTATAATAAGTAAAGCCAAGGATACCGTAAAAATATATCTGTAAATAAGCGATGGCATCCTGAATGATGGCGTCAGGCGTTGCAAGGGTGCGCAGCAGCCAGGGCGAAAGCACCACCCCAACAATCATGATAAGAACAGAAACAATGGCTGTCAGCGTAATGCAATTGCCAATGACGGTGGACAGCAATTGCTTGTTCCGCGCCCCAAAGGCTTGGGAAACTAAAATACCGGCGCCTGTGGAAATGCCAACAAACAAGGCAATCATAAACGTTATTATCGGGCCGGCGCTGCCAACAGAAGCCAACGCGTTGTCCCCTACATACTGCCCAACGACCGCTGAGTCCGTTGAAGCGTATAGTTGCTGAGCGATGTTTCCAATCAGCATGGGCACTGCAAAGCCCAGGATGCGCTGCCAGGGCGCACCGGTGGTCATATTGCGGGGGGCGAACCATGTTTTTACTCTTTGCATTCATTACCTGCTTTCTTAAAACAATCTGATTATAAACGCACTTGCCAGGTAAACACAAGCAATATCCTGAATTTTCAAAGCAATATGCCGAATCTGAGAAATAAATTATCTTTCTGTTTCCCCAGTTGGCGGAATGATTGACCCGGGATTGGACAATCAGGTAAAATGCGCTTGTCCGGCAATGGTTTTGGACGGAAAGGATGACCTTATGAATTTTTTGTTTTCCGCACTGATGGGCATCGTGCAAGGTATGTCGGAATTTCTTCCCATATCCTCCTCCGGGCACTTGATTGTAGCGGAAAAGCTGCTGGGCTTGTTGGGCATGCAGGGCAGCGGTGAAAGCCTGGCATTTGCCGTAATGCTGCACCTGGGTACCCTGATTGCTGTGGCAGCAATTTTCTGGCGGGATTGGGTAGATATGCTGCTACATCCGATAAAAAATCGCACCCTGATGATGCTGTTTGTGGCGTCTTTACCCGCGCTGGCTGCAGCACTCGTGTTAGGTGATAAGCTTGATACCCTGTTTGAAGGATGGTTCCTGGGTATTTCCTTCCTGATTACTGCGATTTTCCTGGTTATCCTTGAGTGGCTGGATAGAAAGAGAGACAGCACAGGTCAAAAAACTGTCAATATAAAGGATGCGCTTATCATGGGCGGTTTCCAGGCGGTCGCTCTATTGCCAGGTGTCAGCCGCAGCGGCTCCACCTTGCTCGGCGGCGTCAGCAGCGGACTGTCCAGGGCTGCCGCAGCGAAATTTTCTTTCATGATGTCTGCGCCTGCCATTCTCGGCAGTTTTCTGATGGAAGGTAAAAATGCGATTGAAGAGGGAGGCTTGAGCTCACTGTTTGATCCCGGAATTCTGGTCGGAATGATGTTTGCAGCTGCTTCCGGTTTTTTAGCCATCCGGTACATGCTTAAGCTGATTCAGCGCATCAGCTTTTACAGGTTTGCCGTTTATGTTGGCATAATCGGAGTTTTGGTCATCATCATGCAGTTGACCGGCTTTGCGGGCTTTCCGTCCCTGACCCTGCCAGGCAGTATGCCGGGTGTCTGATTCCGATCATAAGGAATACCATGAAAAAGTCAATTCCTTTGCCGATGCTGATCCTGCTGCTATCGGTATGCATTCCGGTCTTGGCAAATGCAGCTCCACCCAGCTTTCCGACGCCCTCCCAAATTGTTACCACGGGCAAAGGCTACTGGGAAACGCCCATGAACATCCAGGACACCCGGGCAGTGTGGGAAATGCTGATGAGTCCCATCACCGTGGTCAAAGGCCACCAAAAATCCCAGCAGGTTCTCTATAGCCAACCGGACAGCACATCTGAACCGGTAGGTGATGTGACCAGGGATTCGCAGGGATTGCATGTGCTTGAGACACGGGCAGATGGCTGGAGCCTGGTAGAAACCTACTCCAGTTCATTCCACGATAGCAAGATCAGGGCCTGGAACCAACTGGTTCAGGGCTATATTCGAACCGATATGCTGGAGACCGTTACTCCAAAAGGAAAATATGCCTTGCTGGTGGACAAGCTGGACCAGCGTTTGTATATCTTTGTAGATGGCGAACTGTATGATGTCCTGGTCGTCTCTACTGGATTGCCCAACGAACGTCAGCCCTATAATGAAACCCGTTCAGGAGAATTTTTGCTGGTAAGCGCTGTGGGCGGCTTTGAAGTGGAAGGGCTCAACGTCGCGATGGGGTTGCGCTTCAACTGGGGCGATATCCTGCATGAGGTGCCCCATTCCCTCCGCGGAGGCGTCAAGAATTATCAGCAATATGAGGAAGTGCTGGGTCAGCGTGCCAGCCATGGATGTATCCGTGTTCAGCGCAAGCGCACGCCTAAGGGTACCAACATGACCTGGATATGGAACGCCCTGAGGAAGCGCATGGGCACCAAGTTGGTGATTTGGGAGGATTTGCCCGGCCGTCAACTACTTTATCCAGACCCGGATACACCACTGTACTACAATCCTGAAGGCGGGAAGAATTACCATGCCGCCGAGGCTTGCTACGGGGTGCGCGATGAATATGAACCCATGACTATGTTTACCTACGGTGAGCTGGGCACAGGTAACTATAGCAGCCTGACCGCCTGTCCCTATTGTGTGCCGCCACGCACTATTGAAGAGATTGATGCCATCAACGAGGCGCATAAACTGCCATAAAGGATATATCATGGCACCGTATATTGAAGGGAGCGCGTAATACCTGCTTTTGTGCACTGTTGGCAAAACGATTCAGGCAACTATTCTCCAGTGCGCTTATCTGCAACTCGACAACTCGCCTCACTCTCACTAAAACATTCACTAAACTGATAATCGAACTAAGGCAGATCAGGGATTGTACCCATTCTCCCTGTTCAGGGCGATCCATGCATGTTAAAATATGAGCCGGAGGATGAATGCATGAAGAAAGCCTGGCTGATCGTCAACGCATTTTTGCGCGGTTCCTCCTTTGCGGGAATGCGGGCCGCTTTGCTGCAGGCCGCGAAGGATGCTGGAATTGATATGACAGTGAAAACCAACGCAGATTTTATCACGCGGGACAGCCTGGCAAACCCGCCCGCTGCAGCCTTGTTTTTTGACAAAGATATCCGCCTGGCCAAACGTATGGAATCATCAGGTATGCGGCTGTTCAACAGCGCGCAGGCCATCGCGGTGTGTGATGACAAGACGCTGACCAGCCTGGTGCTTGAACAGGCAGGTCTGCCTCAACCGGAAACCATCCTCTGTCCCATGAGCTATCCGGGCATTGGTTATAGAGAGGGCGAGTTTCTGGACGAAGTCATTCAAGTGCTGGGCTTGCCCCTGGTGATCAAGGAAGGCAAAGGATCGTTTGGCCAGCAGGTCTATCTGGCGCGCTCCAAGGATGAAATCCTCACGATTGTAAGGCGGGAGGCTCACTGTGAGCTTCTCTTCCAGCGTTTTATCAGCGAGTCCGCGGGCAGGGACCTGCGCTTGTATGTCGTGGGAAAGCAGGTCGTTGCCGCCATCCGGCGCGTGAATACCCAGGGCGACTTTCGCGCGAACCTCGAGAACGGCGCCTCGGCTTTCCCCCATACTCCCACAGCTGCACAGGAAGCGTTGGCCCTGGCCGCCAGCGAGGCCTGCGGTACGGATTTCGCCGGGATAGACCTGCTGCAAAGCAATAATGGCCCCCTTATCTGTGAGGTCAATTCCAACGCGCATTTTTTAGGCCTGATGCGGGTCACCGGCATCAACCCGGCAAAGGCGATGATGGAGCAGATCAGGGCAGCGCTATGAAAACAATCTGGCTGGTATATGAATCGGACAATGTGGAACGCAACCGTTTCTTTATTGAGCAGTGGCAAAAGGCTACCCGGCATGAGGTTGTCCGGATCCACCTGGTTTTATATGAAGAACTGGTTTTCGGAATCAAGGAAGGCCGTTCCTGGCTCGCTCATACAGGCGGCCTGCCGCCGCCGGACGCAGCGGTCATGCGCCTGAATCAACCATTTTTAAGCGCGCATCTTGAGGCAATGGGCATCCCGGTGTTCAACAACGCTCAGGTGGCCAGGATTTGCAATGATAAACGCCTGACGCATCAGCTGGCCAGCAGCATCATACCGGCAATGGATACCGTGTTTCTTCGCGGGGATGAGACGGACAGCCCCCTCCCCTATCCTGTGGTGGTCAAGGCTGTGAGCAGCTGCGGCGGGCGCAAGGTGTTTCTGGTTGAAAACCAGCAGGCCTTTCAAGCTGCCTTAGCAGCAGCCGCGCCGGATAAAGTGCTGGTCCAGGCCTTGTGCGACACCCCGGGCAAGGATGTGCGCGCCTATGTGCTGGGCAAAGAGATCATCGCCGTGATGATGCGTTATTCACAGCATGACTTCCGCAGCAACCTCGGGCAGGGCGGCAGCGCAGAGCCCTATCGTTTGAATGCCCGGGAAGAGCAAATCGTGCACAAATTGATGGACACCATGGATTTTGGCCTGGCAGGCATTGATTTTTTGCTGCACAGGGGCAGGCTGATGTTTAATGAAATTGAGGATGCCGTGGGCACGCGGATGCTGTTCGCTCATGGTCACGACGACATTGTGCATCGTTACCTGCGCTTTATTCTTAATACTTTTGAAAAGAAATAGTTCGTAAACTCAAAGCAGAATCACCTTCAGCCTTGATTGTGTTACCATCTTGCATTATACTGTTCATGATTCTTCATGGAGGTGAAAGCGATGGAACTGGACCTCCACGGAAAGAATCTGTACCAGGCAAGAATCGCTGTCAGCTCCGCTCTGATGCGGGCAACGGCTGCCGACTACCGCCTGAAGATCATTCATGGGTACCGCCAGGGAAGCGCCATCCGGGATATGATCCGGGAGGAATTTTCCAGTCACCCGCGGGTCATCCGCATTGAGCCAAGCATGAACCCGGGGCAGACCATTCTGGTGCTCAGGGAGTATTAAAGCCAGACGGAAGGAAGAAGCATGAGTCAGCGAAGCAGCCGCATACCGGCCCGGCGCTCCCGCCGCAGGGAATCCGTCATTCCCCTGTTGATTTTTTGTATAGCGATCATTGGAATCATTTTGCTGGTTTCACCAAAGGAGATCACTCAAAGAGCCCTCAACGTGTCGCCGGACGGCAGCCTGCGATCCGTCGCCGATGGTTTGCGGATCACTGAGATTATGGCAGACAACACCTCCGCCTTTCCTGATGAATACGGCAATTTCCGTGATTGGCTTGAAATTGCCAACTTCGCGGACCATCCCATCAACGTCAAAGGTCTTGCCCTGTCCAACCGTCCGGACCGCGCGCGCTTTATCTTCCCCGACATGACATTGGCGCCGGACGAATATATCATAATTTTTTGTGACAACACCAACCAGAACGAGCCGGGCAAACCCCTGCACGCCAAGTTCAAAATATCCAGTATCACGGCCAGCATTTACCTGTTTGACACGCATGGCTATGTGATTGACAAAGTTGAGGACACCCCCACCCTCAACGCCAATGAGTCCTTTGCCTTGCAGGCGGACGGCAGCTATATCAAGACCGACCTGTTCAGCCCGGGGTATCCCAACACCCCGGAAGGCCATGAGGCCTATATGGGCAGCTACATGATCGAGAGCGGTCAGTTGGTCATCAATGAGATCTGTCCGGCGCCGCGCAGTGGCCTGCGTGATGAGGATGATGAGCTCAGCGACTGGATTGAACTGAAAAACAACAGCGACAAAGCTATTGACCTGAGCGTCTTTGCCCTGTCGGACAATGAGGAGCGGCCTGTTAAATGGACATTTCCCGAGGACACGCTCATCGCGCCGCATGGCTACTACCTGGTCTTTGCCTCCGGCAAGAACAGGAACAGCCCCGGCAATATCCCGCACAGTAATTTCTCTCTGGCGGCAGAGGGTGAAACGCTCACGCTGTCCACCAGGCAGGGCCAGTTGATTGACCGCATCACTTACCCCAACATGCCGGCGGACCACAGCTACGGCCGTGATGAACAATCCGGTGAATGGCGGGTGTTTACCATCACGACGCCCGGTGTATCAAACGATGCCGCGGGCTTTCAAAAATCTGACGACTATTTGCGGGCGATCAACCCTTACAAGGTGTATATCACCGAGGTGTTGAGCAGCAACACCTCCGTCCCTCCGTCCGCCGGCGCGCCAATCAGCGACTGGGCTGAAATTTACAACGCAGGCAGCCAGGTGCAGGACATCAGCCGCTGGGGGTTGTCCGACAACATTAACTGGCCGCGAAAATGGCAGTTTCCGGAAGGTACCAGCATCTGGCCGGGCGAATACAAGGTAATCAGACTGGACAAGAGCAAGACTCCCGGCGCCGATGCCGCGGCGCTGAGCGCCAGTTTCGCCATCAAGCGGGCGGGCGGCGAGGTAGTCACCCTGTCCGACCCTGACGGCCGGGTGCTGGACCGGATTGTAACCCCTGAGATACCAACCGATATCTCCTATGGCCGCGGAGCTGATTTCAAAGGTTTTTTTTATTTTGACGCTCCCACGCCCGGCGGCGCCAACAGCATCGGCTTTGCAGGCTTTGCGCCGGTGCCGGCATTTTCGCTGGAGGGCGGCTTGTATAAGGAGAACATCACCGTCAGCATCCAGGTGCCTGAAGGCAGCCAGGTGCGTTATACGCTTGACGGCGCCATCCCCACCATCGCGAATGGCATTGTGTATGAAGAGCCGCTTGAAATCAAGGACACCACCGTGTTGCGGGCACGCGCCTTTTCAAGCGGTGTGCAGCCTTCCAAAACCATCACCGCGACATATGTGATGAAAACATATTTCTCCCTGCCGGTGGTTGCCCTGACAACCGACCCCTTTGAGCTGTGGAATCAGGAAACGGGCATGCTGGCCCTGGGCGAGGGCATCGATGTCCTTCAGTATAAAAAAATCCCCTTCAAAAATCCCACGCCCACCTATACCCTGCACGGCAAAAAGCATCGGCAGGGATATGCCGAGATGTTCTTGTCCGATACAGCTGAAGTGGTCTTCAGCCAGGATGTCACCTTCGGCCTGATCGGGCAATACTCGCTGGACATGCCGCAAAAATCCTTCAAGGTTCAGGCCCGTGCCAAGTACGGCCCCAAATATTTCTACGCCGCCTTGTTTGATGACCGCCCCTTTGACTTGTACAAATCCTTTGTGCTGCGTGTCAGCGGCAATGACGCGGTATGGACCCGGATGGTGGACGGCGTGCAGTCGCGCCTGGTGGACCAGCTGGACACCACGGTCATCCACCAGGCATGGAAACCGGTCATTGTCTACCTCAATGGCCAGTACTGGGGACATTACAACATGCGCGAACGCGTCAGCCGCTATTTTGTCGCCCAGCATGAGGGTATCCCGATCGAGGAGGCGGACAACATGACCATCCTGGAGGCCAATGGAAAATCCTATTGGGGCGACGGCGCGGAGTACAAGGAGCTTGTCAAGACCGCCAAGACCCTCTCGCCTGCCACCAATCCGGAGGACCTGAAGTACCTGACCGACCGCATTGATGTGGACAATTATTTTGATTACATGATCCTTGAGGCCTTCTTTGCCAACAGCGACACCGGCAACATCCGCTTTTACAAGCTGCCCGGAGGCAAATGGCGCTGGATTTTATTCGACCTGGATTACGGGCTTTTTGACTCCAATTTCAACGGCATCAAGATCATTCTGGATCCCAGGGGTACAGGCGTCAACCGTGCAATCGACAACACGCTGATCCGGAAGCTGCTGGAAAACCCGCAGATGCAGGATAAGTTCCTGCGCCGCTTCGGAGAAATCTTCCGCCAGCTCACAACAGAAGTCATGCTCAGGCAAGTGGAAGAATGCTACAACATCCTCCAGCCCGAAATGATGATGCACTATGAACGATGGGCATCCTACCACCTCAAGAGCATCTCCTCCGAACAGCCTCAGACAGTGGACGGATCGATGCGCTACTGGAACAGCCGCGTGAACCGCCTGAAGAATGTTGTCAAAAAGCGCCCCACCAATTGCTGGAAGCAGGTAAAGGAGTGGTTCAAACTGACCGATGCCCAGATGATCGATTATTTCGGCCCCATGCCTGTAATGCCCGACGACGTGATTTGATACTGTCTTCTTGGTGCTCATGGTGATGACCTTGAAACGGTTCGTGTTCACCACTTTTACCGCAAAACACTCCGATTCCATCCTGTTCTTGAAGTGCCTGGCATTACCCGTCGTTTCTACCGCCAGTTCAATGGAGTAACCTTGCTCCTCCAGATCATGCATCTCACAAGAAAACTCCTGGTATCCTTCTTCTTTTGTCGGATACTGTTTCTCCAGCAGATACTCCCCATCTTCATTCAGGGCGCATACCGTAAATTGCGTCTTGTGTAAGTCAACACCTGCACACAGTCTGCTATTTTCTGCCTTGCTCATTCCTTTTTCCCTCCACTTCCTTTTTCAGCAAGACAGCCTCTTTGGGGTGATGCTTCCGTTCTCCTATCCGGTCTGCTCGCGACCTCTGCATGATTCGATGCTAACTCGTTCATTCTCCTGTTCGGCCTCGTAGGCCACTAGATATGCCGAATTAGTATCTATCTGTCTTGCCGTCGTTTTGTCTATTGTATGACAGCAAGACTTGCTCTGCATCACCCTATCTACCTTTTTTATCATGCCTCCTGATTTTTGTATGTGGTAACCCCTGTGGATAGTAGTTTCATACTCATCTTACAGGTGAATCCTCGTTTCTACAAATCCCGGGGGGCATTACATATTGTCTGATTCTCCGTCCGGATCAAGTTCAGTCGACCTTCTATCTCTTTGATGTACATTTCCATGGTGATGCTTCCGTCAATATATTGAGGTAATATATCCAGGGCTTCCTGGGCGCCCTGGTACTCCCCGCTGTATTGCCGGACATAAGCGTGCTCTGCCATCTCCCGATAGGCAGCAATCTGCTCCGGGCTGATGATGTAGCGCTGGCTTAGTTTCAACTCCTCATAATATCCGGCTGCCCGCTTCAGCCAGTCCTCGGTTTCTGTGCGCTGCGCGCCTGTTATGTCATTCAGCTCTGCCCGCCGGCGGGCCATCAGGGCTTGGAGGTCTGCCAGGATCTGCTCATAATGCGGGTTTTTCACCGGCTGGTTGTCGTCCTGATTCATGAGGATGCGGTCATCGTCACCGCGGGACAAAGCCAGGGCTTCCAGGAAAGCCAGGGCAGCCTCCGGATGCTTGGTTTTCGCGTTGATGAATACACAGGTGACTTCCAGGGGCAAACTGGCAGGCAGGCCTTCCCCGGGACTTAGCAAAAAGGGATAATAATCATAGCTGTCCCGGCCATCTCCGGAGAATTGGTGAAGAAACATCAGCCATTCATTGGGAAACACAGCGGGCATGCCATATTCCTCAGACCGATACTTATCCAAGGCATCAAGATCCAGGGCTTCCATCCTCATCAGCAGATCCCGCAGAAGCTGTGTGTCAAAATTCAGGGTTTGCCCGCTCCCCAGATAGCCATCTACATAGGTCTGTAAAACCAACTGATACAGCTCGTGCCGGGTATCGCTGTTGCCGAAGGGAAGCATTTCCGGGTGTTCCTCTCCAAAAGCGTCAGGCCAGGTTTCCACATAGTCCAGCAGGTCGGACAGGCTGTGAAGCGTGGGTTTCATGCCCTCATCAAAGACAAAATTGTCTTCTCCCAGCAGCGCAGTTCCATAGGCAGTCATGGGCAGGGCAAAGACGCCTCCCCCCTGGGAAACCGCTTTCCGGATCACAGGGTACAGTTTCCGGTGTTGTTTAATCAGTTGCGGGCTGACCGACAAATCCAGGGCATAGCCTTTCTTCATCAGGCTCATAAAATCGACATTGGACAGCTTCACCCACAGCAGGTCTTCTTCCGCGCCATTCACGATCATCTGGGCAAACTCCAGGGGGCTCATGCTCATCTCACGGACGCTGAGCTTTACAGAATCCGACAGGTTCATGGCTTCGTTGAGACCCTGGATATTATCGGCGGACAGCAGCAGGGTCAGGGGCGTTTTATTGGCATAGGCATCCGGGTCCGCGCTTTTGATGTACACCTTCTGCCGGTCAGCCACCGCTACCAGAGCGCCCGGTAAACCGGCAATGGGAACGGTTTCCAGAAACCCGTCACTCCGGGGCAGGGTCGCGCAAGGCCGCCCATCCCCAAGACCCGGATAGATGAACACTGTGTCCCCAAAGGACAGGAGCAAGGTATCCGTCATAAAATCATAAAAGCCGCTGCCCAAGGCAGTGAAGGCTTCAGCTTCTGCCTGTAAAGGACGGATGACCCGGGCCTTGTCTTCCTTCGGTTCATAGACGGACAGCACCAGCCGGCCGGGCGCGTCCTCTTCCGCAGGCGCGGTTTGCACCAGCAACAGTTGATGGTCTTTGTAGGGCAGGAGAGAAAGAGCATCAGTCTTCACCGGCTTTAGCTTCTTTCCGGTGCCCAGCTCAAAACGGGTCAGGGGCGCGCCCCTGCCGTCCAGGGCGCAGAGGATGTCCCCGGCCAAAGCATAGGAGACAGGCGTATCCACCCGGACAAAACAGCCCGAGTCAGTGGTGTAATCCGACCAGTCCAACCGGATGGCCCGCCTGGGTTCGGGCGAATCTGCAGTCAGGTCCAAAAAAATCAGGGCTCCCGTTTGCCTGTCCAGCAGGCCCAGGCGGCTATCGTCCTGCACAAAGGTGAGATCAAAATAATTGTTCTGGGCGGGCTGCCCAAAATAGTCCGTTAAACTCTGAATCCGGAGCTGCCCGTCAGTCCTGATACAATATAGCTGGCCGGATACAAAGTACAACCCGCCTTCAAAGCTGGTCAGGGCATGGATGGCCCGGGGCGGCGGGTCAAACAGGCCGCCCACCTCCTGCCCCGGGGCAAAGCCCTCTGACCTGGCAGTCAAGCTGCCCGCCAGCACCACCAAAACCAGGACAATCATCAGCCCCAAGGACAGTTTTTTCAAGAATCTCACTTGCTTGTGTTTCATAAGTTCCTCCTATGCTGATATAGAGCTTTATTTGTATTGGGAATTTATTTTCCGCCCACATCATCCCACGATATGAACCCGGTAAAATGATTTCTGTCCACGCTGCGGTTGGTGGGGTCAAGCAGCTTTCCATTCTGTGCATTTACCAAAAGCCGCTTGTACTCCAGCACGTTGTAAGGGTCTGTGCCAAGGTCTGTCCACTCGGGTTTGCTGTAATCCCTCAGGTTTTTTTTCGCGTTTTCCACATAGATGCAGTCTACCGCCCAGACAGGCACAGCATAGAAGATATCCTCCGCTGTCCAGCCAACCGGCGGCTTGATTTCATTGTTTTTATCTGCAAACAGGGCATAGCCCAGGGTCATCTGGTAGACATGGCGCAGCCTGCCTTCCTTGATTTCTTTTTCCAGGCTCACAATCACCTGATCAAAAGCTGCCAGGGGCAAATCGCTTTCAAGCTCCTGATGCTCCGATACAATCGCGGACAAAAAAATGATGAACTGGGTAGGGCTCAGGATCAGACTGGTGCTGGTACCGTCGGGCACACAGGCGTATTGATCGCTCTTGGGTCCTTCCAGGTATGCCCTGGAGCTGTCCCCTGCCAGGGGCAGGCCCCGCAGGGACTGACAGAACTCAATCATCAGCAGCGAAGCTTCAGGGTCCCGTTTCATCCTGGTTTGATAAATGCCTTCCTTCACACTGAAAGGATGTGCATAATACAGGACATCGGGGTCAAGCCGACTGTCCCTGATCGTGTTTTTGATCAAATCCAGCATTTGCTGCAAAGTCAGCGGGTTGCTTGCAATGTATTGCCTGTCCATCTCATAGCCGCTGTACCAGGCTTCGCCGCTCACATAGCCCCTGGTTCCGACAACCGACTTCTGGTCAGCTTCTATGGCAATAGACCCGGGTGTTCCGCTGGAATAATACTCCCATCGTTCATTTGGATCGGCAACCGGGTTTAATTCCGCAATCCTGTAGGAAACCATGGGCACCGCATCTACATCAGGGATATGCGGGATGACATGCACCCTGATTTCCCGTCCATGGGCAGTATAGCTTTGCTGCCAGCCCGCTTTGGCCTGTTCCCTTACCGCTGCGATGTTGTAGTATTGCTGCTCAGCCGGGCCGGGTATCGGCAACAGGCAGGCAAGCAAGAGGGCGAGTAGCCAGATTCTCCTTGATTTCATTGAAAACCTCCTTATCAGCTTCACTTCCACTTCAGCAGCTTTGGCAGTCTCATGGAATGCCGATCCCATTCGTTCAGCAGCAGGGCGCGCATTTTGGCATCAGCAAACACAGCCTGATTCAACAGGCAGGATTGTTTTGGAAATTAAGATCGCTTAAGGTTTCCCGGCTTCGTCCAGCCTTTCAAAGGGAATGATGATATAGTTGTCCTCATCAAAGCCCAGGCGGAAGGCCTCGGGGTATTGATCGGGCGGAGAAAATTCGGGAACCACCAGCATGGTCACGGGCTTTTCGGGATCGGTGATGCGGTCTTCAAACTCCAGATTCCCGTCCTCCTTCTTCCGCATGAAAGACGCCATGTTGTCGATCGGCCCGATGCCGGTGTCTGTAAACTCACGGGGATTGCTGCCATCCGCGTCTGACAGCACAGTTTCCAAGCTGCCCCAGGGGTTGGTGATCTTCCAGACTTCATCCGGCGACAGCCCGGGATCCACGATCAGGTGCAGGGTGATATAGACACGGATCGGGCTGACCATGACCTCTCGCACACGCGCCACATAGCTGCCGATGCGCTTGTCCGGCGGCGGCTTTAAATAGAAGACATGGTTCATGCCGCTTTTATCCATGGTGAAAATCAGTTCCTCCGGCGTGCCCGAGCCGCGGATGGGCAACCGTACGGTGAAGGGATCGGGCAGGTCAATGTCCTGCACATCAAACTGCACCCAGGTGACAGCCTCGCCGTTGTTCGGTCCGGCTACAGAAAAGCTCATGCCCTTGGGGTTGACATCCTCCCCGCCCACCTCCGCCCAGTCCAGCGTGGACCACCATATGCCATCCTGCAGCGCGGCATCAAACTGATAGATGTCCGGCCGGCCGGAGGTGAGGGATTCGCCCGGCTTATCCAAGGGCCTTGTGGCTGCCCGGTCAGTCACGGAATAGGCCACTCGCAGATAGCGCCCGTCATAGGCAGCCTCCCGGATGGCCACATCCACATGTTCAAAGCTGTAGAAGGCCAGGTCGTGGCGCAAAAGCTCTTCAGCCTCCGGGCGTACAACGGAAAAATGCGGCATCACGGTACCCATCAGGTCAAACAGGCCAAAGCCCCGGGTGATGGCGAAAACAGTGAGCGTAGCGGCCAGAAGGATCAACACCAAGGCCAGGCGCAGGCTGATTTTGCTTGACCTCTGTCGCCTTGGGCCAGTGCTGGCAGCACGGGTCAGGATGATGTGCCGCAGGCTGTCTGACATCTGCAGGCCTTGCAGGCGTTTGTCCAGGGAGTGTTTGATTTTATTCCTCATCCGCAAGCCACTCCTTTAAAGCGTCCCTGAGAAGAGCCCGGGCGCGTCGAAGGCGGGTCAAAGCTGTGCTCTGGGGAATGCCAAGGATCTGTGCTACCTCCCGGGTATCGAAATTCAGAAAATAAAAGAGCAGGACCGGGTCGCGGTATTTGGGGGACAGGCGCAGAACCTCCCTGGCTACAGTATCATCCGCCTGAGAATAGGGATCGGTTGTGTCAGGGATGCTGGCCAGCTCTGTATCCCAGTCGATCCGCTTCCACCAGGACTTGCGGCGCATGTCGTGGCAGCAGTTCACGGCGATGCGGGTCAGCCAGGTCTTTTCGCTGCTGTCGCCCTTAAACTGGGCATGGGCCTGGAAGGCTTTGAGGAAGGATTCCTGTAAGGCGTCCTCTGCAAGGGCGCGGTCAGACAGCATCATGAAACACAGGCGCAGCAGTTCATCGCCATACTCCGCCATCCAGCGTTCCAAGGCATGCGCCGGGCTTTCCTCAAACTGACCGCTCAGATGCAAGCTCCGCCCTCCCCTTCATCTATTAGACGAAGAAAACCGGGTATTTATTTCACCGGTGCTTTATTTGCTGATATTTTGCTTCGCCTGGCTGCACATGAAAAGAGAAAAGCTGCAGAACGCCACCAGGCTGAAATCATTAACTTAGCGCCGATCCTCTCCACCGGACAGGCGAAACAGCCTGCCCATGGGGCCGATCAACAAACCAGCTATCACAGCTGCTGACACCGTCAAATAGGAGCGCAGCGTGTCCAGATACAGCAGCTCCCTGCTGCGCAGGCTGACCAAACCGGTAGCCAGGCTGCGATTGTACCAGAAGGTTTTGGCGATTTCCCGGGGCTCCACCAGAACAGACGGGACCCATTCCGGAAACACATAGACCGGTTCGAGCAGTTGTGAGAACGCAAGGATCATCACACCGATGCCGGCAAGATACATCAATACAATCAAGACGCCGCTCAGGATAAAGCGCGGCATCAATTCCAGCGCATAACGTGATTCCAGCCTGTGCCTGTCACGCGCCACCAGGGAAGCGGACAGCCGCCTGGCATAGCGCAGCCATACCAGCGCCAATGCAAAAGCCATGAAGCATATTAGCACGCGCAGCGGCAGCAGGACACGATATTTTTCTTTGACCAAGTCAATGGCTTGCCCGTCCGGTTGCCAGTCACCCAGCACATTTGTCAAACCCTTGCGTGTGCCGCTGCCGCCCAGGGGCATCACCTGCGCTGTCATGACCTCCCAGCGCGGCTGCTTGTCAAAAGCCTTGAGAGGTACCATCAACCCATATTCCGCCCTGTCCCCTACCGTGCGGGCATGGCGTACCACACCCGCCACTGTGAAGCGCTGATTTTGAAGTGTAAATGTCATTCCTACCGGATCACCCTGACGAAAAAGCGCGATGGCCAGGTCCTCATCCAGCACGGCGGAGGGTATACCGTCCTCCACCTCCTCCTGGTAGAGGTGCCGTCCGCTAAGCAGAATGCCCGGCGGAAGCGTATGCAGCTGGCCTGCTACTGCCAACAGTTCCCCGCTGGTGCTTCCGCCCTGCTCCGTTTGCATCAGGGCCTGGGGGCAATGTGCGCAGAGGATGGCGGCAGTCAGGCTGTTTTTCTGCTCCTGCAAGAAGTTGTCCCAGCCCTTGAGAAAAGCATGAAGCGGCTTTAACGGTTCCACCGCCTCCGCACCGTCCTCCTCCCCGCTGCCTTCCCCGGGCATGACGTCATCCGCCGACAAATCCGGCGGCAAAAAGACATACTGCAGCAGGGAAGGCACCTCTTGCGACTGTACAGCAAACAAGCCGGCCCGCAAGCAGGCAAGCAGCAGGACAAGGGCGCGCTTAATCCACATATTCCATGACCACCTGACCATCGCTCACCATGCGATCCTCCCGGTCCGCGATTTCCATGTAGCTCAGGTCCTCGCTGATGGCCACCTGCCTGTTTGATTTCTCAAGAACGGTGATCGACTGTTTTTTAAGGATATACTGCATATTGCCCAGCAAACCGCCCCAATTTTGCTGAACCGCAAAGACATAGCTGCTGCCATCGGAATCCGTGCGCACCGCGCTGGCCGGAAGCAGGGTGGTGGTTCGCTGCGCCTTGTACAACAGGGTGATGGTGAGCGGGTTGGAGATCAGCTTTCCAATGCCTCCAAGCCGCGATATTGTGTCCTCATTCAAGGCGATAATGGCATACTTTTTACCCATCGCCTCCAGGGAAATCTCGCTGACCGTCAGCGGAACGCCTTCCAGCTCGGCGCTGGCGCCCTGCGCGATGGTCTTTTTAATGTCGGTGATGTCCACCTTGAGGGTGGGCAGCTCCCCCTGCTTGCTGATGGTATATAAAGCCTTGCTGCCGTCATAAGCGTCCCCTTTTTTCAGGGTAAAGGAAATCAGATAGCCGTTGTGGGGCGCACGGATCTCATCCATGCCGCTGCTTAGTTGAACGAATTCCAGCATGTTTTTGCTCTGCGTATCCAAAGCCCGGCGCAGATCATAAATCTTTTTGATATAGTCAAAGGTCGCCTGCGGTGTGCGCTTGATTTTGCTGCTGCCGATATAGACGCGCCTGACCTCGCTGTAAATTTCCTCGGAAGCCAGCCAGGCCTCATAGGCAGATTGCATAATATCCTTCATCTCATCTGGCATTTGCGCCAGGGGTACCGGCGACGGAGTGGGGTTGGCCTGTGGCCTCGGGGTAACCTCCGGCTCGGGCGCGCGCCCCCAGGCATTGATGTCCTCAGGCAGTTCATATGACAGCGCCGCTGCCTTTTCCTGCGTCTTCATGCGCAGGTCATAGTAAACCTGCACCGCATCATAATAGCTGTCCTCAAGCTGGTTGTGCGGAGAATCCTTTGCCAGGCGCACATTGGTCAGCAGGTGATCGCTCAGTTCGCGTACGGCTTTGTCATAATCAAGCTTGAGTTTGTCAAGCTCTTCCTGGTATGCCGGCATTTCGGCCCGGGCAAGCAGATCACCTTCCTTGACATAAAATCCCTGCTGCGCCAGCACCTCAGTGATAGACAAGTTCATCTTTCTGGCCTGCTGGATATAGACCTCCTCGCCCTGAGAAAAATTCAGGCTGGCAGGCAGGGGGATCTTCTCCTCCAGCCGGCCGCGCGTTGCTGAGATTTTTTGGATCTTGGGCGTGGTAATGGTCTGCACGGTGCGGGAGAAAAACAGGCTGACCAGCAGTACCGTCGCGAATACCACCAGCCATTTTAGCGTCTTGCGTTTCTTCATGCTTGCCTCACTTCATATCGCTTAGTTGAATACCAAGCAGGATGTCCTCCTGAAAATAGGAATAAATCAGCAATGACGGCAGAATATACAGCGCGGCTGCAGCGAACACCACGCCCTGCTCCGAGGAGCTGAAGATGTTGAACATCACAGACAGCGGCATCGCGTTTTGCGTGGAGGACAGGTAGATCAGGGGCTGCTCGACCAGGTTCCAGTTGTCCGCGAAGGACAGCGCCGCCGCCGCGCCCAGGATGGGTTTCGACAAGGGCAGCACCACATGGAAAAAGCTGCGGATGGTACCCGCGCCGTCCATCAGCCCGGCCTCCATCATCTCCCCGGGAATGGAAATCATAAACTGACGCACCAGGAAAATGTAAAACGGTGAAAACATCATGGGCAGGATCACAGCCCAGGGCGTGTTCATCAGCCCCAGCGCGCGCATGGTGAGCACGCTGGGCGCCATGGTCACCTGGAAAGGCAAGAGCATCAGCATCAAAATCATGAAAAACAGCAGCTCCCTGCCTTTGAAACGAAAGCGGCTCAACGCGTAGGCCAGGGTAGGGATAAAGACCGCCTGACCAGCCAGAATGGCAAGGGTATACTTGACCGAGTTCATGAACAGCTGCAAATATACCGGCTTATCAATCAGCAGGTCATAGTACTGCCGCAGGGAAACAATGGACGGCGCCAGCAGGATGTCCATGAAGCGTTCCTGCAAGTAATTGTTGCGGGTGCCCAGAAAGGCCTTCATTTCAGACATCGGAAAAAAGGAATAATGAAAAGTCATCACGATCGGCAGCAATACCAGGGCACAGATGAGCACCAGCACCAGGGTGCTCAGCAGGGTGCTGACAGACCGGGGCCGGCGTCTGATACGTATCTTAATGCTCATGGCCGCGAACCCCCTTTCGCATATACAGCATTGCAAAAAACATCAGTACGATGACCGCGAAGGAATATGCGGCAGTGGTTACATCCTGATATTCCAGCTTGGCGAAGCGGTTGTTCATAAAGTGCTGCAGGGTATAAACCTCCTCGCGCGGGTAGGCGCCGCCAATGAAGTATACTTCTTTGAAAATCTTAAAGGCATTGACCCAGGCCAATACAAAAACCAAAAAGGCGGTCGGCAGCACCAGGGGCAAGGTAATCTTCCTGGCCTGACACACCGGGCCTGCGCCTTCCAGGCGCGCAAACTCGTAATACTCATCAGGCACTGATTGCAGGGCGGCTGAGAAGATGACCACCGAAAATCCGATGTTTTTCCAAACATACAGCAGCACGATCGGCACACGCAGCGCGCCGGATTCCAGCCACATGACACGCCCCATGCCCAGCAGGCTGAGCAGGCGGTTGATGACACCGCCATAATCAAACAGCACCATCCAGATAATCATCAGCGCAGAGGAAGGCACCAAATAAGGCATCAGCAGGATGTTGCGGTAGGGTAAGCTGCGCTCCCTGAGGGACTTGAGCATGATGGCCAGGATAAAACTGAGCACAAAAATCAAAGGCGCGCTGAGCAATGACAACTCCAGCGAGTTGCGCAATCCGGACTGAAAAGCCTGGTTGGCCCAGACGCGGCGATAGTTGGCAAACCAGACCAGGCGGTTGTTCACAGTCCCGTCCGTCAGGCTAAAATAGATGCCGCCCAGGAAGGGTGCCAGATGAAAAATCATCAGTCCTGCCAAACCCGGCAGCAAAAATAGCCACAGGCTCTTTTTTTTGGTAAACATGCCCTTCGCTTTCCTCCAGCAGGCTCAAGCAGCCAGCCTGCGGAATGTGTTCGGGAAAAAATGATCAGCGGGCGAGGTCCCGCCCGCTGACCGGATATTGAGGGAGCCGGTGATACAAGCCGGGCAGTCGGACTTTATTGGTATTCCATGCGCACCAGGCGCAATTTATCATCAGCCTGTCTGATGAATTGCTCCAGCGTGATGGCTCCGCTGACATACTGTTCGGACAGGTCCGGTTCACTCCAGAGGGCCTGGCGCTGCGCGTTCATCAGGCCAGTCATCACATACAGCTTGCTCACAACCTCATGCATCTGGACCAGGTCTTCAGCGGTAGCAAGGTATTGACCGGTTTGTTTGAACTGTTCGAAATACTCCCTGCTATACCTGAGATTTTCCTCAAGGTTGCTTTTCGCCGCGCCCTCCGCCTTGCCAATCAACTGCTCCATATGCGTGATCTGTTTGGCGAGTTCAGCCAGGGTTTTGTCATAATCCTTGTTGGGGATCGCCTCGGTATAGCCGGGATCCATGGCTGCCCGGTCCAGCAAATCAAGCTTTGACAGGTAACGCTCAATCAGCTCGATTGCCACAGCCTGGTTTTTGGAGTTGGACAGGACCGACAGCATGGTGAAATCAGCCTGATGAAAGGCGGGCATGCCCTCATCCAGGGGGATGATCAGAGGCTTAAACTGATAATCGCCTGCATTGTTTACTCCAACAGAATAACGCGGCTCATACCCCATTCCGGTCTCGATCAGGCCTTGCTTCTGGAAGAACTCCTCACCGGCAGCCTGGCCTTCCGGGGTGTCCCAGTCAATCTCCTGGCTCATGTCACCATAGGGAATGGATTCGATTTCCTGCATCAGCTCCCGAAACAACGGGGTATCAAACACCAGGTTCTCTCCCGCACCAAAGGCAGTGTTGATGTAGCTTTCCATGACCAGTCTTGTCAGCGCCTTCCTGAGTTCATATTCGTTGCTGAAAAGAGTGTATTCAGGATTTTCCTCCCCAAAGCCTTCCGCCCACTTGCGGGCCAATGCCAGCAGCTCTTTGATGGTGGCCGGCATCTCAAGCTTGAGCTCCTCAAACGGCTTGACAAAGCCGGACATCGGGAAAACCAACAGGCCGACCGGCACGGCATACACCTTGCCATCCTTCAGGACAGCTTTGCTGAGATTGGGCTGCATGCGGCCAACATAATCGCTGATGAGCCGGCTGGCGGACAGGTCTGCCAGGTATCCCTTCTCAATCAGCTTGTCCAAATCAAAAGTGTAGGCATTGATAGGCAAAATATCAACTTCGAAAGACTTGGTCAGGAACATGGAAGCCAGCTGATCCGGGGTCAGATAGTTGTATTGCAGGCCCTCAACGCGGCGAAGCACCACATTGTCCATTTCCATCAGGGCGCGGGTCAGCATGTCCGGGTCATCCATACCGCCGGCAAATGACAGAACTGAAACGCCTTCCAGCCCCTTCTCAGTGCGTTCACGGATGAAAGTGCTGACCCCGAAAGTGACCGCCAGACGGCCATCCGGCAGGGGCAGCAGGCCTCCGTTCCTGACGTTGCCGTAGGTGCCGAACATCGGCAGGTATCCAATAAGGCGCCTGGTTTTAAATCCCTCCTCCAGGCGGTAGAGATCGGTATCGGTGTAGGTATACAGGCAGTCCTCCGCCGGGTCATAGTAGATGCTGCCCACTGAGTCCGTGAAGTCCCCGCTGACGGGCAAAGAAACATCCAGCATCACCAGGCTGTCATCAGCCGGATCAAAGATGGCCAGTTCCGGCTTGCGCATGGTACCTGTCTCAGGGTCATAGCTGTTGGTGATGTTATATACTGCCGCGATAAATTTGCCGTCCTTATACGTATCGACGGAGACCAGGTGATTGACTTGATGCGCCTTTTTCTCGCCTGTGGCCAAATCATAGCTGAAAAGGTCTGACGGATTATCCTCATAATTTTGTTTCTTCATGTACAGCCGGCCGTCCAGGATTCTGGCCCATTCAGGTGACTCAACATACACGTAGGGAGGTTCTCCGACGACAAATTCCTCCATTTGCAGAGTAAGAGGATTCTTGAAATGCACTTGTTCGCCCTGAATCTCTATGATGTAAAGGGTTTGGGCTTCATTGTCCAGGGCGTACAAGGTCTGCCCGTCCGAGAGCAGGGTGGAGATCAGCGGCTCGCGCTGGGCAGACGGATCCTCTACGCCGTAGTTCCACATCTGTTCCGACAGATTCACGAGCTTTACAGCAGCCCGGTCTCCGGGACTAAAGGAATACAGGGCGTTATACGTTTGAAGATACAGGGTATCACCCACGCGCACAGCAGAGACAATGTTGTCATAGGTGTCCATCAGCGCGCTGCCAAACAGGTTGGTAACCGGCTTGTCTTCTGCCAGGGCGGGCAGGGATACTGTCGGCAGCAGGCAAAGGACAAGCAGGAACAGGAAACTTTGGCGGATGATCCGCCGGGTATGATCATGCATGTTCATCAGGAAACCTCCTTGCCATCTCGGCTCCGGGGAGGGGGATCGGCGGTTCTGCCTGCCATCAGCCCCTCAGCCCTCGAATGATTCAAGTATAAACAGGGCGTGTAATTGTGTCAATAAATTTACGTTTGTTTTACAAAAATGTTAGCTGTTTTCCTTTCCGCAACAGTGCCGCAACATAAAGAACAAGGTCCTTTTATGATTAGACGCAGCACAAGAACGATTTGTTGCATTCCTGTAATAATTATCGTGGGACTTTATCCGCCCGCTGATGAGGTGAGGCGGATATCTCTTGCGGAAAGACAGGCAAATAATCGGCACGGCGCGTTGAGATCGCAATGTTTTTGTGCTATCATCAAAAAAAAACCAGGAGGACAAAATGGTCAAGGTTGCAGTAATTGGCTGCGGTACCATCGCGAATGCCGCCCACATTCCCAGCTACATGAAAAACAAGGACGCGCAGGTGCTCTATTTCTGTGACATTATCCCCGAGCGCGCGCAGAAGGCCGTGGAGACCTACGGTGTCGGCAAGGCCGTGACCGACTACCGGGAAATCCTCAAAGACCCACAGGTGCAGGCGGTCAGCATCTGCACGCCCAACAATGTGCATGCACAAATCGCCATTGACTGCATGCGCGCAGGCAAACATGTGCTGTGCGAAAAACCGGCGGCGCGCACCTATGACGAGGCGCTGGCGATGCAAAAAGCGCAGCATGAAACCGGCATGACGCTCAATATCGGCGTGGTCAACCGCTTCAATGACGCTGTTCGTCACATCAAGCGCTACATCGACCAGGGTGAACTTGGCGAAATCTATCATGTCTATGTATCTTTCCGTGCGCACCGCTCCATTCCCGGCCTGGGCGGCGCTTTTACCACCAAAGCCATTGCCGGGGGCGGCGCCCTGATTGACTGGGGCGTCCACTACCTGGACATTGTGATGTACTGCTGCGGCGACCCTGTTCCGCGCACAGTGAGCGGGCAGGCCTTCTGCAAGCTGGGGCGGGACATTGACAACTATGTGTATACCGATATGTGGGCCGGTCCGCACATTTCCGGGGGCACCTACGATGTGGACGACTCGGTCACCGCGCTCATCCGCACCCAGGGCCCGGTCATCACCGTTCACGGCGCATGGGCGCAAAACATCGGTGAAAAAGAGGCTTATATTGACTTCATGGGCGACAAGGCGGGTATCCGGCTGCAGTACGGCGGCAACTACACGCTGTATACCGCCAAGGACGGCATGTTGCAGACCATCACGCCCAGCTTCAAGAGCGGAAACATGTTCCAGCGGGAAATTGATGAGTTCATTGATTGTGTGCAAACCGGCAAAAAGCTGCCCAGCCACATCGATACCGTCATTCTTACCGCGCAGATCATGCAAGCCATCTACGATTCCAGCGAACAATCAGCCGAGATCAAGCTTTAACAGGGGACTCCATTATGTTGCTCATTAAAGGCGGTGAAATCCACGATGCCATCCTTCCGGAAGGCAAGATCGCAGACATTCTTGTCAAGGACGGCAAAATCAGCAGGATCGCGAAAAATATCAGCGCCAAGGGCGCGCAGGTGGTGGATGCCAAGGGCTTGCTGGTTTACCCGGGCTTTATTGACGCGCACAGCCATCTGGGCCTGGACGGTTACGGCATTGGCTATGAAGGCAGCGACTATAACGAAATCAACGACATTATCAGCCCGCAGCTGCGGGGAGTTGACGGTTTTAAACCCATGCAGCCGCACCTGCGCGCCGCCGCCCTGGCCGGGGTCACCACAGTCAATACCGGGCCGGGCAGCGCCGACGTGCTGGGCGGTACCTTTTTGGCAGTCAAGACTGTGGGCAAACGCGTGGACGACATGCTGGTGAAAATGGAAACCAGCATGAAGTGCGCCTTTGGCGAAAACCCCAAGCGCGTCTACCGCGACAAGGGTGATTCCAGCCGCATGACCACTGCCAGCAAGCTGCGCGAAGCGCTGTTTAAGGCCCGAGAGTATGAAGCCAAAAAGAAGGCCGCCGAGGAGGATCCCGGCAAGGCGCCAGCCTTTGATATGAAGATGGAGGCGCTGCTGCCGGTCATCCGCAAACAGATGCCGCTGAAGGCGCACGCGCACACTGCCGAGGACATCTTCACGGCCCTGCGTATCGCGCGGGAGTTCGATGTGGATATTACCCTGGAGCATGTAACCGAAGGCCACCTGATCGCCCAGGAACTGGCCAGGGAGAAGGTGCCTCTGGCCATCGGCCCCTCATTGTCCAGCGCCAGCAAATTTGAGCTGCGCAACCGCACCTTTGAAACCCCCGGCATCCTGGACAAGGCCGGCTGCAAGGTGTCCATCATCACTGACGCGCCGGTCATTCCTCAGGAGTATCTCACCTTATGCGCAGCGCTGGCGGTCAAATCCGGAATGGATCCCTTCCATGCGCTGCAGGCCATCACCATCAATGCGGCTGTCCATTCGGGAATATCCGACAGGGTCGGGTCGCTGGAGACAGGCAAGGACGCGGACATTGTGTTGATGGATGGCGACTGCTTCGCTGTGGCAAGCAAAGTCGTCAAGGTTTTTATTCTGGGACAGTTGGTTGAGTAAATGTAACTAACAGTCGGACAATACAGCGCATATCCCATATCATATCTTAATGAATACAAAGAGACCTTTGAGCAGACAATCCCAAAGGTCTCTTGCTTTGAGGATAAAACCGCAGACAATCAGGTCGCGCGCTCGGCGATCATGTCTTTGACCTTCATCAGCCGTGTCAGCGCGCCGCGCTCGTTTTCATCCAGTTTCATGGTGATATAGCGGATGGTCTCTTCAAACTGCGGGATCATGACATACTCCAGCGCATTGACACGCCGGCGGGTTTTCTGGATTTCATCAGCCAGCAGACTGCTGGTCTTCTCCGTCTCGGCCAATTTGATCAGCAGCGGCAGCGCCTGCGACATGGTTTCTATCGCGCCGTCCAGCTGGGCGGATGTCTCCGCCAGCCCATAGGGCAGCACCGCCTTGCCCAAGCTTTCCTCATCCATGCTGAAGACCGGTACGCGCACGGACAGAATGTTGCGCCGGCCCATGGTCAACGCCGCCTGACGCGCCGGATACAGCAAGGCCTGGTACAAAGCGCCAGGCTCCATCACCGCGCTGGCCAGGGCAAAATCCCGCAGCGCGCCGCCCAGGGCCTGTTCGACCTGCTCGCGCAGGGAAGCGTTCTCCCGGGCAATCAGGATAAAGCGGCGCACCAGCTCGTCACGCTTGTCCTTGAGCAGCTTGTGACCGCGCCTGGCTGTGGCCAGCCTGCGTTTCATGGTGGTCAGTTCCATCCGGGTGGGGTTGACGCGCAGGACGGACATGCCTATACCTCCTCTTCCTCTTCCAGGGGCATAAACTCATCCAGCATGTCGTCGCGGATGCGCTTGAGCTCCGCGCGCGGCAAAATTTTAAGCAGCTCCCAGCCCAAGTCCAGCGTTTGCTCAATGCTGCGGTCAGTCTGGTAGCCCTGGGAAACATACTGCTGCTCAAAGGCATCCGAGAAAGCCGCGTATTTCTTGTCTATGTCCGTCAAGGAAGCCTCGCCCAGGATGATGGCCAGCTCCTTGGCGTCCTTGCCACGGGAGTAGGCGGCAAACAGCTGGTTCATGGTGGCAGCGTGATCCTTGCGGGTCTTGCCCTCGCCAATGCCCTTGTCCTTAAGCCGCGACAGGGAAGGCAGCGCGTCGATGGGCGGCGTGATGCCGCGGCGGTGCAAATCACGGCTCAGAATAATCTGGCCCTCGGTGATGTAACCGGTGAGGTCAGGAATCGGATGGGTCTTGTCATCCTCGGGCATGGTCAGAATGGGAATCTGCGTAATGGACCCTTTCTTTCCGATGATACGGCCAGCCCGCTCATACATGCTGGCCAGGTCGGTATACAAGTAGCCCGGGTAGCCGCGGCGGCCCGGCACCTCCTTGCGCGCGGCGGACACCTCGCGCAAGGCCTCGGCATAGTTGGTGATGTCGGTCATGATGACCAGCACATGCATGTCTTTTTCGTAGGCGAGGTACTCTGCAGCGGTCAGCGCCATGCGCGGGGTGGAGATGCGCTCAATGGCCGGATCGTTGGCCAGGTTTATGAACAGCACGGCGCGCTCAATGGCGCCGGTGCGGCGAAAATCGCTGATAAAGTAATCGGCTTCTTCAAAGGTGATGCCAATGGCGGCAAACACCACGGCAAATTTACTGTCCTGGCCAAGCACGCGGGCCTGGCGGGCGATCTGTGTGGCCAACTGGGCATGGGGCAGGCCGGAACCTGAAAAAACCGGAAGCTTCTGACCGCGCACCAGGGTATTGAGCCCGTCGATGACCGAGATGCCTGTCTGGATGAACTCGCTGGGGTAGTCGCGCGCAGACGGGTTGAGCGGTGTGCCGTTGATGTCCATGCGCTTGTCAGGGATGATGGCCGGTCCCTTGTCTTTGGGGTTGCCCATGCCGTCAAACACACGGCCCAGCATGTCCTCGGACACCGACAGTTCAATGCTGCGGCCCAGAAAACGCACCGTGCTGGTGTCCATTTGCAGGCTGTTGCTGCTTTCAAACAGCTGCACCAGGGCAGTCGATCCGTCGACCTCAAGCACCTTGCCGCGGCGGATATTGCCGCTGGCCTCGCGGATTTCTACCAGTTCGTTGTAAGTGACGCCCTGGACATCCTCCACCAGCATCAGCGGTCCAACAAGTTCACGGATGGTACGGTATTCCTTGAGCATCTTACAGCCCTCCCCGGTTGATCAGAGCGCTGGTCTGCGCGGCAAGCTCCGACTCGATTTCATCAAAATAGATCAGAGAATCCTCTGGGATGTATTTGGCGCGGCCAATGCGCTCGCGCACCGGCATTCCGATGACATCTGACAGATTGGCGCCCGCGTCCAGCGCGGCCTGCCCCTTGTCTGCATAATCCAATATTAGCCGCAGCATGCGGTATTGTTTCTCCAGTGACGTATAGGTGTCCACCTCATCAAACGCATTTTGATGGAGGAAGTCCTCGCGGACGGAGCGCGCCACCTCCATGGTCAGCCGGTCCTTCCAGCTCAGGGCGTCCATGCCCACCAGGCGCACAATCTCCTCCAGCTCGCTTTCCTCCTGCAACACGGTCATGGCCTTGAGGCGCAAAGCGTTCCATTCGGGGGAGACATGATCGGTAAACCAATCGGACAGATTGTCCAAATACAGGGAATAGGACAGCAGCCAGTCGATCGCCGGGAAATGGCGCCGGTAGGCCAATTGCGCGGACAAGCCCCAGAAAACCTTGACAATCCGCAAAGTGGCCTGGGAAACCGGCTCCGAGATGTCGCCGCCCGGGGGTGACACCGCGCCAATGGCCGAAATCGCGCCCTTGCGTCCCTCGCTGCCCAGACAAACCACCTGGCCTGCCCGCTCATAAAACTCCGCGATGCGGCTGGACAGGTAGGCCGGATAACCCTCCTCGCCGGGCATTTCCTCCAGCCGGCCGCTCATCTCGCGCAACGCCTCGGCCCAGCGGCTGGTGGAGTCCGCCATGATGGCTACACGGTAACCCATATCGCGGAAATATTCGGCAATGGTGATGCCGGTGTAAATGGATGCCTCGCGCGCTGCGACCGGCATGTCCGAGGTGTTGGCAATCAGCACTGTGCGCTTCATCAGGGATTGGCCGGTTTTGGGATCATGCAGCCGGGGGAACTCCTGCAGCACGTCCGTCATCTCATTGCCGCGCTCACCGCAGCCCACATACACGATGATGTCCGCATCCGCCCACTTGGCCAGCTGATGCTGAACCACCGTCTTGCCCGAGCCAAACGGCCCGGGGATGGCCGCCACACCGCCTGAGGCGATGGGAAAGAAAGTATCGATCACACGCTGCCCGGTCACCATGGGCATTTGAGGGGACAGCTTCTCCCTGTAAGGACGCCCGATGCGCATCGGCCAGCGTTGCAGCATGCTCAACCCATGCTCCTGTCCATCCCCGGCTTCCAGCACCGCGATCACATCCGTCACCTTGTGAGCGCCCCGCGCTATGGTCCTGACGGTGCCCGACAGGCCCGGCGGCACCATGATGCGATGCTCAATCAGCGCGTTTTCCTGTACGGTGCCAAGCACATCGCCAGCCTCTACCGCATCGCCCGGTTGCGCCACAGGCGTAAAATCCCAAACGCGCTCACGGTCCAGGGCAGGCAGCTCAATACCGCGGGCTATGCGATCCCCCGCCTGTTCGCGGATGCGGTCGAGCGGGCGCTGAATGCCGTCAAAGATGGACTCGATCAACCCGGGCCCCAGCTCCAGGGAAAGCGGCGCGCCGGTGGACTCTACCGGCTCCCCCGGTCCAAGGCCGCTGGTTTCCTCATAAACCTGGATGGAGGCGCGGTCGCCGCGCAGTTCAAGAATTTCGCCGATCAACCTGTGGCGGCTTACGCGCACCACATCAAACATGCGCGCGGAGGACATGCCTTCCGCCACGATCAGGCTGCCTGCGACTTTAACAATTTTGCCCTGGGCCATGCTATCTTCCTCGTTTCTGTGTGTCAGTTGTTGTACTGCAGGATGTCCGCGCCGATGGCCTTGATGACATTGTCCCGCACCCGCTGCGCGCCGTAACCATCCGAACCGCGGATACCCGGGATGGGAATCACCGCGGTTTCCATCGCCTGATCGTAGCGCGCGACAGCCTCCGGCGCCATGCGCGCCGCGGCCTCTGTGATAAATATGATCGGTATGCCGTCACGGCTGAGACGGTGCAACGCGCTTGCCACCTCATCAGCGGTGTTTGCCGGCACCGCAACGGCACCAATGGCCTTGAAGGCCAGGATGGCGTCCTCTTCCCCCACAGCGCCCATGCGCAACAGTTTATCTGCCATAGGCTTCACGCAACCTTTCCCGGATGGCTCCCTGTGAGAAACCATTGAGTTTGCCGGCCATGATCAGCCGCACAGCGCCGGCTTCACGCTCATGCGCAAGCAGCCAGCCGATCAGCACCTCCACCGCGAAGGGCTCATTGCGCAAGGGACGGAACAAGGCCAGCAGCCAGTCATCGGCGGCCTTTTCCAATGCCGGCAGCGCGGCATGATCCTGCTGGGCATTGCCAAGCGCACGCTGAACCTGCGGGCCGTAGGATACAAAGGCCGGCACCAGTTTCTCAGGGCGCTCCGCAATGGACTGCCAGTCCTGCTGAGACAGCGTGCCGCCCGGCAACATGATGTCCGAGAACTGAATGTCCTGGGTTTTCATCGCCGTCAGGCGCAGGAAAGAAACTGCGTTAATCAGGTCGGCCTTGCCGGCGAAATAGGATTTTACAGGCTTTGACTTGACAGCTTTCATCCGCCTGGCCAGCTCGGTATACAGCGCGCGGTCTATCTGCACGTCAATCTGCATCGGGTCGGGATTGAGCGCCATCTGCTTTTCCAGAGTCTCCATCACAAGCTCAAGGAAAGCAGGCAGTTTTTTGTAGGAGCGCTCCGTCACGGCATGGCGCAGGCTGTCCAGCGGGATGGTGCCGCAGCGGGACAAACTCTCCGGCTTGATATCCAGGATACGCGCTTTGAACAGTGTCTTGAGGTTTTGCGCGTCATGCCGCAGCAGGAAACAGTCTGTCAGCTCGCTCATGGGCGTGATGGCGCGAAGGCGGGTGCAGATCTGCTCCAGCATGCTGATGCTCAGCTGCTCAACATCGCCAGCCTGGGCGTCTGACCAGCCCATTTCAATCAGCAAGCGCAGCGCCTCGTCATAATCGGCGCTGGAAAGCAAGCGCTCCAGCTGGGCATTGCCCAAAGGCTTGCGGGCTGCAGCCCTGACACGGCCTACAGCATAGGCGATGCTTGATTGCGGCATGAAATCTCCTTCATTCTTGCGGCGGCGGGAAAAGGATGCCGGCGACCGCCGACTCCATCTCCTCTCGCCGAGTTTCCATCAGCGCGGCGAAAGTGCAGTTGACCTGGCTGTTCCTGCCCCTGAGCACAACGCCACACACGCCCGGCTCACGTCCTTCACTGGCGCATAAATGGCCTTGCCTGCCGCTTTGTGACAGGCGCTGGTTGATATCGCGGATAAAATCCGGTGTAAAGAAGGCATCATTGATTTCGCCGGCTACCAGCGTCTCATCCCCTGCCGCATAGCGAAGCAGCAGCTCGCCAATCACGCGGGTCACCTGATCACCGGGAACCTTGTTGAGGGTTTGAATGGCCTGCTCAAAGGCGCGGTCAATCAGCTCGCGCTTGGCGGCCACGAACAGATTGCGCTGCTCCAGCCCTGCCAGGCGCAGCATACGATCCTCCAGCAGGTCAGCTTCCGCCTGCGCTTTGGCCCGGGTATCCTCCACCAGTTCCTGTACGCGACGGCTGGAGCGCTCTGAAATCGCCGCCGCGCGGTCGCGCGCTTCGCTCAGCAGGGTGTCGGCAGCCTGCCGGGCATCCGCCTGGATCTGGTCCAGGATGGGCTTTGTATCAAGGCGTTCCATCACAGCTTGACGGCGTTGACCATCAGAAAGGATGCCAGCAATGCAAGCACCGCGTAGGTCTCCACCATAACGGTCATGGTGATGGCCTTACCGGACATGTCCGGGTGCTGACCTACCATCAGCATGCCCGCGGAAGCGACCTTGGCTTGATGGATGGCGGACAGGTAGCCGACCACAACCACCGGCAGGATGGCAACAAGCAGCATCACGCCCTGCAACAAATCCACATCCTTGAGGTTGCCGCTGAGCGCGCCGGTGTTGACCAGGATAATGACAGCAATCAAAAAACCATAAATGCCCTGGGTGCCCGGCAGAATCTGCAGCACCATCAGCTTGGAGTTGACCTCGGGATTTTCCGTTGAAACGCCTGCTGAGGTCTGGCCTGCCAGGCCGACTGCCTTGGCGGAGCCATAGCCCGCGATCAGGGTGGACAGGGCGGCGGCGGCAAATGCCAGGATTTGACCGATACTTAACATGGAAGTCCTCCTACGTTATAATTTGATGAACAAATGGAATCGTTTATTCGTGAAGGCGCACATAGCGCGGCGCGAAGCGCAGGGGTTTGAAAGGCTTCCCTCCTTCCTCATAGAACTTGCCGAAAAACTCGATGTATTGCAGTCGGCAGGCATGCACATAGGCGCCCAGGATGTTGATGGCGGCATTGAACAGGTGAGCGCCCACAAACACGACAGCGCCAAAAATGATGCCCAGGATGCCGCCTCCCATGATCATGCCAACCAGCTGGTTGATGACCATGCCGATGACGCCGGTGGCCAGCCCCATGCCAAACAAACGCATGTAGCTGAGCAGGTCGGAAACCCAGCTGGTGATGCCATACAGCGCGCCAAATCCGGACACCAGACGCTTGATCGGGTTTTTGGATTTATCCCGCCCCGCGGTGACCAGAATAATGCCGGCGCCCAGGATGGCCATCCATTTGCCAATCTGCGCAGCCTGCGGCAGCAGCAAGAGCCCCAGGCCAATGACCAGTAAAATCCAGCTGAACTGGTCACACACTGCGCTGAAGGGATCACCCCTGCGAAAATTTTGCACCGCGCCCAGGATAAGGCCCGTGAACAGATGCAGGGCCCCCACCCCGATGCACAGTATCATCACCGGCAGGGAATCATTGACCGGATCAAACAGGCTGGGCCAGGGGCCAAAGCCAAACCAGGTGTTGTACAACGCGCCCCACAGCACCGTGGAGACGCCGCCTCCGGCGATGATCCAGAAAATCTTGCGCGCGCCCTCGGATGGCTGCATGATTTTGACCAGGATGGGAATCAGCAAAGCCATCACCAGGCCATAGCCGGCATCGGACACCATCATGCCAAAAAGAATGGCGAAAAAGGGCATCATGACCGCAGTGGGGTCCAGCGCGCCGTTGGCAGGCAAGGCAAAGCCGGTAATGACAGCCTCATACGGCCGGACCACCGGATGGTTGTGCAGCAGCACCGGCGGGTCCTCTCCCTCTATCGGATCGCGCACCATGGCCTGGGCGCCGGGAAACGCCTTGATAATGGCGTCAGCCAAAGGCTGGGCCACAGCCTTGGGCGCCCAGCCGGCCAACACCGATACGCTTTGTGTGTGCGCCATGGTGCCCAGCGCGTCCAGGCGTCCCTTGCGCGCAGCCAGGTTCTCATAAGCCAGGCGCAGCATATGCAGGGAGGTACCCAGATCGGCCATGCGCTGCTCAATATGCGCTTCCTGTACGCGCAAATCCTCGCGTTCCCAGGCGATATGCTCCAGTTGCTCCGCAGGAGTTTCCTGATTGAGCAATGGGGCCGCATGCTGATACCCAATCGCGCGCAGATCCGACAGAAAGTCATCCGCGCAGGCCTTATGCACTACCGCATAGAAAGTTGCGCTGTCGCGCTGGCTTCCCAGCACGCTGATGACGGCAGGGCGGCCCGCCCATTCCTTCATCAATCGGTTTAAGCCGCGCTGCGGCGCGTGCCCTGTCCAAACCCGGGTAGTGGCAGTGTCGTGAATCTGACTGGCGGGAACATCCAATCCCGCCCAGGGCTGAAGCTGTTCAGCCATCTGTTCCAGGCGTGTGTGCTGTCCGCGCAGCTCGCCGCTTTGGCGCTCCAGTTCCTCCACCTGCTCGACCACCGCGATCGCGGCGCTCAAGTCTTCTTCCTCCAGGGCGGCTGGCTCCACCGCCGGGAGGGGTTTAAACATGGATTGCTTGACCGGATCATACCTGCTCAGGCGGTTTATCGCCCAGCGGACACGGCTCATGGCTTCCTCGTTGCGCTGGACACGTTGATCAGCAGCACTAAGACCCTGGGCTTCGTCCGTGCCAACCGGGGTGATCTGCACACAGCCGGCCCGCTGCACCATTTGCAGCAGGGCCGCCTGATCATTCTTCATGACCAGGGCGTAGATGCGCTGCATCTCAACCAGCGCCATTGAGCACCTCGCTGACGATATGGTCGACAGCCTGGGCCAGTTTCGCCTGAGCGATCTTCATGCTGTCTGCCAATTGCTTTGCCTGCGTTTCCCGGTTAGCCTCCAGACGTTTTTCAACGGCCTGCCGACGCTCCTCAAGCATTTGCTGAAACAAGGCACGGTTATGGATGGCTGCCTCGCGCTCTTCCTCAGCGGCAGTCGCCTCGGCATTCTTAACGATCTCATTGGCGCTGTGCTGGGCATCCAGCAAGAAGGCCGCGGCCTTTTCCTCCTGTGCCAGGATACTGTCGAAAATATTTTGGGACATTTAGCACCTCATCATGTGATGTCCCGGTTAGTATACACTATATTTATCATAAAATCCAATACAGCGGCGTACCTTATATAAAATGAGCGCGAAGAGACAGTGTTGCCTCAAATAAGAATGAGCGCGAAAAGAGTATGCTGATTGAATGAAAGGGAAAGTATCAATGGCGACAAGAATTGAGGTTACCAAACAACTAAAAGGATC
>JAKPNM010000137.1 GCA_029548395.1 Bacillota bacterium
AAGGATGGCAGAATTTATGCCGTACCTGAGAGCATCCTGCTAAGCGGCTTTGGAATCTGTGAGGATGCCTGGCAGGCTGCGGGTTTGAGCGACATCCCGGTACCAGCCAGCTACATGGAGCTGCTGGCATTTCTGGAACAATGGGTGGAAAGAATCAAACAAGCCCCAGAGCCAAAAATCCGCATAAGCAATGTGATTGATGAAAGCCTTTATAACAGGCAATCCTATATAAACTACCTGCTTCCGGTTTTGCTGGATTGCTACACGCTGCCCATGCTGTATGAAGGAAGGATGCCGGATTTTCACACGGAGGAATTTCGCGCATTGCTGGAACGCACGGTGAATGTGGGGCTGGCGCTGTACGAGGCTGAACCGCGAGCAGGTGAAGGAAACATGCAACTTTTCCAAAATGAATTGATGGGCTTTGGTATCATCGGCATCAAGGATGGCTATTCCCACGCGATGCCGCTTAGAATCAGGAATGATCAGCCTGTTCTTTTCAAGGGAAGCCTGAGTTTGCTTTGTGTTGGTGCTGAAAGCGGACAAAAAAATCTGGCGATTGATTATCTTGAGCATGTGATTACCCACCTATCTTCTTACACTGCAAGCTATGCTTTCATGGACAGCCAGGCGCTTGAGCGCCCTCATCTGGATGAGGATATCGCAGACCAGAAGAAGCGTATCGACCTCACCATTGCTCAGTTGAATGATCCCAATCTATCAAAGGCCAAACGGCAGGAACTGGAAGAACAGCTTAAACGGCAAAACAATGTCCTGAAATCCATGCAAACGGAGGATTGGAAGTATCTCATTTCACCGGATTGGCTGGCCAAGTACCATATAGCAGCCCCTTACCTGTATTTCCCTGATGCAAGCCCTTGTGTTTACACTTCTGCCGAGGGAAAAGAAATGCTGCAGCTTATGCGGAGATTTGCGGATAATGAAATAAATGCCGACCAGTTTATCACGGGGCTTGATTTACTTGGCAAATAAAACTCGGAGCCTTTGTAATATGGCTGTTTCCGTCTTGCAAGCAGGTGTTTTTTGCGATATAGTGAAGAGGCCTGACAAAGATTGGCATGATATATAACAGCCGCAGAGAGGAGTGCAGACAATGAAGAGGCGGATACTGGCAGGATTCCTTGGCGCTTTGCTGATGATTGGCCTGCTGATTCCCAATGCCCTGGCAGAGGACCTGAAGTACGGGTCTTCCGGCAGCCAGGTCAAACAGGCCCAGGCGCGTCTGGCGGAGCTGGGCTACTACAAGGACAAGATCGACAGTAAATTCGGCCATACTACCTATCTGGCTGTCAAAGCTTTTCAGGAAAAGAACGGCCTGAAAGTGGACGGTGTGATTGGCGAGACCACCAATTTCGTCCTGTTCAGCGCCGGTGCCATCAAAGCCGACGGCATTGCCGCCGACCCGGCTTCATACCAGCGCATCGCGTATGGAGACGCAGGCCCGGCTGTCAAGACGGTGCAGGGCTTGCTGCGCGACCTGGGTTACTATACGAAGGATGTGGAAGGCAAGTTCGGCTATTCGACCTACCAGGCAGTCGTCAAGTATCAAAAGGACATGGGCTTGAAGGTGGATGGCGTGGTAGGCCCCGTCACCTGGGGAGCCCTGACAGGCGCCCTGCCCCTGCCCGCGCCGCCTGCGCCTTTTGATCCGTTGTCCAAGATACCCTATAAGCTTCTTGATGTGAACCCCGGTGTGCTGATGATTGAGCAGAAGCTTGACGCGCTTGGCTACGATGTCGCTACGGTAGCTGACAGCTTTGATTACCAGACCTATCTGGCAGTGCGCGCCTTCCAGAAAAACAACAGCTTGTCAGTGGATGGCATCGTTGGTCTCAATACCTGGAACGCGCTGTTTGGTCCCCATCCTGTTCCGGCCTCCGCATCGCCGCCGAGTTCCGGTACCATGCGCATTCAGTATGGTGATTCCGGCGACAAGGTGGGTCAGATTCAAACCAGGCTTCAAGCCCTGAAGTATCTTGGCGGCGGCGCTGTGGACAAGAAATTTGGCTTTGATACCTATCTGGCGGTGTGTGCCTTCCAAAAGAAAAACGGCTTGTCTGTGGACGGCATTGTGGGTCCGCTGACCTGGGACAAGCTTTTTGATATGACCGCCATCCAGGCGGACGCTCCGCCTCAGCCTGTGATTGAAACGCTGCCCCTCAGGTACAAGAAATCAGGCAACATGGTCAAGCAGCTGCAGACGAAGCTGGTCGCGCTGGGCTACCTGACCGGCAAGTACACTGAATCCTACTTCGACTATGAAACCTACCTGGCGGTGCGCTCCTTCCAGTACTATAACAAACTCAAGGTAGATGGCGTGGTCGGACAGAAAACCTGGGACGCGGTCAATGATGCGGCCGCCATACCCAAACCCTGATTAAAATACACCGCACAAACGGCATAAAAGAGCCGCGCGCCCAGGAACGGAACGGGGCGCGCGGTTTTACACTGTGCTTTTTCAGTCTCCTGGCTGATCTGTCTCCCTGCCGGCCGGCCCCTCCACATACACCAGCCCCCTGAGGGCGGCGATGCGCTTGTCGCCAAAGCCGCTGACAGCACGCAAATCCTCCACAAAATAAAAGGGATGAATGGCCCGCTGCTGGATGATCTGCTCCGCCAGGTGCCCGCCGATGCCCGGCAGGCTCATCAGCTGCTCTTTGGTGGCGGTGTTCAGGTTCAGCAGACCCTGTGGTGGGGACTGGGGGGTTGGCGGCGGTGCCTGCGCCGCCTGGGGGCGCAGCGCCAGGGTTTGCGTGGGCCCTCGGGCCAGCAGGCCCCTGAGCGCCGGCGCTGCCAGGGCGATCAGGATCACCAGACAAGCCAGCAGGGCTGAGACGCCCAGGGCGTTCCACAGCTTTTGCGGAAACGGCCGCCTGCGCATTCTTCCCTAAGCTCGGCGCAGCTTCTGACCCTGGGGCGTATCCTCCACCAGCCAGCCCAGCTGCGCAATCTGAGCGCGCAGCGCATCGCTTTGTGCCCAGTCACGGTTCTTGCGCGCCTGTACGCGCTGCTGCGCCAGGGTGTGGACCTCCTCAGGCACCTGTTGCGCTGATTGGGTCAGGATGCCGAAGATGGCCGCCATGTCCTCCATGGCCTTCAGCAGGGCCTGGCAGGCTTGCCGGGCGCTGTCCGGACTGAGCGCGGTATTGGCCAGATAGGCCAGGTCAAACAGCGCGCCCATGGCCTCGGCGGTATTGAAATCGTTGTTCATACCGCGCCGGAAGGTCTCCCGCGCGGCCTCCACCTGCTCCAGCACATCCAGGTCAGCCTGCGCCATATCTTTCATTTGGCAGGTTTGCGCCAGCTCCCGGACGCGCTCCAGCGCCGTGTACAGCCGTGTCAGGGAGGCCCTTGCCTGGGCCATCATCTCCCGGCTGAAATTGAGCGGGCTTCTGTAGTGGGCGGATAACATCAGCATCCGCACGTCCTCCGGCTCATACTCCTTGAGGATGTCGCGCACGGTAAAGAAATTGCCCAGAGACTTGGACATCTTGGCGTTGTCAATGTTCAGGAAGCCGTTGTGCATCCAGTAGTTGACAAAGGGATGGCCGGTAAAGCCCTCCGACTGCGCCACCTCATTTTCGTGGTGGGGGAAGAGCAAATCCTGGCCGCCGCAGTGGATGTCGAAGCGCTCGCCCAGGTATGCCATGCTCATGGCGGAGCACTCGATGTGCCAGCCCGGCCTGCCTTTGCCCCAGGGGCTGTCCCAGCTGGGCTCGCCCGGCTTTTCCGCTTTCCACAGCGCAAAATCCAGCGGGTTGCGCTTTTCCTCGTCTACGTCCACGCGCGCGCCGCTCTCAAGCTCCTCCAGGTTTTGCCCGGACAGCTTGCCATACTCCGGAAAGGCAGGCGTATGGTAATAGACGCTGCCCTTGTGCTCATAGGCGATGCCCGCGTCCACCAGGCCCTGAATCATCCGGATGATCTGCGGGATGTGCTCGGTTGCCCGGGGATGGACCGTGGCCGGCCGTACGCCCAGGGCGTTTGCGTCGCGCCAATATTCCGCGATGAAGCGGTCGCCCAGTTCCCTGACGGTGATGCCCTCGCGCCGGGCGCGGTCGATCATCTTGTCATCCACGTCAGTAAAGTTCTGGACATAGGTCACCTCAAACCCGCAGCTTTCCAGGTAGCGGCGGAATACGTCAAACATGATGAAGGGCCTTGCGTTCCCGATGTGGAAATAATCGTAAACGGTGGGACCGCAGCAGTACATGCCGACCTTGCCCGCCTGGAGGGGAACAAATTCTTCTTTTTTCCTGCTTTGGCTGTTATAGATCTGAATCATATGCGCCTTGCTCCTTTTTGCCGCTGTCTGACGGTTTCTGCGCCGTTCCCATGGCGGATGTGATGTTTTTTGATTCTATCTTTGGCGGAATTTTCTGTCAAGCAAGGGGTCGCCGGAGAGGATCAGCTCCTCCTGCGCGTTGATCGCCGGCAGCGCGCGGGCCACGCGCTCATAGCGGTTGCTATGCACCAGCTTCCACCGTTTGCGGTTGTCCATGAAACCCAACTCCAGGACGGACAGGATCTGACGGCGGATACCGGGGTCCTTGACGGGCACGGTCAGCTCCACGCGCTTGTCCAGGTTGCGCGGCATCAGGTCGGCTGAGGAAAGGTACACCTCCTGTTCGCCGCCGTTATAGAAGTTATAGATGCGGGGATGCTCCAGAAAGCGCCCCACGGTTGAATAAATCTGCAAATTGGGCTGCTCGCGGTAGTTCAGGCAGCAAATGCCGCGCACCATCAGCCGCACCGGCACGCCTGCCCCGGCAGCCTCCAGCAGCGCCTCGATCATCATGGGGTCGGAGAGAGAATTCATCTTCATGCTGATGCCGCTTTTGCGGCCCTGCCTTGCGCTGTCTGCTTCGCGGCGGATGCGGGTAAGTATGGCCTCGCGCAGGTGGTAGGGCGAGGCAATCATCTCGCGCATCGGATAGGTGTAGCGATAGCCCAAAATCAGGTTGAAGAAGGCGGCGGCATCCTCGCCCAGCTGCTTGTCACAGGTCATCACGCCCATATCGGTATAGAGCTTTGCGGTCACATCGTTGTAATTGCCTGTGCCGAAATGGGTGTAGTGCCTCAGGCCGTCCGCCTCCCTTCGCACCACCAGGGTGACTTTGGAATGGGTCTTCCAGCGCGGCACGCCATACAGCACATGGCATCCGGCCTTTTCCAGCGCCTTGCTCCAGGCGATGTTGTGTTCCTCGTCAAAGCGTGCGCGCACCTCAATGAGCACAGTCACCTGCTTGCCGTTTTGCGCGGCGCGCGCCAGCGCGTCAATCATCGGGCTGTGGGAGGAGACGCGGTAGAGGGTCTGCTTGATGGCCAAAACCTGCGGGTCGGTTGCTGCCTCTGACAGAAAACGGATGACGGGGTCAAAGCTGTCATAGGGATGATGGAAAAACAGGTCGCCGCCCCGGATGGTGCGGAAGATGGATTGCCGCGCCATCAGGCGGCTGTCCACCCGCGGTGTAAACGGGGGATAACGCAGGTGATCAAAGCCGGGCAGGCCACATAACTGCCGCATGAAAAAACGCAGATCCAGCGGTCCCTGAACCCTGGTAATCGCCTCCTCAGCCACCTGCAGCCCCTTGCTGATGGTTGTCAGCAGCGGCTTGGGCGCCTCCTCCATCACTTCCAGCCGCACAATTTTTCCATAGGAGCGGCGCTGGACGTTTTTACTCATTTCATTGAGCAGGTTGTCCATGTCTTCAAGGTTCACCACAAAGTCGGTGTTGCGCGTCAGGCGGAAGGGCATGTGCATCAGCGGCGCCATGTATAAAAACAACCTTGGCAGGAACATGGCGATCAGGTCCTCCAGCAGCACGCCGCGAGCCTTGCCGCGGCCCATGGGCAGCATGACCACGCGCGCCAGTTGCCGGGGCACCGGGACGATGGCGGTTTGCGGCGCTCCGCCTTTGTCGGATTGCAGCAGCACCGCGATATAGATGGCTTTGGCCGACAGGATGGGGAAGGGATGCTGGGGGTTGAGCGTCCTGGGCGCCAGCACCGGCAGCACCTGTGTTTCAAAATACTGTGACAGCCAGCGGTGCTGGTCCTGGTCGAGCGCTTCCGGATGAAGCAGGCACAGCCCCTGCTTGTCCAGCTCGGGCAGGATGTGCCGGTTTAGCACCTCATACTGATGGTGCACATGCCTTTTGACCTTGCGCCGCACCAATTCCAGCTGCTGACCGGGGGTCAGCCCCGCCGGGTCGGTGACCACCCGCCCCATATCCTTTTTGCGCTCCAGCTTTCCAACGCGCACCATGAAAAACTCATCCAGGTTGTTGGATACAATGGATATAAAACGCGCGCGCTCCAAGAGCGGGTTGTCGGGATTGGTAGCCTCGTCCAGAATGCGCTCGTTGAAGTTGAGCCAGCTCAGTTCCCGGTTGTAGAAGGTTGCTTTGCTGTTCATACGGTCTCCTAACGCGTCATGCGTGCGGTCAGCACCAGCAGGGTGGCGGCCGGGCGGTTAAACAAACGCAGGGGCAGGGGATAATAGCCTGACACGCCAAGCCCGGGGCTGATGTGCACCGGGAAGCCCTTGGTGATTGACAGGCCGGTAAAGCCCTCATCCCCCGGAAAGAAGCCGCCGCTGCCATCCGGTTGGGGCGGGATGTATACCGGGCCCAGCCCGGGCAGGCGCACCTGGCCATTATTGAACTGCCCGGCCAGGAACAGGCTGGGGCTTGGGAGATGCGCCTCCCGGACTTGCTGGGACAATTCACCCAGACGCATGCTGTCAGGCGGGTGGTGCATCACGGCGATGATGATGTCGCCTTCCCGCATTTGCTTCATGGCTTCTCTGGAGGCTTCCATGACGGCCAGGCGGTGCTGTGTGTGCCGCAAACGCGCCCCGGTCAGCGGCTCATAGGGGTTTTCGGCGGCCTGAAGGGATGAGGCATATTCCCGCAGCGCAAAATACGCGTTGTCCAGGTCGATCAAAAACAGGTCGCCCGGACAAAACCAGATGGTGCGCCCCCCGCTTTCAAGGGGATAGGGGATCTCCAGGTAGATGGCGCCGTGCGCCTGTGCCTGGCGCAGATAGTCAGACAACACCTCGCCATCCCCGTGGGGCTGGTCCATCAGCGGCAGGGGATCGGAGTCGCCGGCGACCAGGAAGACCGGCACATCTTCCGGAATCAGATCCAGAATTTCCAGCAGCGGTTGCACGCGGCCGCTTTTTCCCACCATGTCGCCGCTGAGAACGACTGCTTCATAACGCTCCTGGCCCAAGGCGGATTTGAGGTTTTCCTGCTTGTGCCCCAGGCTGGCGGCGTTCAGATCGCTCAGGTGAAGGATGGTGAAGCCTTCCAGCTGTTTGGGCAGGTTGAGCACAGTCACCCGGCGGGTTTCCAGGCGCACATAACGGTTGGACAGGCTGTTGAGGCTGAGCACCATCAACAGGGCGGCCAGCAGCAGCAGCGCTACCAGCAGGCAGCCGACGGGGCGCCTGCGCTGCGGGGCAAACAGCCTGAAGGTACGCCTGTTTGACATGCTGTCCACCTCCCTGAATCTGAGCACATCATAACACTGGATGATCACTTCAATCAACCACAGCGGGGCGGGCCCGCCTTTTCGGCGTGTTTGTCAATCCTGGGCCACCGCTTTGTTCGTTGCGTCGCTGGATGGTCTATGGTATACTTCACACAGATAAAAATCGCTTGGACCTCGTTCGTCCTGGAAGAAGGGAGGAATGACCTTGCGCTATCAGCCCCCCGACGAGGCGCACAGACAGAGATTTCATCAGGGAACGGATCGCTATGCATACCGGATGTTTGGTGCGCATCCCGTCTGGCAGGATGTGGATTGCTGGCATTTCACCGTGTGGGCGCCCAACGCGCAGGCTGTCAGCCTGACAGGTGAATTTTGTTTTTGGGATTATGAGCGCTATCCCATGACCAAACAGCATGACGGCACCTGGGAAATACGTTTGCCGGACCTTTACTTTACACCGGAGGTTGACCCTGCCTGCTTTCATTATGCCGGTGCGGAAGAAAAGCTCAGGACCTATAAATACGCCATCAGGGGCGCGGACGGCCAATGGACGCTCAAGGCTGATCCCTTCGCTTTTGCCAGCGAGCTGCGCCCCAATACGGCCAGCCTGCTGTATGACATGGACGGCTATGTCTGGGGAGACAGCGAATGGATGGCAGCCAGGAAAACCTTTGTTCCCTACACCAGCCCCATCAACATTTATGAGCTGCATCTGGCCTCCTGGCGACGCGGCGAGAACGGCCAGATGCTCACCTATGATGAGATTGCCGACCAGCTGATCCCCTATATTGAGGAGATGGGCTACACCCATGTGGAGCTGCTCCCGGTCATGGAGCATCCCCTGGACATGTCCTGGGGCTATCAGGTCACCGGCTACTTCGCCGCGACCGCGCGCCACGGCGAACCAAAAGGCCTGATGTCCTTGATTGACCGCATGCACCAGGCGGGCATCGGCGTGATCCTTGACTGGGTGCCGGCGCACTTCCCGCGCGATGAGATCGGCCTGCGCCGCTTTGACGGCACCCCCTGCTATGAGCACATGGACGTCCGCCGTGCCGAGATGCCCCAGTGGGGCACCATGATGTTTGATTATGCCCGGGGCGAGGTATGCAGCTTCCTGTTGTCCAACGCCTGCTTCTGGCTGGAATATTTTCATGCCGACGGCCTGCGGGTGGACGCGGTCAGCAGCATGCTCTACCACGATTTTGCCCGCGAGGATGACTATCTGCCCAACCATCACGGCGGCCGTGAAAACCTGGAAGCCATCGCCTTTATGCAGCGCCTGAACACGATCGTGTACCGTGACTTTCCGGGCGTGATGATGATTGCCGAGGAATCCTCCGCCTATCCCATGGTCACCCATCCGGTCGACAAGGGCGGGCTGGGCTTTGGCTTCAAATGGAACATGGGCTGGATGAACGACATGCTCAGCTACATCAAGCTTGATCCGGTGTACCGCCGCTGGCACCATGATAAGCTGACATTTTCCCTGTTTTACGCCTTTAACGAGAACTTTATCCTGCCCTTCTCCCATGATGAGGTGGTTCATGGCAAGCACAGCATGCTGGACAAACAGCCGGGGGATTTGTGGCAGAAGTTTGCCGGTCTGCGCGCGCTGTACGGCTATACCATGGCGCATCCGGGCAAGAAGCTGCTGTTCATGGGCGGCGAGTTCGGGCAGTTCATTGAGTGGAAATTTGACGGGCAGCTGGATTGGTTCCTGATGGTATATGAGCGCCATCCCGATTTGTGCCGCTGCGTGCGCGTGCTGAACCACTTCTACAGGGAGCATGCCGCCTTCTGGCAAATCGACGGCAGCTGGGACGGCTTTCTATGGCTCACGCCGGATGACAAGGAGCGCAGCATCGTGGTCTTCATGCGCATGGACCTGCAGGGCGAAGCAGTCATCTGTATGACCAACTTCACCTCTGCTTTCTATCCGGTTTTCCGCTTTGGCCTGCCCGGGCCGGGCACGGTCACCGAGTGTTTCAATACCGACTTGAAGGAGTATGGCGGATCCAACCAGTACAACGCTCAGCCCCTGAAAGCGCAGGAGGAGCTGTGCAACGGCCTGCCCTGGTCAGTGCAGGTCTGCGTACCGCCCCTGGCAACAGTTTATTTTTATTATCAACGGAAGCCTGAACCTGCCAAGACAAAGCCTGGTTCATCCGGTCTTGCGCAAGGGGTAAAAGATAAGGAGGAATCGACAGATGCAACAACGTAAATCCTGTGTCGCCATGCTGTTGGCGGGCGGACAGGGCAGCAGACTGGGCATCCTGACACGCCATGTCGCCAAGCCAGCGGTCCCCTTTGGCGGCAAGTACCGGATCATCGACTTTCCGCTGTCCAACTGCGCCAATGCCGGCATTGATACCGTGGGTGTGCTCACGCAGTACAAGCCGCTGGAACTCAATTCCTATATCGGCTCCGGCGCGCCCTGGGACCTGGACATCAATACCGGCGGCGTTTTTGTCCTGCCGCCCTATTCCAAGGGCGCGGAGGGGGAATGGTACAAGGGCACGGCCAACGCCATTTACCAGAACATGGCCTTCATCAAGCAGTACAACCCGGATTACGTGCTGATCCTCTCGGGCGACCACATCTACAAGTGCGATTATGCCGAAATGGTCGCCCACCATGTGCGCAACCAGGCTGCGCTGACAGTGGCCGTTCGCCGGGTGCCCTGGGAGGATGCCAGCCGCTTTGGGCTGATGAACACCGATGCGGACGACAACATCATTGAATTTGAGGAGAAGCCTGCAAAACCGAAAAGCAACAACGCTTCCATGGGCGTGTATGTCTTCTCCTGGGACAAGTTGCGCTTTTACCTGGAGCAGGATGAGGCTGACCCGACCTCCCAGAACGACTTCGGCAAGAACATCATCCCCACCATGCTGGCTGCCGGCGAGAAGCTGGTTGCGTGGAACTTTGAGGGCTACTGGAAGGATGTCGGCACCATAGAAAGCCTTTGGGACGCCAATATGGACCTGCTGCAGATACCGCCGCCCATCAACCTGCACGACCGCAAGTGGCGCATCTATGCCCGCAACGTGGGCGAGCCGCCGCATTACGCCTCCAGCAAGGGCGTCATCCGTGATTCCCTGGTCACTGAGGGCTGCGAGATCTTTGGCGAGGTCGTCCACTCGGTCCTGTCTGCGGACGTGCACGTCTGTGAGGGCGCCCGGGTGATTGATTCGGTCATCATGCCGCACGCGGTGATCGGCAAGGGCGCGCTCATCCGCCGCGCCATCATCGCGGAGAATGCCGTGATCGGCGAGAACGCCGTGATCGGCGAGGAAAGCGGCAACATCGCCGTGGTGGGCAGCAACACGCATGTGGAACCTGGCACACAGATAAAGGCCGGCGAGCAGCTGGGGGAATGAGGAGGGCACATGAAACAGGACATCGTAGGAATGATCTATACCGGGGAGCGCGTGGATGAGCTGCAGGATTTGACCCGTTACCGCGCTGCCGCCGCGCTGCCCATGGTGGGGCGCTATCGCCTGATTGACTTCACCCTGGCCAACATGATTCATTCCGGTATCAAAAACATCGGCATCATCATGCAAAAGAACTACCACAGCCTGATGGATCACCTGGGCAGCGGGCGCGAGTGGGATCTGCACGGCAAGCGTTCAGGCCTGACCATCCTGCCGCCGTACATGTCCCGGGAAAATGTGGGCGTGTATGAAGGCTTGCTGGACGCTTTGCATACTAACATGAACTTCATGCGCCGCTCGGTGGAGCGCAACATCGTGGTGACCGACAGCAACGTGCTCTACCAGGTGGATTTTCGCGACATGCTTGAAGAGCATCTGCAAAGCAAGACGGACATCACCCTGCTGTACACCAAGGACCGCAATGTGCGCCGCAACGGCCGCGGGCGCTATCTGGACATCAAGGACGGCCGGGTTGAGCGCATTGAGTTTGATCCGACCATCCCGCGCTTTGAAAACACTTATATCGGAGCCTTTATTGTCCGGCGCGAGCTGCTCATCGATATGGTGGACCGGGCTGTCGCTTCCGGCCAGCACCATTTCTCGCGTGACATGCTGGCCCAGATGGTGACCGAGCGCATCTATCGTGTGGGCGCTTATGAGTGCCCCGGCCGCGTGTGGGAGGTGGATTCGGTACAGGCCTACTTCCAGTCCAACATGGATTTTCTCAACGATACTTTCCGCAATCAGGCCTTCCGGGATGACAAGCCTGTGTGGACCAAGCTGCGCGACGAGATGCCCGCCCGCTACCTGGGGGATTCCAGGGTGACCAACTCCCTGGTGGCGGATGGCTGCCTGATTGAGGGCACGGTCGAGAACAGCATCCTGTTCCGGGGCGTGGTGGTCAAGCCCGGCGCGGTGATCAAAAACAGCATCATCATGCAGGACGCCGTCATTTCCCGCAACGCCGAGGTGGAAAACTGCATCCTGGACAAGCAGGTCACCCTGCGTGAGAGCGTGCGCCTCATCGCCCCGAGCTCCTATCCCCTGGTTGTCGCCAAGAATTTGACAATTTAACCTTCTGTTTGGTAGTCTTGACTGGTTTGCAAATTCCGGGAAGGAGGAAGACGAATGAAAATTCTGTTTACTGCCAGTGAATGTGTTCCCTTTTGCAAAACAGGCGGCCTGGCCGATGTGGTAGGTTCTCTGGCGCCCGCGCTGGCCGAGCAGGGTCATGATGTGCGTGTCATTCTGCCCAAGTACAGCATGATCCCCGAAGAATATGAGCGCAGGATGGTACACACGGCCGATTTTGAGGTGAGCCTGGGATGGCGGCGCCAGTATTGCGGCATCGAGCAGCTTGAGCGCGGGGGTGTCACCTATTATTTCCTTGACAACCGCTACTACTTCGGCCGCAACTATATCTACGGCGTAGGCGGGGACGAGCATGAGCGCTATGCCTTTTTCTGCCGCGGGGTGCTCAACGCCCTGCCGCTGATTCCCTTCACCCCGGACATCATCCATGCGCACGACTGGCAAACCGGCATGATCCCGGCCCTGCTGCGTATCCAGTACGACAGCCTGCCGCGCTACCACGGCATCCGTACCGTGTTTACCATCCACAACCTTCAGTATCAGGGCATCTTCGGCATCAAGGATGTCCAGGACATGCTTGGCCTGCCCAACGATGTCTTTACGGATGACAAGCTGGAGTATTTTGGAAATGTCAACTTTCTCAAGGCCGGCATCGTCTACTCGGATGAAGTGACCACCGTCAGCCCCACCTATGCTGAGGAGATCCAGACCGCCTACTACGGGGAGCGCCTGGACGGCCTGCTGCGCGCGCGCCGTAACCACTTGAGCGGCATCCTCAATGGCCTGGATGTGCGTGAGTTTGACCCGGCCAATGACAGGCGCATCGCTGCCACCTACACTGCGGAGGATCTGTCCGGCAAGGCGGTCAACAAGCGCGCGCTGCAGGAGGAACTGGGCCTTGAACTGCGCCCCGAGGTGCCTCTCATCGGCATAATCAGCCGCCTGAGCAGCCAGAAGGGCCTGGACCTGGTGGACTATGTCATCGCCGACATCATGCGTGAAGACCTGCAGCTGGTCTGCCTGGGCCTGGGCGAGTCGCGCTATGTCAACCTCTTCAGCTGGGCGGAGCAAAACTACCCGGGCAGGGTTGCCGCGCGCTTCGTGATGGACAATAACCTGGCGCACCGCATCTACGCGGGCGCTGATCTCTTCCTGATGCCCTCAGCCTTTGAACCCTGCGGCCTGTCCCAGATGATCGCGCTGCGCTATGGCACCGTGCCCATTGTGCGCGAAACCGGCGGCCTTCGCGACACTGTGCTGTCCTACAACGAGTTCAACGGCGCGGGCAACGGCTTCAGCTTCTTTAACTACAATGCCCATGACATGCTGAATGTGATCCGGCGCGCCCTGTATTTCTATCATGAGCGCAAGGATGTCTGGGCCACGCTGCAGCATCGCGGCATGACCGAAGACTATTCCTGGCTCCATTCTTCCAGGCGTTATTTGGAATTGTACAACAAGCTTCTGCCCGTTCTGCTGGGCCCCGGCGCCGAGAAGGAAACGCAGCAGCCCGCGCCGGAGCAGGAGCCAAAACCTGAACCGCGCAAGCCGCATGCCGCCAACAAGGAATCCAAGGCCACCCAATCCGCCAAGGCGGAAGAGGAAGCGCGTGCGGCTGAAGCGGTCGAAAAGCCCAAGCCCAAAGCAAGCGCCAAGCCGCGCAAGACGTCTTCCAAGAAGCAGCCGGCCGCGGATGCGGACAGCGAAGCAGCCAAGAAGCCCGTTGCCCGCGCCCGCAAGCCCAAGGCTGAACAATCCTGATATAATATCAATCAACAACAACAGGGCCTGCCAGCCACTGCCGGCAGGCCCTGCTGTATGCGTACAACAGGCGCTACTGGTTCAGGGAGTTGTTGAGTTGGATCGCCTCGTCCATCCATTGGTAGAACAGCTTCTGCTCCACCACTTCTGCGACTATCTCATTCACAGCTGCGAGCAGTTCCGGCTCATCCAGCGGGACGGCGATCGCGATGCCCATGGAGGAGTATTCAAACTTGCTCTCGCAATAGACAAGGTCCGGATAATTGGCTACGTACTGCTCTGCCACCGGGCTGGCCAGCGCCATGCCGGCGACCTGCTTGGTCAGCAGCTGCATGATGCCGTCAGGGATGAGGGTGACCAGCTCCAGCTGGGCGCCGGGCAGCTGCTCGGTTACCAGGGCTTGCTGCGTCGTGCCGTTCTGTGCCGCCACTTTCTTGCCCGCGAAGTCCTCCAGCGTTTTGATGCTGCCGGCATTGTCCTTGTGGATCAGGATGATCTGGTTGGTCTCATTGTAGTAAATGTCGGAGAAGGACATGCTGTCCAAGCGGTCGGGCTTTGGGTCAAAGCCGGCCAGGCCCAGGTCCACCTTGCCCGCGGCGATCGCGGCCAGCAGCGCATCAAAGTTGTAGGACTCTATCACCAGCTCCACGCCCAGCTTGTCAGCGATGAACTGTGCGAAGGTGATGTCCGAACCCACCGGTTTGCCGTCGGTATCCAAAAACTCATAGGGCGCGTAATCCGGCGAGGTGCCCACCACCAGCTTACCGGCGGCCTTGATGGCTTCCAATCGGCCAGCTGCAAGGCCGGACAGGCTCAGGGTCATGACCAGGGCGGCAAGCAGCAGGGCAATCAGTTTCTTCATGGGGGGGTTCCTCCTTCAAACTTGGAATGAGTGGATTGTATCCCCAATAATGATGAATGTCAATACAATAAAAATGAATAATTAAACAAAATGCAGGTTTCAAAAAGTCAGTAAAATCAATATAATCAAAAGGAAAACGGAAATATCGACCGGTTAAGCCGTGAATAAAAACAGCATAAAAACATAATTCCTCTTGGCGCCCGTCGGCTGCCGGGCGTAAAGTGTTTCTCCATACATAAAATGAATAATAATACAATTTAGGGTGTACAAAATGAAAATATCATGGTAAAATGCGCGCTGTGATGCATGAATTTGCATTTTTGAAAGGAAGTCAGGCATGCTGCACAATGACCCGCAGGGCACCTGCTTTGTCTTGCTGGACATCAGCGGTTTTTTGCCCGCTCGGATGACAGTTTGCGTGAGGCGCTCAAGCGCCTTGGGGAGGTTGGTCTCATGACAGCAGTAGATTTCACGCTGCCTAACATCAGCTTTGCCGGTTGCCCGCCCATCGTCACAGGCCCGGACGCTTATCGTGTTCTGCCGGATGTGATCCAGGCCCATGGCGCGCGGTCTGTTTTGCTCCTTGGCGGCAGGCGCGCCCTGGCTGCGGGCTTGCCTGAGCTGAAGGCAGCCCTTTCCGGCAAGGATATCTCGCTGATGATCCGCGAGTTCTCCGGGGAATGCACCATGCTGCAGGTACGGGCTTATGCCCGGGAGGCTGTCAGCATGGGCGCGGGGCTCATCCTGGGCATGGGCGGGGGAAAGGCGCTGGATACAGCCAAGGCAGCCGCGCACCTGACGGGGCTGCCGGTCATCACCTTGCCTACCATCCCGGCCACCTGCGCGGCGCTCACCGCGCTGAGCGTGTTGCATGACCCGCCGGGCAGCGCGGAGGGCCCCTTCCTGTTTTTGGACCATCCGCCCGCCCATGTTTGCCTGCACACCGGCATCCTCAGCCGCTCCCCGGCCATGTACCTGCGCGCCGGCATCGGCGACAGCCTGGCCAAGGCGGTGGAATCGGCTTATAAGGCCGGCGCGGTCAATGACCTGTCCTACACGGACCGCCTGGGCCTGTCCATCGCGCAGTTCGGCTTTGAAACCCTGCTTTCACATGGCGTTTCCGCCTTGGCTGACATGGCTCAGGGGAAGGACAGCCCGGCTTTCCGCCTGGCGGCACAGCTGTGCATTGTCAATACCGGCCTGGTCAGCTTGCTGGTCCAGGAGCGGCTCAACGGCGCGCTGGCCCATGCGCTGTACTACGCCCTGCGGGATATGCCGGGCTTTGCGGAGGTTCTTCATGGCGATGCGGTTGCCTGGGGCAGCGTAGTGTTGCTCGCGCTTGAGGGAAACATGGCGGAAGCGGCCAGGCTGAAGACTTTTTTGGGCGAGGTCGGCTCCCTTTCGAGCCTGAGGGAGATCGGCCTGGCGCCTGATGACATAAAATCCTGGCTGCCTCAGGCCCTGGCGCAGCCGGACATGGCGCAGCCGCCAACGCCCCTTACGCCGGAGATGGTGCTGCGCGCGGTCCTGTTTGCAGAAGCCCTTTAGGGCAGGAAAGGAGAAGCTTGGATGTTTACCAATTTTTGGCCCAACCTGGCCAAGGTCTGGGGGCGCTACTGGGGATTGTTTCTGGAGGGCGCGGGGCTGACCTTGCTGCTGAGCTTTATCACGGTGCTCTTTGGCACCGTGCTTGGCAGCCTTCTGGCCCTTGCGCGGCGCAGCCGCCTGAAGGTGATCAGTGTTCCGGCCTCCGGTTATGTGGAGGTGATCCGCGGCACGCCGCTGCTGTTGCAGCTGTATCTGATCACCTTCCTCTTGCCTGAGGTGCTGCCCATGCTGAACCTTTCCAAGTTTGCCAGCGTGACGGTGGCGCTGGTGCTGAACTCCGCGGCCTATGTCTGCGAGATTGTGCGCGCCGGCATCCAGGCAGTGGATCCGGGCCAGGCCGAGGCTGCCCGCACCCTGGGCCTGAACGCGCGCCAGACCATGACGCGCATCGTGCTGCCCCAGGCGGTCAAAAATATCCTTCCCGCGCTGGGCAACGAGTTTGTCACCGTCATTAAGGAAACTTCCCTGGCTTCCACCTTCTTTGTTGGAGATTTGATGACCGTTTACAAGACCGCGCAAGGGGCCACCTTCACGGTAATAGAGCCGTTTTTGATAGTGGGCGTCATTTATTTCGTGCTCACCTTTTCCCTGTCCAAATTGATCAATGCTTTTGAAAGGAGGCTTAAAGCCAGTGATTGAGACAGTCAATCTGGTCAAGAACTTCGGCTCGCTGGGAGTGCTCGACGGCATCAGTGAAACCATCCACAAAGGCGAGGTGATCTCCATCATCGGGCCCTCGGGCTCCGGCAAATCCACTTTCCTGCGCTGCCTGAACCTGCTGGAGGTTCCCACCAGCGGCCAGGTGATCTTTGACGGCGTCAGCCTGACCGACAAAGGCGTGGACATCAACCTTCACCGCCAGAAGATGGGCATGGTCTTCCAGCACTTTAACGTGTTTCCCCACCTGACAGTCAAGGAAAACATTACCTTGGCGCCCGTTTTGCTCAAAAAGCTAAGCCCGGCGCAGGCTGACAAGCGGGCGGACGAGCTGCTGCAGCGCATCGGCTTGCAGGACAAGGCGAACGAGCACCCCCGCAGGCTCTCCGGTGGGCAGAAGCAGCGCCTGGCCATTGTGCGCGCGCTGGCCATGTCGCCGGAGGTCATGCTGTTTGACGAGCCCACCAGCGCGCTGGATCCGGAAATGGTGGGCGAGGTGCTTCAGGTCATCAAGGACCTGGTTGGCCAGGGTATGACCTGTGTCATCGTCACCCATGAAATGGGTTTTGCCCGCGAGGTGTCCAGCCGCGTCTTCTTCATGGATGAGGGCCGCATTCATGAACAGGGCAGCCCTGCGGACTTGTTCGACCGCCCGAAAAGCCCGCGCACCAAAGCTTTTTTGAGCAAGGTGCTGTATTAGCCGGCAGGCTGACAAGCGGCATTTTACAAAGAATTTACATTCGCCAGGGCTGGGATTTACATGATTGCCGTATGGTATGGCTGTGCATGAGCACTACCAAAAGGAGGTATTATTTATGAAGATTCGCAAAATTCTGGCTCTGTTCCTGGCATTGTCCCTGTCCGCTTTTGGGTTCGCAGCCCTGGCCGAGTATGATTTTTCCAAGACCATCGCAGTGGTTTCCCGTGAAGAAGGCAGCGGCACCCGCAGCGCGTTCACCGAGCTGACCGGCGTCATGACCAAGGTTGATGGCAAAGAAGTCGACAATACTTATCTGGAGGCTGACTTTGTCAGCGGCACCTCCCTGGTGATGACCACCGTCGAATCCAATGAGTATGCGATTGGCTACGCTTCCTTGTCCTCCGTGCTGCTCAATGACGCGGTTACGGCGTTCAAGATTGACGGCGTGGAAGCCACCCCGGAGAACATCCTCAACAACACCTATCCCATCGCGCGTCCTTTCAACGTGGTCATCAACGGTGAAATAACCGATGAGATTGCCAAGGATTTCATGGCGTACATCATGAGCCGCGAAGGACAGGCCGTGGTCGCTGCTGATGGCCTGGTGCCCGTAAGCAACGATGAGACCCCCTCCTATACCGCGCCGGCTGCCGGCTTGTCCGGAACCCTGGTGGTGGGCGGTTCCACTTCCGTTGCCCCTGTCATGGAACTGCTGGCCGAAGCCTATATCGCGCTCAACCCCGGCGTCACGATTGATGTGCAGGCCACCGGTTCCTCTGCCGGCGTCACCGGCGCGCTGGACGGCACCTACACCCTGGGCATGGCCTCCCGCGGCCTGAAGAGCTCCGAGAAAGAGAACGGCGCTGTAGCAGTGGTCATCGGCATTGATGGCATCGCGGTCATCAAGAATCCCGTCAACCCCATTGAGAACCTGACCATGGATCAGGTGCGCATGATCTTTACCGGTGAAATCACAACCTGGGCAGACGTTAACAAGTAAAGCATGCATTCCCAACATCGCAACCTGACTGAACGCATCATGCGGGGGCTGTTTCTAGCCTCCGCATGTGTCTGCGTTCTGGCAGTGCTCACCATCTGTGCCTTCCTGTTCGTCAGCAGCGCGCCATTTTTTGCGCAGTACAATGCCTGGGACTTTATCACCGGCCAGGTCTGGGCGCCGCTGCAGGGCATTTTCGGCATTCTGCCGATGATTGTGGGCAGTTTCTATGTCACCTTCATCGCTGTGCTGCTTGGCGCGCCGATTGGCGTGCTGACCGCCATCCTGATGGCGCGCTTTGCCTCAAAGCCCGTGGTGCGCTTTATGAAGCCCTGCGTGTCGCTGCTGGCAGGCATCCCCTCGGTGGTCTATGGCTTTTTTGGCGTGATGCTGCTGGTGCCCCTTGTGCGGGTTAACCTGGGCGGCACCGGCAAAAGCGTGCTGGTGGCCGGCGTGCTGCTGGCCATCATGATTCTGCCGACCATCATTCAAACAGCGGAAGCGGCGATCAACGCGGTGCCGCAGTCCTATTATGAGGGCTCTCTGGCCCTGGGCGCCACGCATGAGAGCAGCGTGTTCCGCGCAGTGGTGCCTGCGGCGCGTCCCGGAATCATTTCAGGCATTGTGCTGGGCCTGGGCCGCGCGATCGGCGAGACCATGGCCATCATCATGGTGGCAGGCAACAACCCGCGCATGCCTGGCGGCTTGCTCAAAGGCGTTCGCACGCTGACGGTCAATGTGCTCATGGAGATGGGCTATGCGGCCGATTTGCACCGTGAGTCGCTGATTGCCACGGGCGTTGTGCTGTTTGTGATCGTGATGGCTGTCAACTACCTGTTTTCCTTTATTAATCGCCGGAGGGTTGCACAATGAGCGCGCTGGCTGACAACAGGGGCCTGACCCCGGACATCTCCGTTCCTTCCCGGCAGCGCGGCCACTGGGGTTCCAAAACCCTCAAGGCCCTGTGCTGGCTGTCCGGCTTTTTGACCATAGGCATATTGCTGCTGATCGTGACTTATATCTGTGTGCGCGGCATCCCCTACCTGCAGCCGTCCATGTTCGCGATCAAGTATACCTCGCGCAATGTGTCCATGTTTCATGCCATTATCAACACGCTGTCCATCACCGGGCTGTCGCTGCTGTTCTCCGTGCCGGTGGGTGTTTTTGGCGGCATCTATCTGGCGGAGTACGCCAAACCGGGCAGTAAACTGGTGAAGCTGATCCGCGTGATGGCGGAGACCCTGGCGGGCATCCCCTCTATCATTTATGCCCTGTTTGGCTTGCTGGCCTTTGTGGTCACCCTGGGCATCGGCATCTCGCTGCTGTCAGGTGCGCTTACGCTGGCCATCATGACCCTGCCGCTCATTTTGCGCCAGACCGAGGAATCCCTGCTGGCTGTGCCCATGAGCTATCGCGAGGGCAGCTACGGCCTGGGGGCCGGCAAATTGCGGACCACTGTGCGCATCGTGCTGCCGGTGGCCACCCCCGGCATTCTGGCTGCAGTGCTGCTGTCCATCGGCCGCATCTCAGGTGAGACGGCTGCCTTGATTTACACTGCGGGCACAGCCACGCGCATCGCAAACGCATTGGAGTCCGGACGCACCCTGTCCGTCCATCTCTACCAGCTTCAGCAGGAGGGGCGCTATATCAATGAGGCCTTCGCAGTGGCGGTGGTACTGCTGGTCATCGTTGTGCTGATGAACGGGCTGTCCTCCATGATTGCTAAACGACTGACCAGGAAAGGCTGACTGACTGATGACCAATTTTGCACAAAACAGCAGGGCTGTCCGCGGCGCTGATCAAAGTCGCGTCAAATTTGACATCAAGGGTGTCAACCTGTTTTATGACAGCTTTCAGGCGCTCAAGCAAATCGATATGGAGATCCCAGAGCGCAGTGTGACCGCATTGATTGGCCCTTCTGGATGCGGCAAGTCCACCCTGCTCAAGACCCTCAACCGCATGAACGACCTGATCGCGGACTGCCGGGTTGAAGGCCAGATCCTTCTGGACGGGGAGGATATCTACCGCCCGCAGATTGATGTCAATCTGCTGAGGAAGCGCGTGGGCATGGTGTTCCAAAAGCCCAACCCTTTTCCCATGAGCATTTATGACAACATCGCCTATGGCCCGCGCTCCCACGGCGTGCGGGGCAAAATCAAGCTGGATGCCATTGTGGAGCAGTCCCTGCGCAAGGCCGCCCTGTGGGAGGAAGTCAAGGATGACCTGAAAAAAAGCGCCATGGCCATCTCCGGCGGCCAGCAGCAGCGCCTGTGTATCGCGCGCTGCCTGGCGGTACAGCCGGAGGTACTGCTCATGGATGAGCCCACCAGCGCGCTGGACCCGATTTCCACCTCAAAAATTGAGGATCTTGTCCTGACCCTCAAAACAGAATATACTGTTATTATCGTGACACACAACATGCAGCAGGCCGCGCGCATCAGCGACATCACCTCCTTCTTTCTTCTGGGTGAAATGGTGGAGATGGGCGAGACCGCACAACTGTTCTCAAATCCGTCCGACCCACGCACAGAGAATTACATTACCGGGAGGTTTGGATAATGCGCCTTCGTTTCGACGAGCAACTGCAAGAACTCAACAGCCAGATCATCATGATGGGCAGTATGATTGAGCGTGCCATTGAGTGCGCGGGCGACTTGCTCTCCACACGCAACCCGGAAGCGGCGCGCATCCTCAAGGAAGGAGATGCCGAGATTGACCGCAAGGAGCGCGATATCGAAACCCTCTGCCTGCGGCTGATCCTGATGCAGCAGCCGGTGGCCCGCGACCTGCGCATCATTTCCGCGGCGCTGAAGATGATCACCGACATGGAACGCATCGCCGACCAGGCCAGCGACATCGGGGAGATATTAAGCATGCCCCTGCACGGTCCGGCGCTGCCTTTCCCGCCGCATCTGAAGCAAATGGCGCAGGAGACGGCCCGCATGGTACACAAGGCCATTGATGCCTATGTGGCGCGCGACAAGCAACTGGCGCGGGAAGTGATGAAGGATGACGACATTGTTGACGATCTTTTCCATCAGGTCAAGATAGACATCATTGACATGATGAGGGAGATTGCCTGCAACGGGGCGAACTATGACAGCATGCAGCTGCTGGACATGCTGATGATTGCCAAGTATTTTGAGCGCAGCGCCGACCATGCGGTCAACATCGCAGAGTGGGTGGAGTACGCTGTCAGCGGCATCTACAAGGGAGACCGGCTGCAATGATTTACTCGGTTGAGGATGATCAGGCCATCCGCGATTTGGTGCTGTACGCGCTCAGGCAGGCAGGTTACGAAGCCCGGGGTTTTGAAGACGGCCGGAGCTTTATGGAGGCCATGCGCGAGCAGCTGCCCCGCTTGGTTTTGATGGACCAAATGCTCCCGGGTGTGGACGGCTTTACCTTGCTGTCCCAGATGCGCGCGGCTGAACGCACCCGCCACATCCCTGTGATCATGCTCACCGCCAGGGATACCGAGATGGACAAGGTGCGCTCGCTGGATGCCGGCGCGGATGATTACCTTGTAAAGCCCTTTGGAATCATGGAGCTGCTTTCGCGCATCCGCGCGGTGCTTCGCCGCAGCGGCCAGACAGATACGGAAAACCGACTGGAAGTTGGCCCCATTGTGCTGGACAGCGCCCGGCGGGAGGTATGGGTGGATGACAGGCCGATCACGCTGACAAACATGGAATTCCGCTTGCTGCAATGCCTGATGGGAAAGCCGGGCATGGTGTTTTCAAGGGATCAGCTGCTCAATCTAGTTTGGGATACTGATTACGCGGGAGATACGCGCACGGTGGATATGCACATCCGTACCCTTCGCGTGAAGCTGGGGGACGCCGCCAGCCTGGTGCAGACTGTGCGCGGCGTTGGTTATCGCCTCAGCGACATGAAGGAGGAAGGCGCTTGAAACGCAAGATCATGCTGGGCTTCATCGCGCTGATCCTGGCGTTTGGCATGGCCGCGGTGCTGCTGGCAGCCGCCGTGGTCACGTCGGTTGCGCGCGAGCAGCTTTCCACGCAGCTGGCGCAGGAAAGCAAGCTGATCGCCACTTACCTGGGCGACTGGGGCGATGCCGCGAAACTGGAAGAGGTCTTCACCAGGTCCCGTGTCACCCTGATCGCTCCTGATGGCATGGTTTTGTTTGACAACTGGACCAATGAGCCCCTGGACAACCATATGGACCGCCCGGAGATCCGCCAGGCCTTGACAAACGGCCAGGGCAGCGCTGTGCGGTATTCAGACACCACGCGCACCACGGCGATTTACGCAGCTACCCTGCTTGAAGACGGCAACATCCTGCGTGTTGCGGCGCCTGAACGCATCGCACGCGGCATCGCGACCAGCGTTGCGCCCTGGCTGATTTTTGGCCTGGTCATTGTCTTGCTGGTCGTTGTGCTGTTTGCCAATTTCCTGGGGGACAAGCTGATCGCGCCCATCCTGGCCATCGACCCGGACCATCCCGAGGAAGTGGTGGTCTATGATGAGTTGTTGCCCTTGATTCGGCGGATTGACGCACAAAACCGCCACAACCGCGCGCAGATGGAAGCGCTGGAGGCCAGACGGCTGGAGCTCAACGCCTTGCTGGACGGCATGCAGGAGGGCTTTATCGCCCTGAGTGACCGGCATGAGGTGAGTCTGATCAACCCGGCAGCCTGCCGCATTTTGGAAGTCAAGCCTGAGCAGGCCCACAAGCGCCTGCTGACCGAGCTCAACCGCAGCCTGGTCATCATTCGTTTGCTGGATGATCTGGAAAAGGAGGGCGTCGCCACCGGTGTGCTGGAGAAGAGCGGGCGGCATTACCTGCTGGCTGCCAACCGCATCCAGGGGCGACCGGGCAGCGTGCTGCTGATGAGTGACCAGACCGACAAGCTGGCCGGCGAAGCCATGCGCAAGCGGTTTACCGCCAATGTGTCCCACGAGCTGCGCACGCCGCTGACCACCATTTTCGGCTATGCCGAGCTGCTGGAGAAGGGCATGGTCAAGGAGGAGGACGCGCCGGGCATCTACCAGCTGATCCACAAGGAAAGCAGCAGGATGCTGGACTTGGTGGAGGATATCCTGCGCCTGTCCAGCCTGGACGAGGGCTATCTGACCGGAAAGCACGAGAAGGTCAACCTGCGTGAGACCGCGGATGCGGCTTGCCGAATGCTGTCGCTGGCGGCGCAGGAGCGCGGCGTCAAAGTCACCCTTTCCGGGGAGGATGCTTTTGTCCTGGGCGACCCGGTTTTGCTGGGCGAACTGCTCTCCAACCTTCTGGACAACGCCATCAAGTACAATGTGGAAAACGGCAGCGTGGACGTGCGTGTGACTGCCGGCGCCAACACGGTGCTCAGCGTTTCGGATACCGGCATTGGCATTGAGCCGGAGCACCAGCTCCATGTGTTTGAGCGTTTCTACCGCACTGACAACTGCCGTTCCAAGTCGACCGGAGGAACCGGTCTGGGCCTGTCCATCGTCAAACATGCCGCCGAGTACCACAAGGCAAAGGTGGATCTGATCAGCAGGCCCGGACAGGGCACAAGGGTGACGGTGGTTTTTCCTTCCTATAGCGAGGATTCCTTGTCAGCTGAGCGGTCCGTATGATTCATCCCGGCATTTACCGTCATTTCAGGGGCAGGCGCTATGAGGTGCTTGGTCTGGCGCGGCATTCGGAGACCCTGGAGGACATGGTGGTCTATCGCGCGCTGTACGGCGAGGGGGAACTGTGGGTGCGCCCGCTTGCCATGTTTGAAGAAACGGTGGAGGTGGACGGCCGGCGCGTCGCGCGCTTTGAGAGAATCGAAGAGTGAACCGGATATCAACACAACAGCCCGCGCCGGAGTTTGCGCGGGCTGTATATGTATGTGGTTACCGGGTTGACTGGGGGTACATCAGCGCCCAGGCGGCCAGTTCCGCGAAGCTTGGGTGAATGGTCATCGCGTGCCGGATCGGCAGCCACGAGCCCGGC
>JAKPNM010000031.1 GCA_029548395.1 Bacillota bacterium
GGCCTGCACATCCGTGGCGTAAAGGATAAGGATTTGATCAACGAGAAGGTCTACGAAATGCTGGATCTCGTCGGCCTGGTGCCCGAGCACGCGGACCGCTATCCGCATGAGTTTTCGGGCGGCCAGCGGCAGCGCATCGGCATTGCGCGCGCCATCGTTCTGGAGCCTGACCTGATCATTGCTGATGAGCCGATTTCCGCGCTGGATGTATCCATCCAGGCGCAGATCATCAACCTGCTCAACGACCTGCGCAAACGCATGGGGCTGACCATCATGTTTATTGCGCACAACCTGTCGGTGGTAAAATACTTCTCCGACCGCATTGCCGTGATGTACTTTGGGCACATTGTGGAAATGGCCCCCTCAGAGGAGCTGTTCCTCCACCCGCTGCACCCGTACACCAAATCTTTGCTGTCGGCCATCCCCTACCCCGACCCGCACTTCGAAAAGCAACGCAAGCGCATTGAGTATGAGCCTGTGCTGGCGCACGACTACAGCGTGGATAAACCCGAGATGCATGAAATCGCCCCCGGTCACTTCGTCCGCGCCAACCAGGCTGAGCTGGCCGCTTACCGCAGGGAACTGGATCTGTGAGCAACAAAGGCCGCCGCAAGCAATACATCATCCCACTGCTGGCAGGTGTAGGCTTCGCGGCGGTCTTTTTGTGGCTGCGCGGCACGCTGGGAAAAACGGACGCGCAGGAGCAGCTGCGCGATGTCAGCGACGCTTTCTTTGTGCCCGGTGTGCTGCTGGTGTGCACAGGCGCATTGCTGTTTGTCGCGGGAAACGGCATTTTTGACATGCTCAATTTCGGCGTGATGAAAGTGTTGTCGCTGGTGCGCAGCGAAAAGTACCGCGCCCAGCAGCCGCGGACATACTATGACTATGTGTCGGCCAAAAATGACAGACGCCGCAGCGGATATCCAGGGCTGCTGTGGGCAGGGCTGCTGTTTTTGTTGCTGGCAGGGGTGTTTGTCGCCCTGTATATGACGGCTTGAAGCAATCCAATCTGATGTCAAGCGGATTGGTTTCTTTGGATACCATCCGCTTTTTCAGGTTATCTTTGCATTCGATGCATAAGGTTAAAACCAGTATCACATGCGGTGGGGAACGATCTCAATCCAGTAGCCATCCGGATCCGCGATGAAATACAAGCCCATGCCCGGGTTCTCATAGCAGATCACGCCCATCTCCTTGTGCTTTTTGTAGGCGGCGTCAAAATCGTTGACGCGCAGGCACAGGTGGAACTCATTGTCGCCCAGGTCGTATTCGGGTTTGCCCCAGTCCCTGAGCCAGGTCAGCTCCAGCGCATGGCCGGTCTGCCCGTCGCCCAGGTACACCAGGGTAAAATGCTCCGTTTCCTTGCGGCCTGTTTCGACCAGGCCCAGCGCCTCCTGATAAAAAGCCAGGGACTTGGCCAGGTCAATCACGTTGAAGTTGTTGTGGGCAAAGGTAAACTGAAGGGGCTGGCGCAGCGTGTTCTCACTCATCTTTGCTCTCCTTTAAGCTTTGTTCTGTCCATTCACTTAACTCATCAGGCTCCTCATCCAGCTCGCTTTGGAAATCCTGCGCATCCGGGGGCAGAGCTGCCGTGCGTTCATATGCGTCCATGGACTCCACGGCGCGCAGGCGCCGGGTGATGCTGCGGGTGCGCCGGTTGGCCAGGTCGATGGACTCGCTTGCCTGGCGCAGGCGGTTCTGGGTTTTCTCCAGAATGTCGGAGAAGGCGGCAAAATCCCCCCTGACCTGGCTGAGCAGCCGCCAAACCTCGGCGCTGCGCTGCTGGATGGCCAGGGTACGGAACCCCATCTGAAGGCTGTTGAGCAAGGTCAGCAGCGTGGTGGGGCCAGCCAGGGATACCCGGTGCGTCCGCTGCAGGCGTTCCGCCAAGCCGCTGATCCGCAGCGCCTCGGCGTACAGGCCTTCCACCGGCAGATAGAGGATGGCGAAATCCGTGGTATAGGGCGGCTTGATGTACTTGCCGGCGATCCGCTCCGCCTCGCGGCTGATGGCGCGCTCCAAGGCGCTGAGCGCCGCGTCCGCCAGGGCTTTGTCCGCACCGTCACGGGCGGACTGCAGACGCTCATAGTCCTCCAGGGGAAACTTAGCGTCGATGGGCAGATAGACCGGCTGGCCCTCCGAATGCCCGGGCAGGCGGACGGCAAACTCCACCCGCTCACCGCTGCCGGGAACCACGGCGCAGTTGACCTCGTACTGGGCGGGCGCCAGGGCTTCCTCCAGCAGCATGGCCAGCTGGGTCTCCCCCCAGGTGCCGCGGGTTTTGATGTTGGCAAGCACCTTTTTCAGATCACCCACGCCGCTGGCCAGGGTCTTCATCTCGCCCAGGCCCTTGTAGACCGCCTCCAGGCGCTCGTTGACCAGGGTAAAGCTCTCGCCCAGGCGGCGGCTCAACGTGGTGTGCAGGTGCTCATCCACAGTCTTGCGCATTTCATCCAGCTTGAGGGCATTGTCCTGGCGCATGTGGTTGAGGGAAGTGTACAGCGTCTCGCGCATCTGGGCAACCGTCTGGTCCTGCTGGCCCAGGCGCGTGTTGAGCACCTGGTCCAGGTGCTTCAGGCGGCTGTCCTGGTTGGTCAGGGCGCTGTCCAGGCGCTGGTCCAGCCGCTCATGCCAGGCGGAGAACCCGGTCTGCTGAGCGCCAAGCTGATGCTGCAGCGCCGATTGCTGCTGGCCGGTCTGCGCGCTCAGGCGCGCTTCGGTATCGCGCACAAGGTGCTCCATGTATTCAGCCAGGGTGTCCTCGCTTTGCCGGCTGAGCTGCCGTCCCTCCTTACGGGCGCGCCCCTGGCGCACCAGCAGGGCAATCAGCAGGACAAGCACGATCGCCAGCAGCAGCTCCAGGATCGCAGCGGCCGGCAGCCAGGACGGCGGCAGCTCCTCAGGCATGGCTGATGCCCTGCCGCCAGTGGCGGTAGCACAGGCCGATGTAGCGGATATCCTGCTGGTTGTCGATCAGCAGCTGCTCCCCTGTTTTAATGACGCGGCCGTCCCTGTCAATGCGCGTGTTCATGGTGGCCTTGGCGCCGCACCAGCACAGGCCGCCGGGCACCTCCCTGATCTCCTCGGCCAGGCGCAGCAGCGCCGCTGAGCCGGGGAAGAAATTGCCCTGGAAATCGGTCTTGAGGCCATAGCAATAGATCTCCAGGCGGTCGGACATGTCCGCCAGCTCCTGCACCTGCTCGGGCGTTAAAAACTGCGCCTCGTCAATAAACACATGTTCAAACCCGCTGCTGGCGTTGCGCGCCGCCAGCCACAGCAGCTGCTCGCGCGCGGAATGGCCGCTTTCCAGCACCAGTTCGGCCTGCGCCTGCAGGCCCACGCGCGAATACACAATGCCCTCTCCGATGCGGGTGTCCACCGCGGGCTTGACCAGCGCGACGCGCAGCCCCAGCTGCTGGAGGTTGTAGCGCTGCATCAGCAGCTGGGCGGTTTTGCTGGATCCCATGACGCCGTAATAAAAGCGAAGCATTACAACTCCCGCCTGCCTTCCATGGCCTTGGACAGGGTGACCTCATCCGTGTATTCCAGGTCGCTGCCCACCGGCACGCCATGCGCGATGCGCGTGACCCGGATGCCAAGGGGCTTGGCCAGGCGCGCGATATAGGCGGCGGTGGCCTCGCCCTCAATGTCCGGATTCGTGGCGAGAATCAATTCGCTGACCTCCTGGCCCTTCAAGCGGTCCATCAGCTCCCTGATGCGGATATCCTGCGGCCCGACGCCGTCCATGGGCGACAGGATGCCGTGAAGCACGTGATAAAGCCCGTGATAATCGTTGATGCGCTCCATCGCGGCCACGTCGCGCGGGTCACGCACAACGCACAGGATGTCCTGCCGCCGGCGGGGATCGGCGCACACAGCGCAAAGCTCGCCTGCGGTGTAGTTGCCGCAGCGCGTGCAAAGCCGGATGCTTTCCCTGCCTTCCGCCAGCGCGAACGCCAGGGCGCGCACCGCCTCCAGCGGCTGCGCGGCCAGGTGGTAGGCCAGGCGCTGGGCGGTTTTGCGCCCGATGCCGGGCAGCTTGGCCAGCTCCTCGGCCATGCGCTGGATGGGCTCTGCTTGCTGGCTCATTTACAGCAGGCCGCCCATGCCGCCGGTCACCGAGGCCATAGCCTGCTCGCGGGCTTGCTCGCCCAGGCGCAGCGCTTCGTTGACCGCCGCCATGACCAGGTCTTCCAGCATCTCCACATCCTCCGGATCCACCGCCTCCGGCTTGATGGTCAGGCTGACCAGCTCGCGCTTGCCGTTGATCTTGCAGGCGACCATACCGCCGCCGCTTTGGGCCTCGTATTCCTTCTCATCCAGCTCCTCCTGGGTTTTGGCCAGCTGCTCCTGCATCTTTTGGGCCTGCCGCATCAGCTGCTGCATATTGCCGCCGCCCATGCCGCCCATACCGCCGAATTTCCCTTTTGCCATCCTGTCCTCCATCCACAGCACAAGGTGCTTATTGTTCTGCCCGCTGCCGGGCTGCGCCCGGTATATCAAAGCGTATTCTACCATGTCTTGTGGTCAAATTCAATCTTCACCGCTAAGGCTTGGGTTTGGATCCGGCCTTGCCGCCTGTTTTGCGGACCGGGGCCGGCTTGTCCTTTTTGACATAGGCGATGGGCAGGCTGAGGGCCGGCCCGTCCGCCCCCTTGGGCGTAAAGCTCATTTGGCCCCCGCTGAGCGTCACTGTCCCGCTGCTGCCGCGCGCCTGGCCGTCTGTCAGCAGCAAGCGGACGATGGCCTCGTTGAGCAGGGGGCCTTTGACGCGGAGGAGCGCGTTCTTCCATAGCGTAAAGGCACAGCCGTCCTTCCAGGCGCTGCAGCCGAAGGCGCGGTCGCTTTCCTGCACCTGCTGCCCGCACAAAGGGCAGGCCAGGCCCTCCAAAACCTTTATATTGGCCACCGGGCGCACACGGCCGCGGGAGGAGCGCACCTCCCGGTCAAACGTCACTGCCTTGGGCTTGGTGAATGCCGATTCAACCAGGAAGACAGTCAGCTTGCGGATGCCGTCCATGAAGCGCTGCGGATCGCGCTGCTGACGGGCGATTTCATCCAGGGCCTGCTCCCATTTGCCGGTCATCACAGGGGAGGCGATCTCCTCCGGCACCACCTCGATCAGCTTCTCGCCCTTGGGGGTAGCGTAGATCACCTTTCCCCTGCGCGCGGCATACCCTACCTGGATCAGGCGCTCAATGATGGCCGCGCGCGTGGCCGGGGTGCCCAGACCGGCCTCCCTGAGGGCTTCCATAAGCTCCTCATCCTCTGTCTTGATGCCCGGGCGCTCCATGCGCTGCAGCAGGCTGGCGTCCGTATGCGGGGCAGGCGGCTTGGTCTTGTCCTGCTTGAGCGTGGCCTTTTCCACCCTGCGTTCATCGCCTTCCTTCAGCGGCGGCAGGCTGGCCTGCGACTCGTCCTCCTCCGCCTTCCCCTTTGCCCTGGGAGGTTCCCCTGTCACTGCCTTCCAGCCCTGGGCAGTCACCACGCGCCCGGCGGAGCGAAAGGCATGCCCCGCGCAATGGGTGATAACCGTGGTCTGCTCATATTCAAAGGCCGGATAAAAAGCGGCCAGGAAGCGCCGCACCACCAGGTCGTACAGCGCTTTCTCGTCCGGAGTGAACTTGTCCGGATCCACCTGCTGGCCGGTGGGGATGATGGCGTGGTGGTCCGTGACCTTGGCATCATCGTATACACGGGTCGAAAAAGGCAGCTTGCCGTTCTTGCGGGGCAGGCCGCTGACATAGGGCGCGTAGGCCGCCGGCAGGGTCTCCATGGCCTTGTAAACGCGGCCCACCATGTCCCGGGGCAGGTGGCGGCTGTCCGTGCGCGGATAGGTCAGCGCCTTGCGCCCCTCATACAGAGCCTGGGCGGTCTTGAGCGTCTTGTCCGCGGTAAAACCCAGCGCGCGATTGGCTTCCCGCTGCAGGCTGGTCAGGTCAAACAGTTGCGGGGGCAGCTCCCGCTTGGGCTGTGTCTGCGCCCGGGTCACCCTGGCGGGCTGCCCTGATACCTGCTTGCGGATGGCCTGGGCGCGCGCCTTGTCCATGATGCGGTGGGCAGTGCGCTCATCGGGCGCGTGCTCATCAAACCAGCGCCCCTGATAATCCCCGAAATCCGCTGTGAGCACATAGAAATCCACAGGCACAAACTCACGGATCTCCTTCTCGCGCTCCACCAGGATGGCCAGGGTAGGCGTCTGGACGCGCCCCACGGACAGCAGCGCATTGTATTGCAGGGTAAAGGCGCGGCTGGCGTTCATGCCGACCAGCCAGTCCGCCTGCGCGCGGCACAGCGCGCTGCGGTACAGGCCGTCATAATGCGCGGAGGGCACAAGCGCGTCAAAGCCCTCGCGGATCGCGGCATCGGTCAGGGAGCTGATCCACAGCCTCTCCACCGGCTTGGCACACCCGGCATGCTCATATATCAGGCGGAAGATCAGTTCGCCCTCCCGGCCGGCGTCCGTCGCGCACACCAGGGATTCCGTCTGCCGGTCCAGCATCAGCTTCTTCACGATGGCGTACTGGCTGCGGGTTTTGGGGATCACCTTGGTGCCGATCTCATCGGGCAGAATAGGCAAATCCTCCCTGCGCCATTTCTTGAAGCGCTCATCGATCTCATCGGGTTCCTTCAGGGTGACCAGATGGCCCAGCGCCCAGGTGACCCGGTAGGCCTCGGACTCGAACCATCCCTCTTTGCGGGAACACTTGAGCACACGGGCAATGTCCCGCGCAACGCTGGGCTTTTCCGCGACAATCAGTTTCATGGACCAACCTTCCTGATATACAACAAAGAAACAAAAAAAGCGCTGCTTTCGCAGCGCGGCGGACCTTGCTTACTCCGCGGCGATAGCGTCTACAGGACAGACATCAGCGCAAGCACCACATTCAATGCAGATATCCGCATCGATTTCGAACTGGGTATCCCCCTCCGAAATCGCGTTGGTCGGGCACTCGGCTTCGCAAGAGCCGCAGCTGATGCAAGCATCCGAAATCTTGTATGCCATGCACATCCCCTCCGTTTCAGTGCTTTCGCACTTTATTATGTGCCGATTGTAATGCAGACGGCATAAAAAATCAAGCACAAACTTAAGCGGATGCCGAGTCCCGCGCCAGGGCATCCCCCGCCTTGCTTGTCAAGGCGGCAAACGACGCCTATAATGTGCTCATGGCGCGCAGGCGCCAGAATGCACTGATCGGAAGTTTGATGAAGATAGAATTTTGCTCGCTCAACAGTGGCTCCAACGGAAATGCGACCTACATCGCCGCAGGCAACACCCGGGTACTGGTGGACGCCGGCCTGTCCGGGCAGGGCGTCAGCAAGCGCCTGGCCCAGCTTGAGGTGCTGCCGGAAACCATCAGCGCCATTGTGATCAGCCATGAGCATGCCGACCATGTCCGCGGGGCGGGCGTGCTCAGCCGGAAATACCGCATCCCGGTCTACGCAACGCAGGCCGCCTGGCAGACCGACGCCATGCGGCGGCTGGTAGGTCAGGTGCCGCCCGGTCTGATGCGCGTGTTCAACAGCGGTGAGGAGTTTTATATCGGCGACATCGGCATCCAAACCATCCCCATCCCCCATGACACGGTGGATCCGGTGGCTTTCCGTCTGTACGCCGGCAGCCGAAGCGTCGCGGTGGCGACCGATATGGGCAGGGTGCCCAGGAAGGTGCTCAGGGGGCTCAGCGGCGCGGACCTGATCCTGCTGGAGAGCAACCACGACCCGGACATGCTGCTGCACAACGCCCTGTATCCTGAACACCTCAAGCAGCGCATCCTGGGCGGCAACGGCCATCTGAGCAACCTGGACTGCGCCCGGACCCTGCTGGAACTGGTGGAAACCGGCGTACAGCACGCGGTGCTGGGGCATTTGAGCCATGACAATAACACCCCGGAACTGGCCCTGCAAACGGTCTCCAAGCAGCTGAGCTTGCGCGGGGTGCGCCCCGGGACCGACATCCGTCTGGACATGGCCTGGCGCGACCGCATCGGCGGCGTGTATACCCTTGAATAGGCGGAGCGTTCTCCTGCTGGGCGGCGCCCTCCTCAGCGCCGCCGCCGGGTGGTTCCTGCCACACTGGCTGTTGGTCAGCCAGCCCTCCTTTGTTATTGCCTGCCTGCTCGCCGCGGTACAGGAGGCGCTGCTGTTTGGCTTGCCCGCCCTGATGCTTCTGCGGCTGCGCGGATTCACCGCCGCACAGCTGAAGGAACGCCTGGGCAGGGCCGACCCTTACTACCTGGGGCTGACCATGGTGTCCGCGGTGTCCTATACCCTGGCCGGCTCGCTGATTGGCGCGCTGTTTTATATCCTGCTCACCAGCCTGGGGTTGAAGCTTTCCCTGCCAGATGTCATCATGCCGGCCAACCTGACAGAACTGGCTGTCGCGGCGCTGACCATCGGCGGCGTGACCGCTGTGTGCGAGGAAATGATGTTCCGTCTGGCGCTGCCGGAATTGCTGGGCGCCCGGCTTAACCGCCGCGCCGCAGCGCTTATCAGCAGCCTGCTGTTTGCACTGATGCACTTCAACCTGATCGGCATCCCGACGCTAATCATTTTCGCGCTGTTCGCGCACCGTCTGATGGCCAGGCACGGCAGCCTGCTGCTGCCCATCCTCTTTCACGCGATGTACAATTTTTCCATCCTGGTCATGAACCACAAAGAGGCGGCGCCCGGCTTTGGCATGATGCTGCTGTGTGCGGGCCTGTTTGTCCTCAGCGCAAGGCTGCTGCTCAAGGAGGAAAACAATGCGGCGGACCGCACCAGGCAATAAAAACCTCATCCCCGGCAATCCGTTCGGCCAGCGGCGGAACAGGCTGTGAACCCACGGGCCTTTTTCGCGCAGCGGCCCCTGGTCTGCCTGGCAGCCGCTTACGCGGCCGGCATCCCGCTGGGCGCCTGGCCCGCTGAGTTTACCCCCTGGCTCGCGCTTGCCGGTATTTTGCTGGGGGGAGCCGCTGCCCTGCTGCTGCGCGCCCGGCCGGCCCTGCGCGCTGTCTCCGGGATCCTGTGTTTCCTTTTCATGGGCGCGCTGCTGGGCGGTCTGGCAGCTCATCCGCCCTTGCCGGCGGAGGGTGATTACAGGGTCCATGCGCGGGTCATCGGCCAGAGCGCCTGGAGCGAGGATGGCCTGCGCATCAAAAGCCTGCTGGGCGATGTGCAGCTGGCCGATGAAAACGGGCAGACAGCTTTCCTGCCCAAGGCCTATTGGACCTATTACGCCCAGGCGGATGAGCCGCTGCCCCAGGACGGGCAGAGGCTGAGCTTTTCCGCGCGGCTGTATCATCCTCAAGGCCGCGTCAACCCCTATGGCTTTGATTTTAAGGACTACCTGTTGCAGCGGGGCATCCCGGCCGGCCTGTCCGGGGCGAAGGAATTGGTCTTTACCGATCCCGTCCTGACCCGGCCGCAAAGCTTCTGGCTGCGCGTGAGGACCTCGCTGGCTGAACGCCTGGACGCCCTGTTCGGCGCTGAGCACGGCGCGCTGGCCAAGGCCCTGCTGCTGGGCGTGCGCGACAGCCTGGCGGAGGAAATCACCACTGACTTCCGCACGGCCGGCATCGCCCATATTCTGGCGGTGTCAGGCCTGCATGTCGGTTTCCTGGCAGCGGGCGTGATGGCGGTCCTGCGGCGTTTCTCACCTTCGCCCAGGGCGCTGGCCATCCTCTTGGGCGGAATGCTGCTGGCCTACTGCCGGCTGCTGGACTTCAGCGCCTCCATCGTCCGCGCCGCCATCCTGACCATGCTGCTGCTCTCCGGCAAGGCGCTGCGGCGCAGGGTGGACCCGCTGACCAGCCTGGCCGCCGCCATGCTGCTGATCTTGCTGTTCCGACCGCTGGATCTGTTCAACCTGGGCTTTCAACTGTCCTTTTTGGCTGTTTTTGGCATCATTACGCTGGGCGACCGCCTTCAGTCCCGGGCTGCAGGCAAGGCCTGGTTCAAGCGCCTGCCCGCTCCGGCGCAAAAAGCGCTGCAAGCCTATTTTGTGACGCTGTCCGCCAGCTTGATGACGCTGGTGCCGCTGGCCAACGCCTTTCACCGGGTCTCCCTGATCGGGCTTGTCATCAGCCCGGTGGCCATCGCGGGCATCGGCCTGGTCATGGGCCTGTTTGCGGCCGGATTGCTTCTCTCCTATCTATGGCTGCCCCTGGCGCGCTGGCTGGCCCTGCCGACCGGTCTGATCTCCGGCGCCTACCAGACAGGCGTCTCCCTGGCGGCTGGTGCGCCGCTTGCGCAAGTGCGGTTGCGCGCCCTGCCTGCCGCCTGGTTTCTCCCCTATTACGCTCTGCTGTGGCTGCTGTCTCGCTACAGCGCCCTGCGCAGGAAGCCGCGACAGATTTTGTCCGGTCTGCTGGCCGCGGCGCTGGTGGCGCTTCCCGTCATCAAAACGCCCCAGCCGCTCACATACGTTCAGCTGAGCACCGGGGATTCCGACTGCGCGCTGCTGCTGGACGGGGAGTACACCTGGGTGATCGACGCGGGCAAACACGGCGGCGACCTGGCCAGCTATCTGCTCAGCGAGGGGCGCGATGTTGACCGGCTGATCCTGACCCACCTGCACAATGACCATGCGGGCGGGCTCAGGCAGCTGCTGGAAGCCGGCATCAGGATCGGCGAGATCCTGATGCCGGACGGAGCCCGGGACACGGCAATTTCTGATGAAAGCCTGCAAACGGTGCTTCAGGCGCAGGCGGCCGGCATCCCCGTGAACACCCTGGCCCGGGGCCAGGCGCTTCAGGAGGGCCGCGTCACAGGCCGTGTGCTGTGGCCCTATGAGAACGGGCTGTATCCCGGGATGAACCCCAACCGCAGCTCATTGGTGATATACTGGGAATTGAATGGCACCAGCCTGCTGACCACGGGCGACCTGCATCCCGATTATGCGCCGTATGCCTATACCGGCGCCCAGGTGTTAAAAGTGCCCCATCACGGGTCACGGGATGACAACAGCCCGGCCGCGCTGGGGATGGTCTGTCCGCAGATCGCTCTGATCACCGCATCCGGCCTGCGCCCGCAGCGCTATCAGGCGGCAGCGCAGCGCCTGGAAGCGATGGGCGCCAGGGTCTTTTTGACCGGGCAGGCGGGCGCCATCACACTGGTCTTTGAACAGGCGGGCAGCCCGCGGCTGTCCACCTACCTGCCGGGGAGGGATTAAGTGGATTACCAGGAGTTCTATGACCAGCTTAAAACAGGCAAGTTCCAAAAGCTCTACCTGTTTGAGGGCGAAGAGGAGTATGGCAAGGAAAGCGCGCTGCAGGCCCTGCGCCGGGGTCTGCTCAAAGGGCCCATGGCCCTGATGAATGAAAGCGTGCTGACCAACCCGCCTGACAGCGAGCTGATCGCGGTGTGTGAAACGCTGCCCATCATGGAGGAGCGCCGGCTGGTCATTGTGCGCGACAGCCAGCATCTTTTGGGCAAGGCCAAGGCCGGCGCTGACAGCCAGAGTGAGGAAGAGCCCGAGGATGAAGCGCCTGCGCGCCGGGGGGATCAGCTGACCCCTTACATGGACCGCCTGCCGGACAGCGTCTGCCTGGTCTTCTTTGTGCGCGGCAAGGCCAATGGCGCGCGCAGGCTATATAAAAAAATCAGGGAAAAAGGCAGTATTGTCAGCTTTGACCAGCTTGACCAGGAGCGGCTGATCAAGTGGATCGCGCGGGAGTTCAAGGCCGAGGGCCTGCGAATCGAACGGCGCACCGCCGAACAGCTTGTCTTCGCCTGCGGCAGGGAGCTGATGTCCCTCAAACAGGAGGTGGCCAAGCTTGCCGCCTATGCGCAGGGACGCCAGACCGTCACAGCGCAGGACATTGATGCCATTGCCACAAAGAATATAGAGTACAGGGTGTTCGACCTGTCTGACAAGGTCGCTGCCGGCCAGGCCGGCCAGGCGCTGCCGCTGATGCATGAGATGCTCAAGGGCGGCGAGCAGCGCCTGATGCTGCTGGCCCTGCTGCAGCGGCATTACCGCCAGCTGCTGCTGACGCGTCTGATGACGCAGCAGCGGCTGCCCCAGGCTGACATCGCGTCCGGGCTGGGGGTACCGCCCTTTGTCGTGCGACGCCTGGCTCAATCCGCGCAGGCCTACCAGGTGCAGGAGCTTCAAAAAGCCTATCAGCTGTGCATCCGCCAGGAATACCTGGTCAAAAGCGGGCAGATTGCTGAGGAGGGCAGCCTGGAGCAATTGATCCTGGCGCTGCTGAACATCAGGATGGAAAAGGAGGCGCGCCGGCATGCTTGACCTGAGTGTGCTGGCCAGCCTGGGACTGACACTGGACGAGCAGCAGTCCGCCCGCCTGAGCGCCTTTCACCGGCTGCTGCTACAGCACAACAAGGCCATGGATCTGACCACGGTGCCGGAGGAGGAAATGACGCTGCGGCATTATGCCGACAGCCTGCTGGTGTTGCGCCGGGACCTAATTTCACCCAGCGCCTCCCTGGTGGATGTGGGCAGCGGCGCCGGCTTCCCCGGCCTGCCGCTGGCCATCGCGCGCCCCGACTTGCGGGTCACCCTGCTGGACAGCCGGCAAAAGCGCTGCGCCTTTTTGCAGACCGTGATTGACACGCTCAAGTTGCCCGGCGTCCGCATACTGTGCGGGCGGGCGGAGGAGCTGGCCCTGCCCCCCTGCCGGGAAGCCTTTGATTATGCGGTAGCGCGCGCGGTGGCGCCGCTGAACGTGCTGGCTGAATATCTTTTGCCCTTTGTGCGCCCGGGCGGGCAGGCGCTGTGCTGGAAAGGGCCCGCGGTGCATGGGGAACTGGAAGACGGGCGTCATGCGGCGCGGCTGCTGGGCGGCCGGATGGGCGCGCTGGTGGACCTGGGCATCCCGGGCAGAAGCCATTATGTCCAGATCATCCATAAAATCTCCGCAACACCAAAGCAATACCCGCGCAAGGCGGGCATGCCGGGCAAAGACCCCCTGCGCCTTAATTTGTCTTAAATGCATACATTCCGATCGCCGCGGCGATGGCCAGGTTGTAGGAATCGATTGCCGCGGATTGCTCAATCATGACCGGCTGACCCAGCCGCTCAAACTTCGCGGGCAGGCCGCTGCCCTCATTGCCAAAGACCAGGCTGTGGGGGCTTTTTTGCTGCCGCGCCGCCTCTGACAGGGGCCGGGCGTCCGCTGAAAGCAAAAAGGGATA
>JAKPNM010000036.1 GCA_029548395.1 Bacillota bacterium
CGGCCAGAACCAGGGGCAGCACTGCCCAGTTCACGCCGAGGCCCATGGAGGCGCCCAGGGCCGACGTGGCGATGATGGAGCCGACATACGATTCGTACAGGTCAGCGCCCATGCCTGCAACATCTCCCACGTTGTCGCCTACATTGTCGGCGATGACGGCGGGATTGCGGGGATCATCCTCGGGGATGCCCAGCTCCACCTTGCCGGCCAGGTCGGCGGAAACGTCCGCGGTCTTGGTGAATATGCCGCCGCCCGCCTTGGCGAACAGGGCCAGGGAGCTGGCGCCAAAGGAGAAGCCCAGCAGCATGGAGGAGTCGCCGGTCAGCAGCAGCACGCCCAGCACGCCCAGCAGGCAGGAGCCCACCACCATCAGGCCCATCACCGCGCCGCCGCGGAAGCCGATGAGGAAGGAAGGCTTGATGCCCTCGGTTGCGGCCTCCGCGCAGCGCGCGTTGGCCAGGGCGGCCACCATGATGCCGATCTTGCCGGCGATGGCTGAAAAGATGGTGCCGGCGATGTAGGACAGGGCCATGGTCAGGTTTGCCGTAACCCCACCCTCGTTCTTCCAGACCGGCTGCGGCAGAAAGAGGAAGATCAGCACCGCCAGCACGCCCGCGAAGACGGCCAGGATGGTGTATTCCTTGCGCATGAAAGTATCGGCGCCGGCGCGGATCAGGCCCGCGATGCGCTCAATGGTCTTGTTCTCGTTCTTCTGCTGCTTGACCCATACAGCCAGGTAGACCGCGTAGACGAATGCGATGATGGCGGTCAGCAACGCAATCACATAGACGGCCGCAATGCCCAGTTCCATGATGGTTCCCCCTTTTTGTTTCGATATATTGACCTCATATAACATACAGCATTTTTGCGCAAATTTCCAGTGCAAGCGGGATTTTTTTGGTTTTTCTTTGCGGATCCTGAGATTTTCAGCTAATGTTGATGCAAAGCTTGTTTGCATCCCAAGCGCCGCATGTTCTTCGTGCGGCAAAAACACGCCTGAACCTGCCCCAAACATCCTTCCCCCGGCGGCTGCCTGACCCATACCGCGCAATTCCGCGACGATTGTAGAATCACTCCGCCCGCAGCGCGAGGACGGGATCCTTTCTGGCAGCGCTGCGCGAGGGGATCACGCCGGCGACCAGCGTGAGCAGCGTGCTGATGCCCACCAGGATCAGCGCCACGCGCGCATCCAGGATGGCCCTCAGGTTGGCGATGCCGGTCAGCCGGTGCAGCAGCGCGTTGATGGGGATGCATAGCAGCCAGGTGACGCCCACGCCCAGCGCGCCGGCGGCCAGGCCGATGAGCACGGTTTCGGCGGTGAACATGCTGGACACATTGCGCTTGGAGGCGCCCACCGCGCGCAGGATGCCGATCTCCCGGGTGCGCTCCTGCACCGAGATGAGCGTGATGACGCCGATCATGATGGAGGACACGACCAGGGAGATGGCCACGAAGGCGATCAGCACCCAGGTGATAGCGCTGATGATGGTGGTCACCGAGCGCATCATCAGCCCCACATAGTCGGTATAGGCGATCTCCTCCAGGTCGTCCACATCCCGGTTGTAGTCGGCGATGGCCTGCTCCATGCGGTCCTTGTCGGCGAAGGTGGCGGCGTAGAGGTTGATGGTGGCCGGGGCGGACAGGTCAATATACCCCAGCTTTTTCAAGTTCTTCTCAAGCGTGGAATCCGAGAAGGCCAGCACATGGTCATAATAGGCAAGGCACTGCGCGTCGGTGTAGTTGGCGGCGTCGGCGTCCAGCGCCATGGCCAGCTGCCGCGCGCTCATGCCGGACAGGCGCGCGGCGGCGCGCTGGGCGTACTGCGCCTGCGCCTGCTGTGTCATCAGCTGCGCGAACATGTCGGTCAGCTCGTCATCGCCGCGCGCCGCCAGATAATCCTCGACGGCCGTCCTGTCCATGCCCATCCGGGCGGAGAGCGCCTGGGCCATCAGGTTTTCCATGTCGGGCCGGGCCATGGCGGCCAGCTGCTGCCGCACGCTGTCCGCGATGAGGTCCTCAGGGGGGATGCTCTGGATGGTCAGGTAGGCCTGGGCCTTGCCGGCCTCATCCAGGCCGGCCAGATGGTCGCGCAGGGCCCGGGCCTTGGCTTCGTCGCTCAGGACGCCGCTGCCCTTGAAGGGCAGGCCGGTCAGGATGTCGGTTTCCGGCGTTTGCAGCTGACGCTGCACCACGGGGGAGGCATTGCCCTTGTCCACCAGGTACTCGGTCAGCAGGCTGGTGTAGGCGAGGCCGCCGTGCAGCATCGTGGCGACGGCGTCGTCGGAAGGCTTCAGGATGCCGGACACTTTCAGCTTCAGCCCCTGATCGTAGAGGTACTTCAGCCCGGCGTCGGTGGCGCGCAGGTCGGTATACAGGCCCGTGGCGGCGTCCTGCACATAGCAGTCCGCGTTGAGGATCACCCTGAAATCCAGCGCGCAGATGTCCCTGTAGGGCCATCCGCGGGCTTTGTAGGCAAACGGCTCCCGGAGAAGCGCCGCGCGCATCAGGGCGTCGATGTTCTCCCTGGGGATCAGCCCCAGCGCGTACAGCGTCAGGTCGGACAGCTCCCCGTCCTTATCCACAATCAGCATGATTTCATTGTATTGGGTGGGCCAGGCGCCGTAGAGCAGGTCATATTGCTTCTCAAACAGCGGGCTGATCGGCTGACCGTCCGCGCCGGGCAGCATTTCGCGCCACAGCGCGGTCATGTTGTCCATTGCCGCGCTGTTGCCCATCATGAAACTGTCCCGGAACTCCATCATGGCCGACACGTCGGCCTGCGTGTATTCACTCAGGATATCCTGCATCAATTCCTGCGGGTCGGACCGGAGGATCGTGCCGTCGACGTTTTTGGTATACACCAGCAGCTCGGTGTCGTAGGTGTACTGCACGCCGCTGACCGCCGTTTTGAGCGGGCTGTCGCTGTGCTCGTCCGCGCGCGCCATTTCCAGGTGCTGTTTGAACTTTTTCAGGTCGTTTTCCTTTTTCTGATTGGCGCTGAGCGCGTTGATCATTTCATAGATCATGGATTTTTGGTACACGCCGTCCTGCTCATGCTGCGTGACCGACTGGGCCTTGTCCAGAAAATTCTGCATCAGGGAGCCCATGTCCATGTGCTGGGCTTCCAGCGTCAGCGGGTAGGAGGACAGCGTGTCCTCCTGAACGGCGTCAATATAGGCTGTCATGCCGTTGGACACCGCGTAAATCAGCGCGATGCCGATGATGCCGATGGAGCCGGCAAAACTGGTCAGCAGCGTGCGGCTTTTCTTGGTGAACAGGTTTTTCAGCGAAAGGCCAAAGGAGGTGCGCAGCGACATGGAGGGCATCTTTATTTTGCCTTTCGGGCGGGCGTGCTGCCGGTCCAGCTCCAATTCCCGGCGGACATCCCCTTCGGAGAGCGGTTTGGAATCGTCCACCAGACGGCCGTCCAGCATGCGCAGGATGCGGGTGGCGTACCGCTGCGCCAGCGTGGCGTTGTGCGTGACCACGATGACCAGCCGGTCGCGGGCGATCTCCTTGAGGACGTCCATCACCTGCGTGCCGGTCTCTGTATCCAGCGCGCCGGTGGGCTCATCAGCCAGGATGATGTCGGGGTTGTTGACAATGGCGCGCGCGATGGCCACGCGCTGCATCTGCCCGCCGCTGAGCTGCGAAGGCTTTTTGAGCACCTGATCGCCCAGGCCCACGCGCTCCAGCGCTTCCCTGGCCCGCGCGCGGCGCTCGCGCTTGGGCACGCCGGACAGGGTGAGCGCCAGCTCCACGTTCTGCAACACCGACTGATGGGGGATCAGGTTGTAACTTTGAAACACAAAGCCGATGGAATGGTTGCGGTAGGCGTCCCAGTCCCGGTCTTTGAACTCCCTGGTGGATTTGCCGTGGATGACCAGGTCGCCGCTGGTGTACTGGTCCAGGCCGCCCACGATGTTGAGCAGCGTGGTTTTGCCGCAGCCCGAAGGCCCCAGGATGGACACAAACTCATTCCGGCGAAACTGCACGCTCACGCCGCGCAGCGCCTCCACCTTCTGGCCGGCGGCAGGGTAGGTCTTCGTGATGTTCTTCAGTTCAAGCATGCTGTACTCCTCCAATGTTCCCGCACGGGACGAAGTATTATAACATGAGTTTATGAACTGAGGCGAAACTGCGGATCTCCCATTATGCTATAATGTTTCGCAGGGTCTCCGGTTTCGATTCAGTTTAGAATCATGGCTTCATTCCGGCGCAGGAGATAGCTCTGTACACAGCCGGGACCCTGACCGACAGCCAGGAGGCGCAGGCCTGGAACGCGCGCGTTCAGAAGGCGTTTCAGGAGCATCAGGTAGCGTATCACGAGCTGTCCTGTTCCATCGCCTGCCATGTGGGCCCCGGCGCCGTCGCCATTGGCATGTCCCTTGTCAGCAGATCATACTGATGTAAAGCTTCAATACGATATAATCGCCGTTATGATCTCTCTGGCAAACCGCTTTTTGCTACGAACAATAGTATGAACAATGTAAAATTCCGACAAAATATATGTTGTTTGCAGGAAAAATCGAATGAATTGTCTGAATAACCACAAAAACAGGGAAACAGCGGCGTATTTTAGCCTTAGAGAGATCAGCCCGCGCCTCAGCGGCGGCGGGGCGCCACCGTGTCGCGCTTGATCAGCACGGGTTTGAAGCAGATGTTTTTCTCCTCCAGCGGCTCCTTGTTGATGCGTTTGGAGCGTATTTTGACCGCGGCGATGCCCAGCTCATAGGCCGGCTGGCGCTGCCGGTCAGGCTTTTTACAGGCCAGTATACATGAAAGCGGTATGGTTCAAACGGGGCGCGGGCCTTCGCTGCCGCGGCCTGCCGGCCGCTGTCCGGAAGGGCGTTTTGCCTGCCTGCGTTGACACTGCGCCCATGCGAGCGGTATACTGCGCTTGGTAGCGCGGGCGAGGGACAAAGGCAGTGCGGGGAGCGGTTTTTTATGCAGCCTGCGGGATAAACGTTCAATAGAAAGGGCCATATGCATCAAATGGCGGGAGGACGCGGTCGTTCTTTCTGGCGGGGGCCGGGCATATCACCTGGACCGGCAGTCCGGCGCCCTGACCGTTGCCCGGGAAAGCGGGCATGGCTTTGTCGCTGGGCGGCTGCTGTACTTCTGCTATCCCATGGGAGGGCTATTCATCTAAGGAGTTGTTCAAATGAGCAAAAGCATCGCGATCATCGGCAGCATGAATGTGGACCTGGTCTCCCGCGTGCCGCGCTTTCTGCTGCCCGGGGAGACGCTGCAGGGCCTGGACTTCCACGTCTATCCCGGCGGGAAAGGCGGCAACCAGGCGGTCGCGGCCGCGCGGCTGACCAGCGGTGTGGTCATGCTGGGCAAGCTGGGAGATGACGCCAACAGCCAGCTGTACCGCCAGGTCTTCCGCGACAACGGCATCATATCGGACTGCGTTGAGACACACGCGGGCATCAACACCGGCACCGCGGTGATCGAGGTGGACACCTCAACTGGCGACAATCGCATCGTCTATATCCCCGGCGCCAACAGCTTCGTGGACCGCGCGCAGGTGGACCGGCACTGGGAGCGGCTGACGCGCTGCGACATCTTCCTGCTGCAGTTGGAGATCCCGATGGATACTGTGCGGTACGCCATTGACAGGCTGCGCCGGGCTGGCAAGACTGTCATCCTGGACCCGGCGCCCGCCGTGGCGCTGCCCGAAGGCCTGCTGGGGCAGTGCGATGTGGTGACGCCCAACGAGGTGGAGCTGGCCCTGCTGACCGGCCTGCCCGCCGGCACGCCGGAGCAGATGCTGGCGGCCGGGCGGCAGCTGCTGAAAAGAGGCGTCAAGAACGTGGTCATTAAGGCCGGGCGGCAGGGCGCCTACCTGGTCAATCAGGAGATGGAGCGGCTTTTCCCGGGCTTTGCCGTCAAGGCGGTGGACACCACCGCCGCCGGGGACAGCTTCAACGCCGGACTGGCGGCGGCGCTGGCGCAGGGCAGGACCCTGCCGGAGGCGGTGCCCTACGCCAACGCGGTGGGGGCGCTGTCCACCACGGCGGCGGGCGCCCAGGGCGCGATGCCCACGCGGGCGCAGACGGAGGACTTTTTGAAGGCACAGGGCGGCAAACAGTAATACATGATACATAACTAAAACTGCAGCATTGAGGGCTGAGATTGCAGACATTCTAATCGATGCCATATCAAAACATGAAACGAATGTAAGAAGCCTTGGCTTTGCGGGGGCAGATATGGGCAACAGCTCCTTCAAATGGCAAATGGTCAGTTTCATTCTTTACTATGCGGTGATTAAGGAACCACTGTCACTGCTAATTCAGCAATCAGTATAGAATGCTTGTGAAATCTGTTATACTGTGAGCAGAAAAATCATCATCCGGAGGACAGGCAGATGACAAAGGACAAGGTGCTGGCGCTGGACATCGGCGGGACCAATACCCGCCTGGGGCTGGTCGGCCGCGGGGGGGCCATCGAGGGCTTCCGCCGGCTGCGCAGCAGCGAATGGAACCAGGACAGGCCGCTGGAGCGGCTGGGGGACCTGATGGAGGACTACCTGAAGCAGGAGGCGCCCGGCGGCGTGCTGGCCATCTCCATGGGCTTCCCGGGCGCGGTGGACAAGACCTGCAGGACGCTGGTCAACGTGCCCACCATCCCCGAGCTGGACGGCGCGCCGGTGGCTGATGTGCTGGAAGAGCGCTTCAAGACCCCGGTGTTCATCGACAACGATGTGGTCATGCTGTACTTCCAGGCCGCGCAGGAGCTGAACATGCCCCAAAGCGAGGTGACGCTGTGCTTTTTCATCGGCACCGGCCTGGGCAACCTGATCGTGCTGGACGGCAAGGTGCATGTGGGCGCGCAGGGCATCGCGGCCGAATTGGGCCACATCCCGGTGTACGGCAAGGACGGCCTGTGCGGCTGCGGCAACCGCGGCTGCGCGGAGCTGTACTGCGCGGGGCATGGCATGGTCAGCCTGCGCAACCGCCACTACCCGGGCGAGGACCCGGACCTGCTGTTCACGCTGCATGTGAACGAAGCCCCGGTGCAGGAATACCTTGACCTGCTGGCCCAGGTGATGGCGACGGAAATGATCATTCTGGATCCGGACACCGTGCTGATGGGCGGCGGCATCGTGGCCATGCCCGACTTCCCCTTTGAGATGCTCAGGGCCAAGGTGAGCGGCCGCCTGCGCGGCCGGGACACCGGGGAGAAGATCCGCTGGTTCCGCGCCACGGACGCCCAGCGCGCCGGCGTGGCCGGCGCGGGCCTGTACGCCTTCAACCGCCTTGGCGGCGCGAAGTAAACGCATGAAAAAGATGATTTCAGCCTCCCTGATGTGCGCGGACCTGCTGGACCTCAGAGGCAGCATCAGGGCGCTTGAGGACGCCGGCGCTGACTGGCTGCACTGCGATGTCATGGACGGCCATTTTGTGCCCAACTGGATGATGTTCCCCGATCTTGTCAACGCGGTGGCGCGGGAAACCCGCCTGCCGCTGGATGTCCACCTGATGGTGGAGGAGCCGCTCGCCATGCTGCCGCGATTGAAGCTGCGTCCCGGGGACATCCTGACCATTTCCCTGGAGAGCACCCGCCACGTTCACCGCGCGCTTGCCGCCGTGCGCGGCATGTGCTGCGTGCCCGGCCTGGCGCTCAATCCGGGTACGCCGCTGTGCATGGCCGAGGAGCTATACCCGGATTTTGACCATCTGATGCTCATGATGGTCAACCCGGGCTTTGCCGGGCAGAAGCTGGTACCCCAGAGCCTGGACAAGATCGCCCGCGCGCGAGCGCTTCTCAATGAGCGCGGCTTCGCCGCGACCCGGCTGGCGGTGGACGGCAACTGCAGCTTTGACAATGTACCCCTGATGGCCAGTGCCGGCGCAGACACCTTTGTGGCGGGCAGCTCCAGCCTGTTCACGTCGGACCTGGGCCTGAAGGAAGGGGCCAGGCGCCTGCGCCGGGCGATGGAGGGATAAAATGCCAGACGTTCCTCGTCAGCATCTGCGCTTCCGGGGAGACTCGGCCGGCGAAGTCATGAACGGGAACCCAATCACCACAGGATCAGGGAGATCAATGAATTGACCTGTTGATAGCGCGGGCGCCTGTAGGGGCGCCCGCGTTTTTGTGTTATAATGAATCAAAACAACAGATCAAGGAGGGGAGCGTATGGCAATCATCGGGGCTGCCATGGTGCCCCACCCCCCGCTGATCGTGCCGGCGGTGGGCAGGGGCGGCGAAAAGCAGATCGCCCGGACCGCCAGGGCCTATGAAAAGGCCGCGCGCGCGGTCGCGGGCTGGCGGCCTGAGACCGTGGTCATCACCACCCCCCACAGCGTGATGTATCAGGATTATTTCCACATCTCCCCCGGCGGGAGGGCCAGGGGCGATTTCGCTCGCTTTGGCGCGCTCGGCGCGCGGTATGAGGTGGCCTATGACAGTGAGCTGGTCAGTGAGGTTGCCGGGCTTGCCCGGGAAAGCGGCCTTGCCGCCGGAACGGCGGGGGAGCGGCAGCCGGCCCTGGACCACGGCTTTCTGGTGCCCCTGCATTTTCTGGCGCAGGCCATGGGCAGCCCCTGGCCGTGCAGGTTTGTGCGGATGGGGCTGTCCGGCCTGCCCTTTGAGGCGCACTACCGCCTGGGCAGGCTGATCAAAGAGGCCGCGCGGAAGCTGTCCCGCCGGGTCTGCCTGGTGGCCAGCGGCGACCTGTCCCACTATGTCCGGGCGGACGGCCCCTATGGCTTGCGGGCCGAGGGCCCCGCGTATGATGAGCAGATCATGGACATCATGGGCCGGGCGGCCTTTGATGAGCTGCTGGCGATGCCTGAAACATTCTGTGAGCGGGCCGGGGAATGCGGCCAGCGCAGCTTTCTGATCATGGCCGGCGCCTTTGACGGGCAGCAGGTGGAGGCCGAGATGCTCTCCTATGAGGGCGTGACCGGGGTAGGCTACGGCCTGGGCCTCTTCCTGCCCGAAGGCAGTGACGACAAGCGGCGCTTTGTTGATTGAAGGAGGGAGATCATGCAAAATCCCCATGTGCGCCTGGCGGTGCAGTCCTATACCCATTACCTGAAGACCGGCAACATCATGAGGATGCCCGCGGGCCTGCCGGCGGAGCTGACCGGCAGGCGGGCCGGCGCCTTTGTGACGCTGTACAAGCACGGCAGCCTGCGTGGGTGCATCGGCACCATCAACCCCGTCCGGGGCAGCCTGGCGGAGGAGATCATCATGAACGCCGTGAGCGCAGCCTTCAGGGACCCCAGGTTCCCGCCGGTCCGGATGGAGGAGCTGCCCGACCTGGTCTGCTCGGTGGATGTGCTGGAGACTCCGGAGCCCATCAGCGACACGGGCGCCCTTGACGTGAAGACCTACGGCGTCATCGTCAGCCGGGGGCACCGGCGCGGCCTGCTGCTGCCCAACCTGGAGGGCATCGACACGGTGGAGGAGCAGGTGGACATCGCCCGGCGCAAGGCGGGCATCGGCCCCAATGAAACCTACACGCTGGAGCGCTTCAAGGTGGTGCGGCACACATGAGCGCGTGCGGGCTGTGCCCGCGGCGCTGCCAATTGTCTGAAGGGCAGACGGGGTTTTGCCGGGCGCGGGTGATGCGGGAGGGGCTGTCCCGGCCCCTGGGCTATGGCCGGCTGACCTCCCTGGCCCTTGACCCGGTGGAGAAGAAGCCGCTGGCCAGGTTCCACCCCGGCGGCCTGATCCTGTCCGCGGGCAGCTTCGGCTGCAACATGAACTGTTACTTCTGCCAGAACCACCATATCGCCCGGGCGGGAGCGGAGGAGGGCCCCTGGCGGGAATTCAGCCCCCGGGAATTGTGCGGGCTGGCCCTGGAGCTTGCGCCCCGGGGCAACATCGGCCTGGCCTTCACCTACAACGAGCCGATGCTGAACCCGGAATATATCGCGGACTGCGCGGACATCCTCAGGGATATGGGGCTGAAAACCGTGGTGGTCACCAACGGGAACTTCTGCCTGGAGGCGGCGGGCGATACGATGAACAGAGTGGACGCCTTCAACATCGACCTGAAGGGCTTCACTGAGGACTGGTACCGTCGCCTGGGCGGCGACCTGGAGACGGTCAAGGCCTTTATCCGGGCCGCCAGCCGGACCAGCCATGTGGAGGTCACCACCCTGGTGGTGCCCGGGCAAAACGACAGCCCGGAGGAGATCGACGCCCTGGCCCGGTGGCTGGCCGGGGTGGGGCCGGACATCCCGCTGCACCTGAGCCGATACTTTCCCCGCTACCGGGCCTCCGGGGCGCCTACGGACCGGCGGGCCCTGTTCAGCCTGGCGGAGGTCGCCAGATGGCACCTGAATCATGTGCTGGTGGGAAATGTGTGAGGTGCTTGACGGGAATAATACTGATTGTAGAATTAATCAGTGGCAGATAAATCCCAGTTTGCCGCTCGTGAGATCGCATATAACCCCGGTGCCAGAGCAGCGCTGCGCATAGAAAAGCCTGAATTTAAGAGCTTTTTCCAACCTCAAAACACTTGAAAACATCAATGTTCCCGACCTTGCCTCAGGATCCCCGCGGCGCGGGCAAAGTTTCTTTTGCATTCGGCGCGGGCTTGTGGTACAATCCGGCCTGTTGATTTATCAACAAGTCGGAAGGAGCGCCGGATGCAGGACCGTTTTGAGACCTTTACCGTGCTGATCAACCGCATCAGCCGGAACATCCGCAGGATCAAAAGCCAGGAGATCGCCGCCTTTCAGCTCAAAAGCGCGCACATCTCCTGCCTGTACCATCTCTACAGGGCCGACGGCCTGACAGCGACCGATTTATGCGAGCGCTGCGAGGAGGACAAGGCGGCCGTTTCCCGCTCCCTGGATTACCTGGAGAAAAATGGCTACCTGGTGTGCAGCTCGCAGCAGGCCAAGCGCTACAAGAGCCCCTTTTCCCTGACCGAAAAGGGGCGCGAGGCGGGCGGGGAGATTGACGACAAGATCAACCGGATCCTGGATGAGGTCGGCACCGGCATGACCCGGGAGGAACGCCTTGCGTTTTACCGCAGCCTGTCCGTCATCAGCGATAGTCTGGACGTCATCGCCAACAATTTAGGGAAGCAGGGATAGGGATGTTTTTTCTGAAAGCCGCCTATTGCCGCGTTTTTCAAATGGCTTTTCGCCTGGCGCTTCCGCTGCTGCCTTACCGGGAGCCGGAGATCGTCGCCGGCTGTGCCGGACTGGGCAAGGTATTCCAAAAGGAGCAGACGCGGTCCGCCCTCATCGTGACCGACCGGGGCATTGTGTCAAACGGCCTGCTTGACCCGCTTGAGAAAGCGCTGGGTGACAGCGGCATCCCCTATATCGTCTACGACAAAACGCAGCCCAACCCCACGGTGTCAAACGTGGAGGAAGCCCTCGGGCGCTACCTGCAACACAATTGCGACGCCATCATCGCGATCGGCGGCGGCTCAGCCATGGACTGCGCCAAGGGCGTGGGGGCAAGGGCGGTCTATCCTAAAAAGCCCCTGCAGAGGATGGCGGGCGTTTTGCGCGTGAGGCGCAGGCTGCCCGCGCTGATCGCGATTCCCACCACGGCGGGAACAGGCAGCGAAACCACGCTGGCGGCGGTGATCACCGACAGCCGGACCCGCCAAAAGCATGTGCTGATGAGCTTTCCGCTGATTCCCCGCTATGCCGTGCTGGACGCGTCGCTGACCTATACCCTGCCGTCGCAGCTCACCGCCACCACCGGCATGGACGCCCTCACCCATGCGGTGGAGGCCTATATCGGCAGGTCCACCACAAAGGAGACCAGGCGCCTGGCCCTGGAAGCGGCCGGGCTGGTGTTTGAAAACGTGCGCACAGCCTATGCCGAGGGGAACAACCACCCGGCCAGGGAGAACATGCTGCACGCCGCCTACAAGGCGGGGATTGCCTTTTCCAAATCCTATGTGGGCTATATCCATGCCATCGCCCATACGCTGGGCGGCCGCTACGGCACCCCGCACGGCTTGGCCAACGCCGTGATCATGCCCTATGTGCTGGAAGCCTACGGCAAAAGCGCCCATAAGAAGCTCAGGCGGCTGGGGCTGGTGGCGGGCGTGTGCGCGCAGGAGGATACCAACGAGGCGGGCGCGTTGAAAATGATCAGGGCGATCCGGGAGCTGAACGCGGAGATGAACATCCCGGACAGGCTGCCCGGCATTCAACAGGAGGACATTCCCATGCTGGCCGGGCGCGCCGAGAAGGAAGCCAACCCGCTCTACCCCGTGCCCAAGCTCATGACCCGAAGGGAGCTTGAGACTTTTTACCACCGCTTCGCGGATTGGAGGCAGGACAGATGAAGACCCGGGAGATACAAGGGCTGCTGGAGGCGCAAAGGCGATACTTCAAGACCGGCGCGACGCTGCCGGTGGATTTCCGCCTCTCGCAGCTGAGAAAGCTGTACGCGGCTGTCAGGCAGCACGAGAAAGAGGTCCTCGAAGCGCTCAACCAGGACCTTGGCAAAAGCGCGTTCGAAGGCTTCATGAGCGAAGCCGGCCTTGTGCTCAGCGAGATTTCCTATATGCTCCGGCACACCCGGCGCTTTGCCCGGAGAAAGGCCGTGCGCACGCCCCTGAGCCAGTTCCATTCGCGCAGCTTTCAGCAGGCCGTGCCCTACGGCAACACGCTGATCATGAGCCCGTGGAACTATCCCTTTCTGCTGACGATCACCCCGCTCGCCAACGCCATTGCCGCCGGAAACACGGCGATCGTCAAGCCCAGCGCCTATTCGCCGGCGACCGGCGCGGCGGTGCAGAGGATCATCGCGGAATGCTTTGATCCCGAATATGTGGCGGTGATCACCGGCGGGCGGGCGGAGAACACGGCGCTGCTGGATCAGAAGTTTGATTTCATCTTCTTCACCGGCAGCCAGGCGGTGGGCAGGGAGGTCCTGCGCCGCGCGGCGGAGCATCTGACCCCCGCGGTGCTGGAGCTTGGCGGGAAAAGCCCCTGCATCGTGGACGCCAGCGCCAACCTCGGGCTGGCCGCCAGGAGGATCGTGTTCGGCAAGTATTTAAACTGCGGCCAGACCTGCGTCGCGCCCGACTATATCCTCTGCGAGGCCTCCGTGAAGGACCGGTTCGTGTCCGAGGTCGCGCGGCAGATCCGGGAACAATACGGGGAAAAGCCGCTTGAGAACAGGGATTACGGCAGGATCGTCAACCGGAAGCATTTTGACCGCCTCCGCGGCCTGATCGACCCTGACAAGGTGGTGGTCGGCGGGGAGGCGAACGAAGCCGCCCTGCAAATCGCGCCCACCGTGATGGACGGGGTCACCTGGGACGACGCGGTCATGGGCGAGGAGATCTTCGGCCCCATCATGCCCATATTGACCTTTGACAGCTTTGACGCGGTGGTTTCCGGCCTCAAGGACCGGGACAAGCCGCTCGCGCTGTACCTGTTTTCCAGCGACAGGGAGCGCGTCAGGCGGGTGACGGGCGAATTGACTTACGGGGGCGGCTGCATCAACGATGTGGTCATCCACCTTGCCACCAGCGAAATGGGCTTCGGCGGCGTGGGGGAGAGCGGCATAGGCTCCTACCACGGCAAGGACGGGTTTGACGCCTTTTCCCATTACAAGTCCATCCTTGACAAAAAGACCTGGCTGGACCTGCCCATGCGGTATCAACCCTATCGGAGCAAGCTATACGAAAAGCTTTTGCATCTATTTCTAAGGTAATAAAAGGAGAGACAGCAATGAACATCAGGATGATCGTCGACTCAACCGTGGACCTGATGCCGGAATACAGGAAGCGGGTCAAGGTGGTTCCCCTGACCGTGCACTTTGGCGATGAGGAATACATCGACGGCGTGACCATTGATCATAAGACCTTTTACCGGAAGCTGGTCGAAACCGATGTGCTTCCCACCACCAGCCAGGCGACGCCGACAGCTTTTGCCGACCAGTTCAGGCAGGCCCAGAAGGCCCGGGAAGCCTGCATCGTCATCACCCTGTCCTCCAGGCTGTCCGGCACCTATCAAAGCGCCGTCATGGCCGCTCAGGAGTATGAACATGTCTATGTGGTGGACAGCGCGACCGTTGCCGTCGGCTCCGGCATCCTGACCGAGCTCGCCTTCAGGTACATGGACCAGGGGCTGGATGCCGAAACGGTCGCGGCGAAGATCGAGGAAGACAAGAAGAAGATCGTCATCGTGGCCCTGGTGGACACCCTGGAATACCTCAAAAAAGGCGGACGCCTCTCAAAGACCGTCGCTTTCGCGGGCTCCATGCTCAATATCAAGCCTGTGATTTCGGTCATCGACGGCGAAATCCACCTGCTCGGGAAGGCGATGGGCTCCAAGCGCGGCAACAACCTGCTGGTGCAGGAGATCGATAAAGCGGGCGGCGTTGATTTTGCCAAACCCGCGCTGCTGGGCTACACGGGCCTGTCCGACGCGCTGCTGCTCAAATACATTGAGGACAGCAAGCCCCTGTGGGAAAACAGGCTGGACCAGGTCCGCTACGCCACCATCGGCCCGGTCATCGGGACCCACGCGGGCCCCGGCGCCGTGGCGGTGGCCTTCTTTAAAAAGTAGTTTTAAATCTCGGCGATCGTGATGTTTTTTATCAGGATATCCGTGTATTGCAGTGTGTAGCACTTTCCTTGTGCTTCTATTTGAAACACATTGGAATAGACCCCTTTAATCCTTGCTTCCTGATTGGCAATTCTAATTTTTGGACGGTTCATGGAAACATCTATGTGGATTATTGGATCAGTGTGGAAAAGCCTTTGAATTTTGTTTTTTATTTCATCCACAGCAGTCATGATCAAGACCTCCCGGAGTTCAAGCCAAAGGCCGCCCGAACAATCCGAACGGGCGGCCCTTGGTCTTACTTGAAGTATTCGGAAATATCGGTTTTGTCGTTGTATTGCTTTCGGACGCGGACAAGGAGAGAACCGTCTTCCTGCTCGGCTACATCATCGATCTGATGTCTGATCTTATTCTTTTCGAGAGTGGCCTTGTAATGCGCGAATTCTTCGCGGTTGATTTCACGCTCACGCTCCTTACTGAACCCCCATTCGGGCTTCTGAGCAAACACCAGGGTTTGAAGGATACAGGCGGACTGAACACGTTTCACGATCACACCTCCTTTCGGCACCATACATTACGGCAGAAAGATGCGGCCTATCATGCAGAGAGGTGTATCGAGCAACTTATCAAAAGATGATATTCCGGCTGCCGTCGAAATATCGGCTGAAAGCCCCTCGTGGTAGCTTCTGCTACATCATGATTATAATGTGTTCTTTCAAAAATTTCATGTGTAAATTTTCAGGAGCAGCTCAGGGTCGCCGCAGTGTCAGATGTTATTGTGAATATAGTAGAGAATCAATGATTCCGTATCAAAGAAACAGACCGAATAATGGTCGTACTTTCCATATGCGGAAGTACCGATCGCCTGTCCTTCCTTTGTCAGGATCAGCACATAATCGCCCTGATTGATGCAGGCCGTGTCAAAGTCGTACTCATGGAGACGGTCGCCTGCCTGCATCCAGGCCCTGAAATCCTCAAAATATCCGGCAACATTGGCGATCTCCTCATCAGAGGAAATTTCATGGTAACGCTCGTCCCGCAGAAAAGGCTCCATGGACGCGTATTGATACTTGCAATAGTCCGTATAATCCTGAAAGCCCTTGGAATCAAAATGCTCCTCTTTGCTGATGAAGCCGGGCGGCACTTGCCTGCTCACGCCCTGCTTGCTGAAACCTGCGGATACTGCAAAATAAACGATGAGGATGAAAAGGACGCAGATTGCCGCTGCAATACAGGTTTTGTGTTTTGCCGGATTGAGTTTCTTCTGATGAGACATCGTTTCCTCCGCTGTGTTTTGTCAATTCCATTTCGTTTTTGACGGGATGGCCGGTTTACTGCCAGGCGCCGGTCCTTTCGAAGGCCTCGGCCCGCCGGCGCGCGGCCTGGATGACCTGCGGGGGGTAGCCCATTTGCGCCAGCAGGCGGATGGCGTTGCGCGTCCGGGTGGGCCCGGGCTTGATCTTGTAGTCAAAGCGCAGGCCGCTTCCGTCCACGGTCTCGGCGAAGTGGCGGTTTTCATAGCTGTCCGCCAGCAGGCGGGTCAGTTCAATGTCGTGCGTGGCGGCCATGCACAGGCTGTCGCGCCCGGAAAGGCTTTCCAGCACGGCGGAGGAAGCCGCGATGCGCTCGACGGTGTTGGTGCCGCGCAGGATCTCGTCAATGAAGCAGTACACGGCGCCGCTGTCCATGGCGTCCAGGATACGCTTCAAGGACTTGATCTCCACGATAAAATAGCTCTCCCCGGCCAGCAGGTTGTCGCGCACGGCCATGGCGCTCATGACCCGGCCGCGGCGCAGGGCGAAGCTTTGCGCAAAGCACAGGCCCAGGCTTTGCGCCAGGATAAGGTTGACGGCGACGGCTTTGATGAAGGTGGATTTGCCCGAGGCGTTGGAGCCGGAGATCAGCAGGTTCTGCTGCCAGCTGAGGTCATTGGGGACCGCGTCGGGGATCAGGGGGTGGGTGAGGCCGGCGGCTTCCACGCCGGCCTGTTGATGAAACCGGGCCTTGCACAGGACGGGCGCGCGCAAGAGGATCTGGGCAAGGGACAGGCAGGCGTCGGTCTCGCCCACCAGGGTATACAGCGCGCGGACGGACTGGGGATGGCGCTTGATGACGCGCACGATGGACACCAGGCTGAGCATGTCCAGCATCAGGAAGATTTTGATGTATTCCAGCACAACCGCCATGTCGCCGAAGGTTTCCATGCCGAACAGCGGCAGCCAGAAGCGCAGGGCGCGCAGCTGCGCAGCGTGGCGGAGGAGATCGGAACTGTATGTTGAATAATCCGGGTGGCGCAGCTTGCTCAGCTTGCCCGCGCTGCGGATGACCGCGCCCAGGTGGCGGATGGCGGCGGCTTCTTTTTGCCAGATGGCCTGGGAACGGTAATGGACAAAGGTGTTGAGGACGAAAGAGGCGGCCATGGCCAGCAAAAAGGCCGGGTGCGCCAGGCCGAGCAGGGCGAACAGCATCGGCAGGACAGCCAGGATACGGTAAGCCCAGGCGTGGGGCGGCATCCGGAAGCTTGATTCAAACAGGTACCGCCAGGCGCCGTGGAAGGCATGCCGGCCGATGCCATACAGGGCGGTCTGTGCATCCAGGCGCAGGTCCTGCCGCTGCGCAAAGGCTTCCGCCAGGCGGGTGCGCGTTTTTAGCGTATGCTCCTCAGCGCCCTGCTCGCGCAGGATGGCGTAGAGTATCTCGCTGCCTACCGCCGAGGCGGAGGCGTCCAGGCTGAGGAAGACGCTGTCCATGTCCAGGTCATTCCAGGTGGTGTCGTCCACCGCCGCGAGGGGCGGCTCGTGCGCATGGAGCGCCCGGCAGTAGTGGGCGGCGTCCGCCAGCTCGTCCGCGTCCATGCGGCGCAAGGCCTCCGGCTTGCCCCAGGCGGCCTGCAGCCGGCGCTGCAGGCGCTTTTTTGCAATGTGATCCCACAGGCAATAAGCCAGGGGCACGGCCAGAAGCAAGAGGCCCAGGACAAGCAGCGGCAAGGGGACACCTCCTGTCAGAAGCAGAAAATCAGATCATTCCCGGGGCAAGAACGCTCCGGCAGGCGCAAGGATTCACGGCGAATGGAAAACGAGTAGTTTCAAAAGCATATCCAGTTGCCTCATCCCAGTGCGCCCAGCGCGGCCAGGACAGCCTGCAGCTGCTTGTCCAGGGCTATCGAAGGCGCGGGCGGGTCGGTTTGCGCGGCCTGTCCGGGCAGCCAGGGCAGGTGAAGGAAGCCTGCGCGCGTGGGCAGGCGGCGCTGCGCGATATAATGCAGCGCGGTGTAGAGTGCGTGGTTGCACACAAAGCTGCCGGCGTCGTCGCTCCATTCACAGGGCAGGCCCAGCGCCTGCACGGCGGCGTACATGGCGTTCAGGGGCAGGGTGGCGGGACAGGTGTCCGGCCCGCCCGGGACGATGGGCTGATTGCGCGGCTGGTCGCCGGCGTTGTCGGGGATGCGGGCATTGTCCAGGTTGCGCCCCAGCCTTTCAAAGCGCAGCCCGGCGGCGCCCCCGGCCTGGCACAGCATGACCAGGTCTTTTGGCGCGTGTTCCCTGAGCGCCTCGACAAGCCGCCTTCCCGAAGCGGCAAAGGCTGTGGGCAGCAGCAGCTTAATCAGCAGCCGGGCGCCCAGCCGGTCCGGCAGGGCGCGAAGCGCCTCCTGCGCGGGGTTGACAGCCTGCCCGCCGAAAGGCTCAAAGGCGGTGACCAGGATCAGGGCTTGGGGGTGGGCGGATGGGACCATGGCTGCCTCCGGGCTGTAAAAAATTGTGTCAGGAACATTGTAGGGTTTGGCCCGGAGGCTGTCAAACAAAGCACGCCATCAAAAAAATTAAAAACGGGAAAAACTGAATATCGTTCAAAGCCCATGCGGCGCCGGCGGTTTCAAGGCTGACCCGGCGCCATGTGTATGCGCCCGGGGGTTACTGCGCAGGCGAGGCGAACGGGAAAGACAGGAGATATCAGGGTTTTTAAGGATCAAAAAAATGTCAGTGAATGTCAGTGCATGTCAGCCTCAGGCTGTGGTAGTCTGCCAGCGAGAGGAACAAACGTTCCCGTTAAAGGAGGCCGGCATGATCACCATCAAGGCAAACACACTGGACCGGGGCGTCCCTTCCTGGGAGGCCGTCAGGCGCTGCGTGCGGGAGTTTGAGGCCGGGCTGCCCCGGCTTGCCCGCCTGGCGCGCTATTACGAAGGGCGCCATGACATCCTGGCGCGCACCCGGCTGCCCGGGCTGCCCAATGTGAGGATCAGCCATGCCTGGCCGCGCTACATCGCGCAGGTATCCGCCGCCTACCTGCTGGGCGAGCCGGTGCGGCTGGAAGGGCCGGAGCCGGCGGCGGCCAGCCTGCGGGATCTGTTGAACCATGCCGGCGCCGACAGCATCGACATGGAGCTGGCCCTGCAGCAGGCCGTCTTTGGCCGCGCTGTCTCGCTGTGCTATGAGAACGCCGCCGGGCAGCCCTGCGCCTGCGCGCCGGACCCGCGCAGCGCCTTTGTGGTGTATGACGACACCGTGGCGCACGAGGCCCTGTTCGGCGTGTACCTGAACCCGGACAGGAGGTTTACGGTGTACACCGCGCGGGACATCCTGACCTGGCCGCACCCCGGCGGCGCGCCGGAGAAGAGCCTTCATCCCTTCGGCACGCTGCCCATGGCCGAGTACCTCAACGGCAGGGATGTCCATGGTGACTTTGAGGATGTGCTGGCGCTGGTGGACGCCTATGACCTCCTGCAGGCCGACCGCATGAACGACCGTGCGCAGTTTTCCGACGCGCTGCTGGTGCTGACCGGGGTGATGGGCGTGACAGCTGAGCCCGGGGACAGCCTATCCGCGCTGGAGCGCCTGCGGCAGGAGAAGACCCTAGCCCTGCCGGATGAGCACGCGCGGGCGGAGTGGCTGGTCAAGACCCCGCAGGAGCGGGACATTGAGGTGCTGCGCGCCGCGCTGGCGGAGGATATCCACAAGTTCTCGCTGACGCCGGACTTCTCCGACGAGCGCTTTGCCGGCAATGCCTCGGGCATCGCGATCAAATACAAGCTGTTCAATTTTGACAACCGCATCAGGGTGAAGGAGCGCTTCTTCATTACCGGCCTGCGCGAGCGCGCCCGCGCTTTCTGCGGATGGCTCAAAGCCCGCAGGGGCATCGCGCTGGACGCCGACAGGCTGATATTTACCCTCTCGCGCCGGCTGCCGCTCAACGAGCTGGAGCGCGCCCAGACGCTGTCCGCGCTGCGGGAGGTGCTGCCCAGGGAAACCCTGGCCTTCAACTCGCCCCTGCTGCCCGCGCCGGACCTGCCCGGGAAGGCAGTGGGGGAAGAGCAGGCTTCAGTTTAAGCCGCCGGACTTCAGCCCGCCATGAGCGCTCAGGCGTCCGCTCCGGCGCGCCCGAAATCGATACGCGCCGCGCATCGCGGCTGGAAACAGAAAGGAGAACCTATGGACACTGCCAGACAGGATCACCCGCCCGAAACCGGGCAAACCCCACAGCCACTATCGCCAAACATGACCGACCCCATCACCCCCGCCCCTTCCGCTGCTGACCCTGTCCCTGTCCCTGATCCCGCGCCGGCCGCTGCGCCTGCTGCTCCCGATCCGGCTGCGCCTCCCGCGCCCGAGCCGCTGTCCCTGGAAGCCCGGCTGCAGGCCCTGGCGGCACGCGAGGCCGAGCTGGACGCCCGCGAGCGCCGCTTCAAGGCCCGCGAGCACGTCATGGCCCTGGGCCTGGACCCGGCCATCCTGGCCCATATCGACTATTCCTCGGATGAAGCCCTGCAAAACTCCCTCCAGGTCGCGGCCCTGGCCTCCCGCGCGCCGCAGGCCGCCGCCCCGGCGCCCGTCCCGCAGGCCGTCCAGCCGCCGGCCCCGCAGTTCGCCACCTACCTGGAGCGCAGCAGGCTCTTTCGCGAGGACCCCGTTGCCTATCAGCGCATGATCGAGCAGGAATCCGCCGCGCTGAAGGCGCAGCAGTAAGTCTCACCCGACATACCTTCCACCGCTTCCGTTCCTCCCTTCGGGATTCAGGGATTGCAAAGGGCGCAGCCCTTTGCGCCGTCCCCCCTTATCACTATCGCAAAGGAGTAAACCGCCATGCCTGCAACCCTCACCACTGACCTCATCGTCCCCGAGGTCATCGCTGACCTGGTTGAAACCAAGCTGGGCGACCGCGTCACCCTCTTGCCCCTGACCGTCCAGGACAACACCCTCGTCGGCCAGCCCGGCGATACCCTCAAGTTCCCCGCCTTCCGCTACATCGGCAAGGCCGATGAGATCGCGGAAAACGGGGAGATCACCCCCACCGCCCTCACTTCCTTCGCCGTCCCAGCCACCGTCAAAAAGTACGCCAAGGCCGTGCAGATCACGGACGAGGCCAGGCTGTCCGGCTATGGCGATCCCATCGGCGAGGCCGCCACCCAGCTGGCGCATTCCATTGACCACGCCGTGGATGAGGCCCTCTTCACCGCCCTCAACGACCTGCCCCTGCATCGCATCGCGCCCGTGACCAGCATCACCGCGGACAACATCGCCACCGCCCTCACCCTCTTCGGCGAGGAGCTGGAAGAGCCGGCCATCCTGCTGGTGGACCCGGCCGCCTTCGCCAACCTGCGCAAGGACCTCAACTATATCCGCGCGAGCGACCTCGGCCAGCGCATGATCTTTTCCGGCGTCGTCGGCGAGATCTGGGGCTGCCAGATCGTTGTGTCCAACAAGATCAAAACCGTCGGTTCCCTCAACGAGAAGCGCCATTTCATCGTCAAGCCCGGCGCGCTGCGCCTGGTCAACAAGCAGGGCACCTTCCTGGAGGTCCAGCGCGAGGCCAAGTACATGCGCGACAACATCTATGCCTCCAAGCATTGCGCGGCCTATTTGTACGATGACAGCAAGGTCATCGCCGCCTCCATCTTCTTCGGCATCCAGACCCTGTCCGCGGGGGACGCCTCCAAGGGCGAGATCCACACCGCGGAAGGCAACACCCAGGGCGGCTCCTTCCTGGTCATCCCGGAGCGTTTCCTTGCCCCGGCCGCTTTAAACTTCAAGTGGGTCTACAAGCTCGACACCACCGCCTCCTCCTCCGCCACCTGGGGCACCGCCCTCACCGGCACCTCCAACTGGGTCGATTCCACCACCGAGGTCGCCGGCGGCTCCAATACCTACGCGCATTTCTTCCTCGTGGACAGCGCCAACAAGCCGTACAAGAAGGCGGATGTCGCCCTCAACAAGAAGGCATAGCGTCAGAATCCATTCCACTTTGATCGCCGCCGGGACGCCATCCCTGTCCTCCCCTGTTAAAGTTCTTTGAAGGTCTGGAAACTTTCTTTCAAGAAAGTTTCCGGGGTCCTCCGTTCCCCGTCCCTCGTCCCCGGTCCCCTTCCACCTCCGTCACCGCGCTTTTTTGGCAGCTCCCCGGGTCAATGCAGTGATCCTCCTGCTGCGTGATGTTGTCTCAGTTGGTTATTGTCAGGTTTCCCCCGCTTGTCGTATTTGCCATTTAAAGCGCGTTTGCCGGCCGCGGCCCCCCGGGGGTGGGAAAGTAACACCCCTCCCCCCCTCGGGCCGCGCGTAGGCCCCTCCCAGGCCCAATGAGGGCCATTCCCGCCGCTGATATCCCCCGCTCCCTTCCCAAGGAGGTCCTTATGTCCGCTTCTGACGTGTTTTTCAACCTGCTGGCCGATCCTGATCCCCCAAGCCAGGATACCGCGAACGCCTTCATCGCCCAGGCGGACGCCCTGATTGCCGGGTATCTGACCCTGCCGGGCGCGGACCTGCTGCCCGATGTCCCCGCCATGCACCAGGCCCGCGGCATGCTGGCCCTCGTGCTCTACAACAGGCGCGGCGCCGAGGGCGAGACCAAGCGCGCTGAAGGCGATGTGGTCACCTGGTTTGAATCCATGCCCGACATCATCAAGATTCAGCTCCGGCCCTTCAGAAACGCCAGGGCCCTCGCCTGGCCTCCGGCGTCAGATACCTGACCTCCAGGGATCTGCCGCGTGGAGATCTCCATGGATCGATCTGCCGCGTGGAGATCTCCAGGGATCGATCTGCCGCGTGGAGATCTCCAGGGATCCCGCGCGTGCCCCACCCGCCATTCCTTCCACCGCTCCCGTCCCTTCCTTCGGGATTCAGGGATTGCAAAGGGCATCGCCCTTTGCGCCGTCCCCGTCCTTCGTCCCCCCGTCCCCCGTCCCCGCCGCTTGAAAGCCTGCTTTCAAGCGAAAAGGAGCTTTACCGCAGCGGAGGCCTCCGGCAAGCTTGCGCGCCGGAAACAAAGCGAAGGTCAAAGCGACGCCGTCCCCCTTAGGAGGTCTCTATGTCCCTTCGCCTGCGCAAGGGCCGCCTGGTCAGCGTGGTCCACAAGAAAACGGCGCCCTACACGGGCGCGTCCGGCAGCCTCTACCGCCTGGAATTCTTTAATTCCGATACCTTTCAGGGCC
>JAKPNM010000004.1 GCA_029548395.1 Bacillota bacterium
TGCCTGCCTACCATACTGAAGGGCGCACATCTTATTGAGGACTTTCTGACTTCCCATGGCATCCACCCAAAGCTGTAATGCCTTGCCAACACGCCCTGATACAAAGCCTGCCGGGTGCGAATCCGCACCCGGTTTTAATGGAGCGAGGGACAATCAGCTCGGCGCAAAACCAGGCGCCTGCAACAGTATGGGCCTGAGATTCTACGGGATCGGTATCGGAGAGGTCGGCAATTTGTCTGAAGTGCGCGAGAAGTATCCGGCAGCGGACATCATAACCCTGCTGGCGCAGGAAAAGCTCACCAAGGCGGAAAAAATCATGGATTGGGTGGTGTTCCTGCTGACGCCGCTGATAGACGTGTTCCCCATCACGAAAAGGCTGAACAATCTGGACAAGGAGTTTTATCTGGTGAATTAGGGGCAGAGACAATATTTGGTGGTCATGACCAACGAGTTTATGGAGTCCTGTGAGCTGGGGGAGCGCGTCACGCAAAAGAAGTTTGAAGCGGGCAATTTCAGGTTCATCAATGCCGGACCAATCAGATACGCGCAAAAGCAGCGAAATTTTTGTTGGTTGGATGATGACTGGCGGGACAGCGTGGGAAATGGCTTTACAAATGTTTTTCGCTCATTCCTCGCCGTCAAGCGGCAGGATGTTGCTGTAATATTCCGTTTTTCCGCTCAGGATATCATCATAGAAGCTTTGCTTCCAATCAATATAGTCAATGCTTGCCTGCAGCGCGACCATCTGCTTGAGCAGGTTCTCCCGCTTGATTGCCAGGATGGCCTTTCTTTCCGGTATTGATTCCTTGCCATGCAGGCACAGGGCGACATACTCTTTCATTTCCCGTATGCTCATTCCGCAGTTTTTCAGGCAGCTCAGGCTGTTGATCCACGCGACGTCACGGTCATCAAATACGCGGTGGTTGTAGGCGTTGCGTTTTACATTCGGTATCAGACCCTCGTTGCAGTAAAATTTCAGCGTCTCATAGCTAAGCCCTGTTTTGTCGCGGACATCTTTCATTGTATACAAAACAACATCTCCCCTTGACCGGTAGTAACTACCGGGTGCTATGCTTGTATTATAGATCAAAACCAACAGAACAGCAAAGGAGGACAAGCAGATGAATTTTACACTCAGCAACGGCCTTGCGATGCCGGTGGTCGGCATCGGCACTTTTACCATGACGCCCGCGCAGGCTGAAGCAGCGGTGCTGTGCGCGCTCACAAGCGGATATCGCATGATCGACACGGCGCAGGCCTATATGAACGAGCGTGCTGTCGGCCGCGCGATCAGGAAATCCGGCGTCGCAAGAGGGGAGATCTTCCTTTCCACAAAGATCTGGGCAAGCCAATACAACACAGAGGGCACCGTTGAAAAAAGCCTTGAGTTGCTTGGTACGGATTACATCGATCTGATGTTTATCCATCAGCCGGCAGGAGATTTCATGGCCGGATACAAAAAGCTTGAGGATGCCTACAAAGAGGGCAAGATCAGGTCCATCGGCATTTCCAACTTCAAGGGTGAGAAGCTTGAGCGGCTTTTGAATGAATGTGAGATCAAGCCTCATGTGATTCAGATGGAGGCTCATCCATACTATATTGACACGGCCACCACCGAACGCCTTGCGAAGCATGGCTGCCGTGTCATGGCCTGGTATCCCCTCGGTCATGGAGACAAAGCGCTTCTGGAGGAGCCGGCTTTCATTCAGCTGGCGGAGAAGTACGGCAAGTCCACTGCGCAGGTGATTCTGCGCTGGCATATCCAGATCGGAAACCAAGTGATCCCTGGTTCGAAAAACCCTGAGCATATCAAGGAAAATCTCGACATCTTTGACTTTGCTCTCACGGAAGGGGAAATGGCGCAAATCGCCAGGGTCAACAAAAACCAAAGATATTACAATGCTACGGACGAAAAGGTGGAAAGTTTTGCCAATTTCGTCATTGACCTTGACAGTCAGGAGTGATCTGCATGAACATTTTATTTCTTAACGGCAGCCCGAATCCCAACGGCAATACTGCAAATCTTGCAAAAGCCCTTCTGACAGGCAAAGACTACGAAACGCTGAACTTCACAGACTATCAGATCAATGTGTACGGCCAGACCCTGCCCGGCGATCAATTTGACGAGGTTCTTGAGAAAGTCAGGGCAGCGGATGTGCTTGTCATCGGCTCACCGCTGTATTGGCACAACATCTGCGGCTCTGTAAGAACATTCCTTGACCGGTGCTACGGCCCGCTGGGCGAAGGTTCTCTTCGCGGCAAACTTTTCTTCCTTTTCCAGGGCGCCGCCCCTGAAAAGTGGATGCTGGAAGCCGGCGAATACACCATCAGAAGATTCGGCGCTCTGTACGGCCTTTCCTATCAGGGCATGGGAACCAACAAAAAAGAAGCAGCGGCTTTGGCGTCAAAGCTGTAAGAGAGGAAGTTATTATGACAAGTCAGATAATCAGCGTGTCCGATAAATTCTGGAAGGCGATGGAAACCGCCGATGAGGCGGGCATGCGCGCTGTCGCCGCGCCTGACTGCACCTTTGTGCATATTGGCGTGACCTGTGAGCTGGACAAGGAAATCGAGTTCTACACCAGCGGGCTGTTCAAGCCGACCGAGCTGGTATTCCACAGCAAGAAAGCCAGGCGGTACGGCGACACCGCAGTGGTGATCACCGACTGCGACTACGGTCTGCTGCTGGACGGCAAGCCGACCAGCCACCATTTTGCGGTGACAGAGGTATACAACAAGGAAGACGAAGACTGGAAGCTGGTTCAGTTCAGCTTTACCGCGCTCGTATATTGATGATTTTATAGGAGGAGGATTTTTTTCCGCTGACAGAAACAGAAATCGAGCTTTGCGCAAAGGTTGCCGCCATTGTCAAGTCAAACACCGCGATCCCCTGCACCGGATGCAGATATTGTGAGGATGACTGCCCTGAGAAAATCGCCATATCAAACTATTTCGCGCTATGCAATGAAGAGAAGCGCGCCAGCGTCAATTATGTTCGCGCATCCGGTTTCTACTACAGGACGCTGGCCCAAACCCGCGGCAAGGCAAGTGAATGCATAGCGTGCGGCCTGTGCGAACAAATCTGCCCGCAGCATCTGAAAATCCGTGACCTGCTCAAGACCGTCGCCTCCACCTTCGAAAAATAACAAGAAAGGAAGTATCATCATGAAAACATTGCTTGTCAACGGCAGCCCCAACGCCAGGGGTTGCACCTTCACAGCCCTCAGCGAGGTCGCCTCCGCCCTCAATGAGGAAGGCGTGGATACGGAGATCATCCATGTCGGCCACCTGGATATCCGCGGCTGCATCGGCTGCCGCAAGTGCAAGACTGAGGGAAAATGTGTCTTCGATGACATCGTCAACGAGGTCGCGCCCAAGTTTGTCGCGTGTGACGGCATCGTGCTGGGCTCCCCTGTCTACTTCGCAGGCCCCAGCGGCGGCATGAAGGCCTTTGCGGACCGTCTCTTTTACAGCATCCAAAGCAGCAAGAGAATGAAGGTGGGCGCCGCGGTGGTCTCTGCCCGCCGGGGAGGCACCACAGCCGCCTTTGATGTGCTCAACAAATACTTCACCATCTCCGAGATGCCCATCGCCGCCTCCGGTTACTGGAACATGGTCCATGGCTATACCCCGGAAGATGTCTACGCTGACAAGGAGGGCGTGTGGATCATGCGCGCCCTTGGCAAGAACATGGCGTTCCTGATGAAAGGGATTGCGCTTGCCCGGATGAAGTACGGGCTTCCGGAAACGGGGAAGAGGGAATTTACGAATTTTATTCGATAAAGAGGTGTAGAAATGAAAAAAAGAATGATTGGCACACTGGAGGTGTCGCCGGTCGGCATGGGATGTATGGCACTATCCCACGGCTACGGCCAAATTCCGGAGGAAGCTTACAGCATTGAAGCGATCCGCAGAGCCTGTGAAGCGGGCTGCGCCTTCTTTGATACAGCTGAAATCTATGGCGCGCAGCTGTATTACACTGGCCACAACGAGCAGATCGTGGGCAAAGCCCTGGAAGATGTCCGCGGGAACGTGGTTCTTGCCAGCAAGCTGTTTATTTCTCCTGAGGAATACAGTGATGGCCTGGAGGCCGCTGTCCGCAGCCATTTGGCGAAGACCCTTGAGAATCTCCGCACGGATTGGCTGGACCTGTATTACCTGCACCGTGTTCATGTGGAGGTGCCGGTGGAGGCGGTCGCGCAGGTCATGGGCAAGCTGATTAACGAAGGGCTGATCCGTGGCTGGGGGCTTTCCCAGGTGAGCCTGGAAACACTGAAAAAAGCCCACCAGGTCACGCCGGTCACCGCCGTGCAGAGCCTGTACAACATGCTGGAACGCGATCTCGAAAAAGATATCTTCCCCTATTGCCTTGAAAACGGCATCGGCGTTGTGCCTTTCTCGCCGGTGGCCAGCGGCTATCTCTCCGGCAGGATCACAGCCGATACGCAGTTTGAAAAGGTGGATGACGTGCGCAACTGGGTGCCCCAGTTGTCCAGGGAGAACATCATCGGCAATCAGCCGATCATCGACATTGTTTCACGGTACGCCCAAGCGAAGAAGGCGACAAACGCCCAGATCTCCATCGCATGGATTCTGCACAAGTATCCCAATGCGGTGCCGATCCCGGGCTCCAAAAACCAGGAGCGCATACTGGAAAACCTCGGCGCCTGGGATGTTGAGCTGACCGCTGAAGAAATGGCCGGGCTGGACCGCGCCCTGGACGCCTGTCAGGTGTACGGGCACAGGGGCGTCGTTGAAGCGGCCGGCCTGGTTCGCCGCAACCGGGAATAATGCTAAAATTCATGTCGCTGAAAGCGACACAAACAGGGGATGAAAGGGGCTGTAACAAAAGCCCGCAGAAAAGACCTGTCCCCGGCATCTGCGATTCGCAAGCTGCTTCAGGATGTGAAGCAGGGATTCGGTCATTGATGAGACTAAAAAGGAGGCTATCACATGAAATATACAAAACTGGGCAACACAGGCACCACCGTTTCCCGTATCTGTTTGGGCTGCATGTCCTTCGGAGATGAAGCCAGAGGATTGACAACCGGCAAAGGATGGGCGCTGGATGAAGAAAAATCCCGTGAGATCATCAAGAGAGCCATTGAATTGGGCATCAATTTCTTTGACACGGCCAATACCTATTCCGGCGGCACCAGCGAGGAAATAACAGGCCGTGCACTTCGGGATTTTGCGAACCGGGACGAAATCGTGGTAGCGACCAAAGTGTATTTCCCGGTTGAAAACAATCATCCCAATACGCGCGGTTTAAGCCGAAAGAACATAATGAAATCCATTGACGACAGCCTGATACGCCTGGGTATGGATTATGTGGATTTATATCAGATTCACCGGTGGGATTATGATACGCCTATCGAGGAAACCATGGAAGCGCTAAATGATGTGGTACGGTCCGGCAAAGCCCGGTATATCGGGGCGTCCTCCATGTATGCCTGGCAATTCGCCAAAGCGCAGCAGGTGGCCAAGGAGCATGGCTGGGCACGGTTTGTGACCATGCAGGATTTGTATAATCTGTTGTATCGGGAGGAAGAAAGGGAAATGATCCCCCTTTGCGCGGATCATGGCGTGAAGCAGATAATCTGGTCTCCTATGGCAAAAGGAAGGCTGTGCCGTTCACCTGAAACTGTAACCCGTCGGTTTGACAATGAAGCGGCGGGCAAAGCGTTTTTCCCGCTGGAAGATGACAGCAGCCTGGAAATCATTCGCCGCGTGGAGAAAGTGGCCGCGGACAAAGGCGTTAAGATGGGGCAAGTGGCCCTTTCCTGGCTTCTTTCCAAGCCCACCGTGGCTTGCCCAATTGTCGGCGTGACGAAGCTGAATCATCTGGAAGAAGCCTGCGATGCTGTGAATGTGGAATTAACGATTGATGAAGTCAAGTATCTGGAAGAGCCCTATGTACCTCGTCGGATTACAGGACATCATTGAAAGGAACAAAGCGTATGGGGAGATTAGTTGCCTATTTTTCATACGGCGGCGTTACGAAACGCATTGCTGAACAGCTGGCCAATGAACTGGATGCCACTACCTTTGAAATAAAACCCGCAATGCCGTATACCCGTGCGGACGTGAACTGGCAGGATAACACCAGCCGAAATGTGAAGGAATACAAGGATGTTTCTTCCCGGCCTGAAATCATGGCTTACCTGATTTAAGCGGTATTGATGAGATTTGGGTCGGCTACCCCATCTGGTGGTACACCCATCCCCGCATCATCAATACTTTCTTTGATCAGGCCAACTTGGCAGGCAAAAAGATCCATCTGTTTGCCACTTCTTCCTCTACCGGCATTCATGGAAGCCTTGATGAACTGCGGGCCACGTATCCCCAACTTCAAATCATGGACGGCAAGCGTATCTGATTGAAGGGAGATGAACAAATCACCGCACCGGATGATCGTGCCCGTCTGGTGCGGCATGATGGTTTAGCAGATATGGCAACATGCGGGCAGCACAGGAGCGGAAGCCGATCTTCTGGGCGCGCAGGTATTTGAATTGCCGATCATATCCGCAGAATAAAACAGACAAAAGCGGTACAGGCATTTTGTGAATGAATGGGATATAATTGAACAAAACGAAAAAGAAAAGGAGACAATCACATGGAGCTGATCGACATTATTCGCAACCGCAGAGCCATCCGCAAATACCTGCCAAAGAAGGTGGAGCGGGAGAAGCTGGAAAAAATTGTTGAAGCTGGACTGTTTGCTCCCAGTCCCGGCGGAGGTCAGTCCTCAAAGATTATTCTGATTGACAACGTGGAGCTGATCGACAGGATCGGCATTGTCAACGCCAACTGCGAAAACCGCAACCGGGGCCACAGTGTTTCTGCTGATCAACCCTCCATTATCGATGACCTGAGCATCCGCAGCGGCTTTTACAGCTGCCCTGCCCTGGGCGTCATCTGCATTCAGCGCAAGTTTTACACGTATGTGAACGCCATCGGCACTGCCTTCATCAGCGCCCAGAACATGTGCCTGGAAGCCTATGACCTGGGCGTGTCCAGTGTTATTGTGGGACGCGCGGAAGCCACCTTCCAGCAGCCTGAAATTCAGGAACTTCTGAGTAAGTGGGGGCTGGACCCGGAGTATATGCCCATTGCTTTCGTCTGCCTGGGCTACATCAACGGCGACTATCCCTCAGTCAAAGCGCGCAAGGAGAATCGGGCGATCTTTGTTGACTGAGGAGGCATCTGCCGCCATAAGCATTCCTGCAATGACAGTTGTTGTTTTTGCTGTCTTCCGTCGGTCACATTTACGGCTGATTGTCGGTTGTTTTTGTGGTTACTATGCTGCAATCCACTTCATATAAAGGGAAACATGATAATTTCTGATTCTGAAATGATGACCCGCTTGATTGAACCAAAGGGGATGCCGCCGGCCTGACAGCTTGCACCCCCTTTGTATTTCCGGGCGGGAAAGGCTTGCCCGGCTTTTTTCTTTTGTTATACTGTCATCATTTCCTGTATACAGGATACAGAGGAGGATGCATGCCCAATTTTTCCCTGGCGGACACCGTGTTTAGCGAGGCGGCGCGGCGCTTTCCCACGCCTTTTTATCTGTATGACGAGCGGGGCATCCGCGCGGCGGCGCGCGCGCTGTACGCCGCCTTTTCCTGGAACCCGGGCTACAAACAGTATTACGCGGTCAAGGCGCTGCCCAACCCCGCCGTGCTGCGTATACTGATGGAGGAGGGCTGCGGGCTGGACTGCTCCTCCCATACCGAGCTGCTGCTGGCGCGGCGGCTGGACGCTTCGGGGGAGCAGGTGATGTTCTCGGCCAACGCGATGCCCGGGGCCGAGCTGGCCCAGGCGCGGGCGATGGAGGCCACGATCAACCTGGACGACGCCAGCGACGTGGACCTGCTGGCGGCAAACGGCGGCGTGCCGGAATTGGTCAGCCTGCGCGTCAACCCGGGGGAGGAGGGCGTGGCGCACAACGGCATCATGGGCGGCGCGCTGGACGCCAAGTTCGGCTGGATGCCCTGCCAGCTGGCGCCGGGCCTGGCGCGGCTCAGGTCCCTGGGCGCGCGGCGCTTCGGCCTGCACATGATGACGGTGTCCAACACCCTGGACGCGGACTACTACCCGCTCAGCGCGGCCTGGCTGTTTAAGACCGGGCTGGCGCTGGAGGCGCAAAGCGGCCTGACATTGGACTTTGTCAACCTGTCCGGCGGGCTGGGCATCCCCTACCGGGAGGAGGAGCGCGCGCTGGACCTGGTTCAGGTGGGCGAGGGCGTGCGGCGGGCCTACCGGGCCGCCTTCGGCGCGCGCGGGGATGTGCGCGTGATGACCGAGCTAGGCCGGCTGCTGACCGGGCCGTACGGCTGGCTGGTGGCCCGGGCCATCCACAAAAAGGAGATCTGGCGCGATTACATCGGCCTGGACGCCAGCGCGGCCAACCTGATGCGCCCGGCGATGTACGGCGCCTACCACCACGTGAGCGTGGCCGGCAAGCGGGACGCGCCGTGTGATCGGGTCTATGACCTGACCGGGCCGCTGTGCGAGAACAACGACAAGTTCGCCGTCCGGCGGGCGCTGCCGGAGATCAGCCTGGGGGACCTGGTGCTCATCCATGACGCCGGCGCCCACGCCCATGCCATGGGCTACCAGTACAACGGCCGCCTGCGCTGCGCGGAGGTCCTGTATACGC
>JAKPNM010000065.1 GCA_029548395.1 Bacillota bacterium
AACCGGAGGCATGAAGCGCCCGGAAAATCCTTTTACTCCGCTTCCGCCCGGTACAGCCATACGCTCAGCGCGCCGTTCTGGGGCTGAACTTCCAGGCGCAGGGCGTAGGGCGCATGCAGCTAATTCGCATGGGTAATCAAGGCCGGTTCAAACGTCTTGATATGTCAATGGGCGCTATCCGAAACAAGGTGATGCAAGCGACCAATGACGACGAACTTGCGCACATTTTCGATACGGACGGGTTTTATATGTGAATAACTAATGGTGGTTGAGATCAAAGAAAATCTCTCCGGCCGTTAAGCAGCAGCCGGAGAGCAAGAGACTGTATCATAATATGTCGTGGTATTCGACGTGAATTAAGGCTTCGGCCTTCTGGTACTGTCACTTTCACGCGATTATGAAGAATATGAAGATTTGGAGCAATGGCGTTCTAACTCCCGCCCATACAAAAAACCCCTTGAAATCATTGCATTCAAGGGGCTTTCTGCTGGTGCGCCTTCAGGGACTCGAACCCGGGACACCCTGATTAAGAGTCAGGTGCTCTACCAACTGAGCTAAAGGCGCATGTGGAGCGGGTGATGGGAATCGAACCCACGTGACCAGCTTGGAAGGCTGGAGCTCTGCCATTGAGCTACACCCGCAGGTGGTTCATCCCGTGAAACCGATCGTCGTGCAAGTGACTGTCCAAAAAGTTAGTCGGCCCCTCAATTTGCAACGGGCGGTTTCTCTCCCTCGCGGGCTTCGGTCGGAAACCTTCCTTGCTCATTGGGCTGGCGGCTCGCTGCATCCCGCGCCCGCGGGCGCTCGCCTCTGCCCCCACGTGACCAGTTTGGAAGGCTGGAGCTCTGCCATTGAGCTACACCCGCAGGGGTCCGATTGCGCGGAGCGCGCGTTCCGGGCGGTCGCCGTCGACCGGCGGTGGGGCGCCGGTCTCTTTTCCCCATCGCCCGTTCCGCCCCGTCCGGCGGAAAGCCAGCTTTTCACCGGAGGAGGAGGGATTCCGGAGCGTAGCGCGAGCAATCCCGGCGTGGAGCGGTAGACGAGACTCGGACTCGCGACCTCAACCTTGGCAAGGTTGCGCTCTACCAACTGAGCTACTACCGCAGGTCAGCGCTGTGGGAGACTTGGTGCGGACGAAGAGACTTGAACTCTTACGCCCGGAGGCACCAGATCCTAAGTCTGGCGCGTCTGCCATTCCGCCACGTCCGCGTTTGGTTCCCCCGTTACAGAGAATGGTGACCCATCCGCGACTCGAACGCGGGACACCTTGATTAAAAGTCAAGTGCTCTGCCGACTGAGCTAATGGGTCAAGATGCTCAAGGAAGTCAGAGAAGCCCCCCGCAACGGCAAGGAGTATCTTATCATCAAACAAAAACGCATGTCAAGGGTTTGGCGCGATTTTTCGCTTTCCCGCCTGTCCCGCCTGTCCCGCCTGTCCCGCCGCGCCGCCGCGATTTTCCGCTTTCCCGCCGGAGCGCTGGAGCCGGCGCGGGTTTGCATCTTCCTTGACACCACCCATCAGGCCCGCCTGCAATCAGGCGCGACGGCAGACACCCTCCCCGGGAGGGGAAGAATCCTGTATAATAGGCGGCAGATGAGCATGCGAATCTTTGACACCGGCAACACGGACCCCGCGCGCAACCTGGCCATTGAGGAGGCCCTGCTGCTGAATGAAGACCCGCGCCCTGCCCTGTTTTTGTGGCAAAACGCGCACACCGTGGTCATCGGCCGCGGGCAGAACGCCTGGAAGGAGTGCCGCAGCCAGCTGCTGCGGGAGGAGGGCGGCAGCCTGGTGCGCCGTTCCACCGGCGGCGGCGCGGTCTATCACGACCTGGGCAACCTCAATTTTTCCTTTGTGATGCCCAGGCCCCTGTACGACGTGTCCCGGCAGCTGCGCGTGATCTCGGGCGCGGTGGCCGCCTTTGGCGTCAGGACAACCGCCTCCGGGCGCAACGACATCGTCTTCAGCGATACCGGCGCCAAGTTCTCCGGCAACGCCTTTCGCCACACGCAGGCCATGAGCCTGCACCACGGCACCCTGTTGGTGGATGTAGACATGACGCTTATGGGGCGCTACCTGCAGCCCTCAAAACAAAAGCTGCAGGCCCGGGGCGTCAGCAGCGTGCGCGCGCGCGTGGGCAACCTGAAGGAGCGCGCGCCCTGCATCACCCTGCCCACGCTGAAACAGGCGCTGCGAACAGCCTTTGAGCAGGAATACGGCGCGGCGCAGGCGCTGGACTGGCGCGAGGCCCTGCCGGCAGGGCAGGTGGACGTCCTGACTGAAAAATACCGCTCCTGGGAGTGGACCTACGGCAAAACGCCCCGTTTTGACATCACCCTGGAAACGCGCTTTCCCTGGGGCGGGGTGGAGCTGCTGCTGCGCCTGCAGCAGGGCGTGGTGCGCGAGGCCTGCTGCTTCACCGACGCCAACGACCCCGACCTGGCCGGCCTGGTGAGCGCCGCCCTGGAGGGGGTCATCCTGGAGCCGGCCGCGCTGCGCGCCGCCCTGCAGCACGGCACGCGGGAGGCGCGCCAGCTGGGGGACTGGCTGGGCCGGCAGGAGATATGATTCATATTATGTTTTTTCTATTTTTAGAACACAGCAGCGTGCAGGGCTGCTGTGTTCATAGCGCGGGGGAGACCGCGGCAGGGGCGCTTCCTGTTACGCCTTCTTGGCCGCATAATGGTTAACGATCTTGATCAGCGCGCGGCACAGCACGAGCACCACCAGCGCGGGCACCATAAAACCGACGAAAACACCAAACTTGTCCTGTGAATTGCTGAAATAATACAACCGGCTGTTCGCAAAGCCCGCCCAGAAATACAGGGCGTTGAGCGGCATGATCACAAACAGGAGCATCCTGGACATCCACTCGGCGGTCCGGCGCAGGTTTTGCTTGCCAAAGAACATGGAAAAAATCAGAATGACGGGCGCATTCAGCGCTGCATAATAGGCGACAACAAGGGGGGCAAAAGCAAAAGACCTAAGGTTCATCATGGGCAATCTGAGATCACGGATTACCGAATATGTCTCCTCGCTTATTATCATGGCGATATTCATGAACACAGGCGCTTGTCTGTAGATTGAATCAAAAACGCCAAAGGCGTACAGCACATACAGCGCCTGTCCCGCCAGCAGCAGGATGATGAAAAAGCGGGACAGATTCCAGCCGATCCTGTCGCGGGTTTCTTTTCGCTCATCCGTTGTTTGGACGGTATCCTTTCTGCGCTGTTTGGCGTAATAGAAAGTGACAGACTTTTGAGCGTCGCCGGCTTCCAGCTTCAGCTCGATGGGCGACCTGGTAATCAGTTCGTAGCCGTCCTTGCTTTTCTTGGGCGCGGGGTAGATCTTGTGCTCACCCGGCTGAAAGCTTAATTCCTGACTGCTCTCCAGCATTTTATAGTTTTCGCTCTTGTAATGGACGGTGACCGCGATCGGCTTTTGTTTTTTGATGCAGCGGAAGATCAGCTGCTCAGGGCTGGCCTTGCCATCCTCCACCTTCACGGCAAGGGGTTCGCTGCTTTCAAGGATATACCCCGATGGCAGCTTCTTGTCATTGGGCGCCACCTGGTGATGACCAACGGACAGTTCCCGCTCCTCGCTGACAAGAATGTCGTTGTCATGCCGGTAGGTATAGACCAGGCGCACCAGCGCCGGCTTGTTTGTATGTGGCGACTGATAGCGGAAGACGATCTCTTCGGGGCTGACGCCGGCCGCGTCCACCGTGACGGACGCCTCCGACCTGCCTTTGAGGGCATAATCCTCGGGCACCAGGTCCGCCCTGGGCTTGATCGTATGATTCCCCTGGAGCAGGTTGATCACCTGGCTGCTGATTTCCTGGCCCTTCTCATCCAGATAGCGCACCTTCAGCGCCCGGGTGAATATCGCCTCCTCCGCAGGCGGCGCCTGGGGCGACTGATAGCGGAAGACGATCTCCTCGGGGCTGGCGCCGGCCGCGTCCACCGTGACGAATGCCCTTGGCTTGCTTTTGAGCGCATAACCCTCAGGCACCAGGTCCGGCCTGGGCTTGATCGTATGATTCCCCTGGAGCAGCTTGATCACCTGGCTGCTGATTTCCTGGTCCTTCTCATCCAGATAGCGCACCTTCAGCGCCCAGGTTTTCTCCTCCTCCACCACAAGCGACGCCTGGGGCGATTGATAGCGGAAGACGATCTCCCCGGGGCTGACGCCGGCCGCGTCCACCGTGACGGATGCCTCTGAGCTGCCTTTGAGGGCATAGCCCTCGGGCACCAGGTCCGCCCTGGGCCTGATCGTATGATTTCCCTGGAGCAGGTTGATCACCTGGCTGTTGATTTCCTGGTCCTTCTCATCCAGATATCGCACCTTCAGCGCCCGGGTAGACGGCGGCGCCAGCACCGGATCAAGCACAGAGGGGCGAACCGAGGAGGGATGCAGCAGCTCATACACCCGCCGCTTGAGCTCGGCAAAGGTCTTCTCCACGTCTTCGTCCAGGTAGATCCACTGCAGGCCGTCAAAATAATACTTGAAAAAGGTGTTGTGCGGCGTGTCGTCAATTTTGAGCTCCAGCCGGTGCAGGCCCAGCTGGGCTGCGTAACCCATCTCCCTCTTCGGGTCCTCGCGCATCATGCTGTCCCTGGAGGTGATGACCAGGATGATCTTGCAGTTGCGGATCGCATCTTTGATGTGATCCCAGTAATTCCTGGTATAGTCGGGCAGGTTGACCTGGGAAAACCAGCAATTGACGCCGTCCTCAGTCAGGACCTCATACACCTTGCGGGCAATGGGATCGGAGCTGCTGTGGCAGATGAAGACTTCGCGCGGAATAATCGCGTGCAGATTCTGCAGCCGGGCAAGGCGGTCGACAGCCGCCTCCAGCTGTTTGCGCGCGGCATCCTGCAGGTCTTCCTGGAAGTTGGCGGCGATAAAGGCCATTAGCGGCTGCTCGTCATGGATGGTGAAGTTGTGATCCTTCAGCGCGTCGTCAAGGATCTTTTCCGCTTCTTGCTGGGTCATCTGTTCTGCTGTTTTCAAAAAGTTATGGTAGGACTTGTGGATCCCTTTTTTCTTTTGGGCCAGGGCCTCGCAATACGCCGAGTAGGCGTCATCGGGGATCAGCATGCGGATTTCCCCGGCATATTTGGCCGACAGGTCCATGTCTTTGGTGCCCATGGCGTCGTCCAGCAGCTGGCGCAGGTTTCTGATGTCGATCTCATGGTCCACCACCACCTTGGCAAACTCCTTTGCCTGGCTGATGCGGAAGGTGGCGCCGCAGCCCGCGCGGTCGCAGCGCATGATGGTCGCGGCGGGATCATACTCCAGAAATTCTCCGCCGCAGTTGGTGCATTTGATTCTCTCCAGCTGCATTGCCTGCTCCTGTCTGTTCGTTCTCCAAGGGTTTACAGTGAAAAGGGTCTGCCCTGCCTACATGTGCTCAGGGATCTTGAATGAGTTTTGCAGCATAAATTCTCTCATCGCGTCGATATCCTGCTGATAGACGGTGGAACGGAATTCCGCGCGCACCTCATGAAAGTCCGCCATGGTGATGTCGGAGATCCGGTTGACCTGGTCGGCGCGCATCGCGCCGCTGATCTTGACTTTATTGCAGAACGTCACCAGGTCGGCGCCGGAAAAACCGTCCGTATACCGGGTCAGCTGATCAAAATCCACATCATCGGACAGCGGAACGCCCTTGAAATGCGCCTTAAGGAGAAAGCTGCGCGCCGGGGCGTCGGGCAGGGGCACGTAAATCATCCGCGAAAAGCGGCCCGAGCGCAGGAAGGCGGTATCTATGCTCCAGGGGTTGTTGGTGGCGCCCAGCAGCAGGGTGATGCGGTCGGGATCCTTCTCAAAGCCATCCATCTGGCTTTTCAATTCGGCCGATATGGCCTGCTCGCTGGAGCTGGAGCCGCTGTGCACCTTGCCGCCGATGCCGTCAAACTCATCAATGAACAGCACCGCGGTCTTTTCAGAGCGCACCTGTTCAAACAGGGCGGCGATGTTGCGCTCGGAGGAGCCCACCCATTTCTCCTTCAGGTCGCTGGCGCGCACATGGTAGAAGGAAGCGCTGACCTCGTGGGCGATGGCGCGGGCAATCATGGTCTTGCCGGTGCCGGGCAGGCCGAACATCAGGATGCCGCCGCCCGCACTGATACGATACCTCTTGTACAGCTCGGGCTTGCGCATGGGCTGGATCACGAGCTCAAACACTTCCTGCTTGACGCTCTCCAGCCCGGCAATGTCATCAAAGCTGACGCCCGTATCCTTGATGGGCTTGAACACCTGTTGATCGCTCTTGGACGCGGAGGCGTCGCTGGCCGGATTTTTCTCCTGATCGCCGGCCTTGTGGGTGCCGGTTTTGAGGGCGCTGGCCTTGTTGACCAGGTCCTGCACCTGGTTTAGCTGGCTGTCCCGGGTATCCCCCTGGGACAGGCTGGCCACCTCCAACAAGCAGCGCGCCGCGTGCAGGTAGAGCTTCCACGCGGTCTCGGCGCCGGCTTGCTCATGCTGGCGCGCCTGATTGAGGAAGGAGAGATACATCTGGTAGCTGTGGCGGGAAGATTCTGACATCTGACTTATTCTCCTGTCTTGCCTTCGCCCAGCATGTCCTTGAGTTGCTTGGACAAATCAGAGATACGGGGATCCGCGGCCGGGGCAGCCTCGGCCGTCTTGACTTCGGGAATGTCAAACAGCCGTGCGATCTCCTCATCGCTGACCGTCTTGGGGCCGGCCTGGTCCTCCATGTTCATGTCCATGTCCTCCATGAAGCTGTCCATCTGTCCCATCATCTGCTCAATGGAGACCATGCCCGTCTCAAAGGCGGCCTGGTTCTTGAGGAAGTTGGTGCCGGAGGTCACCTTGTTGATCTCCTTGCTCACCTTGCCCATCATGCCCATAAAGCCGGAGGACATCAGGCTCAAATCGCGCAGCGACTCCAGCAGCTTCAGCTGAAGCTGCATCCTGCGGGCGCGCAGCTGCTGGTTCATGATCATCTTCAGGCCGTTGAAAGCCAGGGCGTACTGCTCCTTGATGCCCTGGCGGTTGGCTTCCTGGCCCAGCTTGATCATCTCGTTTTTTTTCTTTTCCAGGCTGCGGTCCCAGCGATCCAGGTCGCGTATGGAGCGGCGCATCTCCAGCTTGTTGTGGATGCGCTTTTGCTCGCTGCTCATAAAAGCATATTTCATACTCTTAAACATTTTTGCTCTTTTCCTCCTGCTCCTGTTCCAGCTCCGTTTTCTTTGCCGCCTGCTCCACTGCCTGCTGGAAGCTGTCCAGCACGGCCTGATTCTCCGCCTGGTTGGCCACCGCCCGGTCAAAGTCGCTGACGGCGCCTTCATCGGCCAGGCTGCCATAAAGCTCGTCCTTGTCGCGGCGGATGTCCTCCATGATGTCCCCGCTCATGCGCAGCTTCTCTATCTCCTCGCGGATGCGCTCGTTGCTGCGCTCCAGGTCCATCTCCATGGTTTCAATGCTGGCAGGCATATAGCTGCTCAGGCCGGCCATGTCGCGCTCTTCCACCAGGGAGGACAGGTAGGTCTGGTTGGTTTCCATCACCTTGGCCACCGCCCGGGATTCAAACTGCTTGGCCTTGACCTGCGCGCTGAGCACCGCGTGACGGCCCTTGGCCGTATTGTACAGGGGTGTTCCGGGGGGCTCCTTCACTGCCAGCTGCACCTGCTCATCGCGCTTTTTTTCAAGGTCGATGATGTCGCGGGCCAGCCGGCCGTGCCGCTGCTCCAGCTCGAATACCTTCTTTCGCAGCTCCTCAATCAGCTTGTCCTTGCGGTTGCGCTCGCGCTTATCCTTTGAAAACCAGTCAAAAATACTCATCCTGGAACTCTTCCTTTCATCTTTCCCCTCCTGCCAGGCAAGCAGTTGCTGGTGCAGCCGGTCCAGATAATCCTTGTTCTGGGCCGGGTTGCCGCCGCCCAGCACATGGGCGGCATCCGACAGCATGATGTCCAGCGACTGGTAGCTTGATGTCTCTGTGCCGCCGTTGGGGCCGTTCAGGGTCAGGCGCTCCAGCTTCCTGAGCGTTTCCTTTGAAGCGCTGTCTGACACCTGCCCGCTCAAGGCCAGCAGCCTGTTGGCCACCTGGCTGCGCGCGCTTAAGCCGTCCGGGCGCCGGCTCACAGGGTTTCCTTGTTGATGATCAGGTTCTCAACCAGCAACGCCGTGCAGCCCAGGCCCATCTTGGTCAGCTGCGGCTTCAAGGTCTCCTCCAGCCGCCGGGCCAGCAGCGTCAGCCCGCCCCGTGCCTTTTCAAGCCCCATCTGGCCCACCGCTTCAATCAGCGCCGGGCGTAGATGGCCCACCACCAGGCTCTCCAGCCTGCGGCCCAGGCCGGCGTCATCCAGCCGCTCCTGACCGGCGGCAACCTCGCGCACCAGCACCATGGCGTTGTCCAGGGACAGGCGCAGCTGGCCGCTTGCGCCGAAGACCTCGCCTCCGGGCGCGGGCAGCGAGCCCAGACCCCAGTACAGCGGGCGGTCCAGCTGCCGGCGGCAAAAATATACCTGGCCCTCCATTGCCGCGCGCCGGCGGAACAGGCGCCCCTGGGCGGGCAGGCTCAAAGCGTCGCCCTGGCGGAAAGGCCCCAGGTAGTCCCCGGCATGGTAAATCACCGCCTCATAGCCCGGTGGAATCACCAGCCCCAGAATGTCCTTCGCCTGTTGGACATCCCGGCGCCAGACCAGGGCATTTTGAGGCATGTCGGATAATTGAAAGCTTTTCATTGAACTCCTGCGGTACAAAAGAGAATTTCAGAATGATTACATGTTAGGCTAAAAAGCAAGCCTTTTCAAGGAATTTTGTGTTACAAAATCATTTATAGAATGTAATAATTGGAGTTTTCATGTCTTACAGACATACAGCCAGTGGTTGCAGGCGCCCAGGTGCTGGGGCTGCTCACACAGATACAGATGGTAATTAAACCAGGCAGCGCGCTGGTTTTGCGTGAAAGCTGAGAATTTTTCCTCCGCGATCTCGTTGAGCCCGTCGGCATTGATGCGGCGCGTGATCACAAGCCCCGCGGCCTGCAGCTCTTCGTCGGCCTGGTCCAGCGTATGAAACACAAAGGGGAAGTCATCGCAGCGGAAGGTGGACTTGTCATAGTCGCCCTCCAGGATGTAGCTGGCGTCCTCCCCGGTCAGGGTCATGCTGGCAATGACCCAGTCGTTGTTGATAAAGGACACAAACATCTGTCCGCCCGGCCTGAGCAGGCGCCGGCAGGAAGACAGCAGGCGCAGGCGCTCGGCCCGGGCGCGCAGGTGATACATCGGTCCCAGGCACAGCACCGCGTCAAAGCTTGCATCCTTCTGGGCATCCGCCGCGCTTTGCGCGTCCCGGCACAGAGCTTTCAGCGCCATCCCTGGCTCCGCCTTGCTTTTCAGGGTTTCCACATGGTGGGGCACCAGGTCCACCGCCAGCACGCTGTGCCCGGCCTTTGCCAGCGGCAGGGCGTACACCCCGGTGCCGCAGCCCAGGTCCATGACCCGGCTGCCAGGTCTGAGCGCCTGTCCCAGCACATGCAGGGTGGTCATCCTTTCCAGCCACAGGCTGCCCGACAGGCGCTCATCCTCCCGGGTAAACACCCGCTCATACAGCGCGCGGGCGCGCTCCAGGCTGTCCTCCATGCCCATCAGGCGGTTCAGTTCGTCCATGGTCGATCCTCCATCCCGCATCACAGCGTCTCAAGATAGGCCGCGATGTCAAAGGGCTCAAAAACGCTGTCCTTTCTCAGGTAGAGCGGGTGGTGGGGGTGGCCGGCCTTGCTGCGCCGCCCCGCCGTCACCCAGCTTGCGCCCTTTTCCCTGCCGATAGCCGCGAAATCCCGTATACAGCCGCGTAGAAAGCCCCGCGTTTCCATCACGGCGCCCCAGGCGGCCCACACGGTGGAGGCGCGCCCCAACAGGTGCGAAAAGGCCGCCAGGTTCTCGCGGTGCAAAAAATCGCTGGCCTCCCGGTCCATGTCGCCCGGCCGCGTGGCGCGCTGGGCATAGAGGTTCATCATCAGGAAGCTGTCAAAGCCGTTGTGAAGGGCCACGCGCTGCACCGATTTGAGGGTATTGTCCAGGGCGCCGGGGGCCGCGGTGGAGGGGTTCAGGCCGATGCAAATCAGCGGCCTGTCGCCCCGGGTGCCCAGCACATAACGGTATTCGTCATAAAAGGGCGGCACATACAGCCAGGCCTGGCGGTCATACGCCTGTCCGGGCGCAGCCTCACAGGCTTCCCGGAAGCTCAGAAGGGACAGCTGCGCGATGCGTTTTTCCGGCACATGGCCCATCAGCGTCCCTCCTTCCTGGCCTGCCCGTCAAAAAATTCCACCTCCAGCCGGTCAAAATTCACGCTTTCCAAAAAATGCTCGGGCAGAAAACGCGTCTGGCCAAACTCCTCAAAATCCCGGTGGTGGCGCGCCACCACCAGCGGCATCATCACATCCAGTTCCCGCAGCGCCAGGGACAGCGCGTCCTCCCAGCCGCCCGCCGCGCAGGGCACCACCACATCCCGCAGGATTTTGTTGCGCCTGATTTCACGCACCCAGATCTTTCCAGCCATGCCGCCTCCTGTCTGTGCATTGTCAGGTGCAGTATAACATGATTGTTCCAGGCTATGAAAGCAGCCGCCCGATATGGTATAATGCGGCAAAAGGGAGGAAGAAAAATGGTAGTGCATGTCTTTGACACCCCTGCGCAGGTCGCGCAGGCAGCCGCCGCGGTCATCGCCGCGCAGGTTTTACAAAAGCCCGACAGCGTGCTGGGCCTGGCCACAGGCTCCACGCCAATGGATACCTACAGGGAGCTCATCAGCCTTCACCGCGGGGGCGTGCTGGATTTCTCCCGCGTAAAAAGCTACAACCTGGACGAGTATGTCGGCCTGCCGGCCGGCCATCCGGAAAGCTATGTTTCCTTCATGAAACGCAATCTGTTTGACCATATCAACATCGGCTCCTACAGCCTGCCGGACGGCAGCGCCCGGGACCTTCAGCGGGAATGCGAGAGCTATGAGCAGGCCATCAGGGACGATGGCGGCATCGACCTGCAGCTGCTGGGCATCGGCAACAACGGCCACATCGGCTTCAACGAGCCGGGGAAAGCCTTCACCTACAGCACCAACCTGACCACGCTCGCGCAGAGCACCATCGACGCCAACAAGCGCTTCTTTGATTCCATCGATCAGGTGCCCCGCCAGGCGCTGTCCATGGGCATCGGCACCATCATGGAGGCCAGGAGTATCCTCTTGCTGGCCCTGGGCGAGGCCAAGGCCCAGGCGGTGTATCAGATGATCAGGGGACCCATCACGCCCCGGGTGCCCGCTTCCATCTTGCGCGGTCACGCGAGGGTCACGGTCATGCTGGACAAGGCCGCGGCCGCCAGACTGTAGACCGTTCTGTGGACAAGCGCGCTATAAGATTTTCGTACGCACCGCGCCCCTGTGCCCCGACAGCGTTTTTTATGCATGGACAGTTCATCCACACGCCCGTTTGAGTGTGGATATCCGTTCAAAAGCAGCCGCAGCGCCTGAACAGCCGTTCGGGATTTGACCGGGCCGGCGTCCCTTAAAAGGCTGCGACCGGGCGCGCCGTGGCAGGGACCTGTTTCAGAGGTCGTCCTTGTCCACAGCCATCCACAGCTCCCGCCGCCTTTTCAACAGCCGGCAAAGAATAAAAATCACAGCCCCGGCACCGCGCGCGCGCCTTATCAACAGCTTCCACACCCCCTACTACCACTACTACATTTTATTAAGTACTGCAGGTATCCCAAAAGGGAGGTCCGCGCAGGCGACAAGGAGGAACATCATGAAAATCGCCTTCAACGCGAGTGATTTCAACCACGGCATGAGCATGGTCAGCCACGCGCTGCCCGCCCGTGTCATCAAGCCTTATCAGGAAGGCGTTTTTATAGAAACGCTGGACACCGGCGTGCGCCTGACGGTCACCGACGGCGAGGTCGCCATCCAGTCCATCATACCCGCCGAGGTGCGCGAGGACGGCAGCGCCCTGCTGCCTGCCAGGCTGCTGGGGGAGCTGGTGCGCAACCTGGAGGGCAATGTGGAGCTGGACACCGAGTCCAACGAGGCGGCCGTCGTCAGAAACAAGGGTTCCAAGACGCGCCTGGTGCTGTTCGCGGCGGACGATTTTCCCGATATCCAGCAGGTGGTGCCCGAATCGGTCACCAGCATCGCGCAGTCGCAGTTTAAAAACGCTGTGCGCGGGATCATCTTCGCGATCGCCACGGATGAGACGCGCCGCATCCTGACCGGCTGCCTGATGGAGACCAGCGCGGACGAGGTGCGCTTCACCTGCCTGGACGGCTACCGCCTGGCCATGCAGCGCGTGTATTGCAGGCATGAGATGCCCGAGGGCAAGGACCTGCTGTCCTACATCCTTCCGGGCGCGCTGGTGGGCAATATCTCGCGCATGCTGCCGGACGCCGACCAGCCCATCACCCTGACGCTCTCGCGCACCCACATGATGGCGGAGTTCGGCGAAACCAAGGTGTTCTCCCCGCTGATCCTGGGCGAGTACATCAACTACCGCCAGATCCTGCCCACCTCCTGGACCACGGCCCTTCGCGTGAACCGCGCGGCCATTTCCGCGGCCATCCAGCGCGCCAGCCTGATCGCCCGGGAGGGCAGCAACAACCTGCTCAAGCTCAGGATCGAGGACCAGGCGCTGACCATCTCCGCCATGGCTGAAAAGGGCGCCGCGAACGAGCAGATCCCCATCGATTTTGACGGGAACCCGCTCAACATCGCCTTCAACGCCACCTACCTGAACGATGTCATCAAAAACATCGATACCGAGGACCTGTCCATGCGCTTTAACACCAATGTCAGCCCCTGCGTGGTCTGCCCGGTCTCCGGCAACCAGTATACCTACCTGGTCCTGCCGGTCAGGATGTCGGACTGATAAAAAATAAACACCAGGGAAACCATGCGAATCAACAGTTTCCCTGGTGTTTTCTTTTATAGCCTTATTTTGCCAGCTGTTTGAAGGCTTCCAGCAGCTGGGCGCAGGCTTCTTTGGCGTCCTGCAGGCTGCCGGGGTGGCTGGCGCCCGCGTAGAACTTGATCTTGGGCTCGGTGCCCGAGGGCCGCACGCAGGTCCAGAACTGACGGTCCAGCTTGAAATACACCACGTCGGAGGGCGGGAAGAGAAGCGGGGCGCTGCCCTGCTTGCTTGTTTCCACGCCCTTGAGGTAATCGCGCTTGGCCAGCACCTTGACGCCGTCGATGTCCCCGGGGGTCTCGTCATGCAAGCGGGCCATGATGGACTTGATCTGCTCCGCGCCCTCCTTGCCCGGATAGGTGCCCGACCAGGTCATCTCATCATAGTAGCCGTAGCGCGCGTAGATCTGCTGCAGCCGGTCAAACAGCGTGATGCCCTCCTTCAGGCACACGCAGGCGGCCTCGGCCACCAGCACGGCCGCGTTGACCGCGTCCTTGTCGCGCACCTCGGTGCCCGACAGATAGCCGTAGGATTCCTCAAAACCGAACAGGAAGATGTGCTCGCCGCTGTCCTCAAACTGCTGGATCTTCTCGCCGATATACTTGAAGCCGGTCAGCACCTCATACAGGGTCACGCCATAGTCCTCGCAAATGGCGTTGGCCAGGTTGGTGGACACGATGGATTTGACCGCCGCGCCGTTTTCAGGCAGGGTGCCGGCCGCCTTGCGCGCGGAGAGGATGTGGTGCAGCAGCAGGCAGCCGATCTGGTTGCCGCTGAGCGTCCTGAAGCTGCCCTGGCTGTCCATCGCGCACACGCCCAGGCGGTCGCAGTCCGGGTCGGTGCCCAGGATGACGGTGGCGCCTGCCTGCCTGGCCAGGGGAATGGCCATATCAAAGGCGGCCGGATCCTCCGGGTTGGGCGCCCTGACGGTGGAAAAAGCCGGGTCAGGCAGCTCCTGCTCGGGCACCACCTTGACATGGGTGATGCCGGCGTCCCGGAGCGCGCGGCGCACCGGCAGGTTGCCCGAGCCGTGCAGCGGGGTATAGACGATCCTGAGCTGGCTGCCCACCTCGCGCACGACGTCCGGACAGACCATCAGCCCCAGCACCATGTCATTGTAGGCGGCGTCGATCTCTTCGCCGATGATGGTCAGCATGCCGGTCCTGAGGGCCTCCTGCTCGTCCATGGGCAGGGCCTCCTCAAAGGACAGGGCGCGGATGGCTTCCGTCATGCTGTCGGCCGCCTCGGGCGACAGCTGCGCGCCGTCAGGCCCGTAGGCCTTGAAGCCGTTGTACTCCGGCGGGTTGTGGCTGGCGGTGATCACCACGCCCGCCGCGGCGCCCAGCCTGCGCACCGCGAAGGACAGCATCGGCACCGGCCGCAGGCTGTCAAACAGGCAGGCGCGCACGCCGCGCGCGGCCAGCACCAGCGCGGTCTGTTTGGCGAAGCGGTCGGAATACTTGCGCGAGTCAAAGCCGATGGCGACGCACTTGCCGCGGCTGTCCGGGTCGGAATTGAGGTAGTCGGCCAGCCCGGCCGCCGCGCGGCGCACGGTGAAGACGTTCATGCGGTTGCGCCCCGCGCCCAGCACCCCGCGCATGCCCCCGGTACCGAAAGCCAGGTCCTGGTAGAAGCGGTCCTCGAGTTCCTTTTGATTGTCCCTTGACGCGAGCAGCTCCGCCATCAGGTCCGGCTCATCCCGGCATAGATCCATCCACTGCTGCAGCAATTGCCCAAAAGCCATCGGCCTGCGCCTCCCTTCATTGCATCCGTGTTTTTTGATAGTATACGGCATCGCGCGGCTTGCCGCAAGCAAGGAGCGGGGGGGACCCGGACTGGAGGATATTAAAGAAAAAAACGGAAAACAGACGCCATCTCATCCGGATTCTATGGTATATTGCTCATATATGTTTTCTGTATCCAGAGCATAGGACAATCATTCCTGTTCGCAGCACAATGCCGCTATGATGAGCGAGGAGGCCAGGACCATGAGGTTTGTTCATATATCCGACCTGCACTTCAACCCGAAAGAAGATGGCAGAACATCAAGGGAAATAAGAGAACAATTGATCCCTTATCTTCAGGAGCTGAGCATCTCCGCCGACGAGCTGTTGATTACCGGCGATTTGCGGCACGCAAAACATCAAGGAAAAGAGCAAAGTGATATTGACGACGTTGTCGAATACATAAAAGAAATCGCGGCGGCTGTCAATATTACAGACGCAGAGCATATTCACCTTGTGCCGGGCAACCATGACCGCGACCGCGGCGTCAGCGAAGATAAAAACGCTGAAATCAGGAAATATTATAATCCTGATAATGGGCGCTTTGATAAAGATGATCTGATCCTTTTGCAGCGGCAATTTGAATACTTCAAGAAAGTGTGCGACACGTTGTATGGCTCAGACAATTATTGGGACGCCGCGGAGTTACATACCTACCGTGTCCTTGGCGGAACGGTGTTTTTATACCTGAACACTGCTGTGATGCACAATTCCGATGAGGACAAAGGCAGGTTAATCATCGGCAACGACTGCATGGATAGGCTGCTAAGAGAAATAGATACCAAGTACCCTTATTTTCCCATCATCGTTCTGGCGCATCATTCCCCCGACTGTTTCATAATACACGAAAAAGAGGCGGTCGAGCATATCCTCATGGATCATCCAAAGGCATTCCTGTACCTTTGCGGCGACGCGCATGAGGCGTGGCCCAGAAGGGTAAACATGCATCTCGAAGTCACAATGGGCTGCCTCAGACAGGAAACAGGCGTTGAAATAACCTTCCTTTATGGAGACACCGGGTCAAAGGAATCTAAAGCGCATCATTGAGCAAAAGCCTGGGAGCCTTATACAGCAATCAACATAAAGCTTCGGAAACTCTTGCCACAGGAAAAGGAAACCGTTGATAAACTTCCCTTCAACAACATACCATATATCAAAAACATTCATTTTACAGGACGTAAAGAAATTCTTGATCAGATAGAAAAATCTTTGAAATCCGAAGAAAAGAATCTTCATTCTATTGTTTTACATGGTACGGCGGGGATAGGAAAAACACAGATAGCGCTGGCCTATGCGATAGACAACGCTTATTGCTACGGCACCATCTGGTGGGTCAACGCTGAAAATGGAGTAAGCGTAGCAACTTCTTATGAGAACTTCCTGACGCAAAAAGGAATTATCAAAAAGGATGCCGTATATGAAAAACAGGAACTGTTGAATTTAGTATGGGGATGGATGTCGCAAAATCCAAACTGGCTGTTTATCTATGACAACGCTGAAAGCGAAAAGGACCTGGAACAATATCTCCCGCGCATCAATACGGGGCATATTCTGGTTACGACAAGGAATCGGGATTGGCAAAACATGCAAAAGATAGAAGTGGATGTGTTCCAACCACAGGAGGCTGTTGAATTTTTTAAACAATTTAACTTAGAAGGAAACATTGACGACGCAGAAAAACTTGCCAAGGAACTGGGCTGTCTTCCGCTGGCTCTGGACCAGGCGGCAGCCTATATGCTGGCAACCAGCATGTCCTATCAGGAATATACGGCCCTTTTCATAAAACGCCGGCTTGAAATATTTGACAAAGGCAATGATACGTCCATCTTTTATGGGCAAACGGTTGCCACTACCTGGAACATTTCCCTTGCCAAAATCGACAATGAAAGCGCGAAACAACTGATTCAACTCCTCGCTTTTTTGGCGCCGGAACGCATTCAAAAGGATCTCTTCCTTCAAAGCGGTGATTATTTGCCCGAGCCGCTGGCAAGCGCCGCAAAAGATGAGCTGGACTTTGAGAAGATTATAACAGATCTTGCGAAATACTCGCTGATAAAGACCGATAAAGGCCAGATAAGCATTCATCGTTTGCTCCAGGATGTAATCCGTCAGTCTCTGGGAGATAAGCAAACCCAATGCTTTCACTATTGTGTGAGGATACTGCAAGAGTTGTTTATTTATAATCAGTATGAGGTGAAAACATGGGCAGCTTGCTCCAGCCTCTTGCCCCATATACAAGCCGTTCTTGCGCACGAGGACAGCTTGAAAACGCAAACAGAAGGGATCGCTTGCCTGTATTTCCAGGGAGCGAGATGGTTGGAGTTTACCGCGTTGTATAGTGATGCGCTGGAATGGCATGAAAAGGCCATGACGATTCGAGAAAAAGTCCTGGGCGCCGACCATCCGGATACAGCAGCGACGTACAACAATATCGCGGGAGTATACTACAGCCTGGGTAACTATGAAAAGGCGCAGGAATGGTATGAAAAGGCCTTGGCGATTCGAGAAAAAGTCCTGGGCGCCGACCATCCTTCCACAGCAACGACGTACAACAATATCGCGGGAGTATACTACAGCCAGGGTGACTATGAACAGGCGCTAAAATGGCTTGAAAAGGCTTTGGCGATTGTTGAAAAAGTCCTGGGCGCCGATCATCCTTCCACAGCAACGATGTACAACAATATCGCGGGAATATACGACAGCCTGGGTGAACATGAACAGGCGCTGGAATGGCATGAAAAGGCCTTGGCGATACAAAAAAAGCATTAGTCAGCAATCGTCAGGATACCATGGCAATGTATATGGCGTTATAAAGAAAGACATACATTATCTTGATTTCATTCTTGACACCCGCAATATACCAGTTTATATTGAATTTGAACAAACAACATGTTGACTTTCCGACCATTCACCACAGAAGACGAATCACCAACAAAAGACAGATCGCCAACAGAAGACAAATACACAAACAAGATGCTGGCAATGCCAGGGGGGACACATTCATGAAACGATTCCTGTGTGCCTTGCTGATCCTTTCGCTGATTCCACTGATTCCGCTTCCGGCAGCGGCTGCCCGGGCCTTGCCCGCCGACTTGCAGGAGTGGATGGCGACGACTCAACAGAACTACCTGTACTCGGACCCGAACGCGTCCAAGCCGGTCGTGCCCGTGTCCGGCTGGCCTGTGTACTGGGGCGGGGACTGGTCCTACCAGTATCCCCCGGACTGGACTGTGCTGGGCGGCGACGTCTACTCTTTCACGGCATGTGATTCCAGGCGGCTGGCATGCTTCGACTATTGCCAGGTCCAGCGGTTCGACCAGCCCTATACCCATGACATGATCGGCGGCATGGTATTCAGCCGCATTGCGGGAGACAGCTCCCCTGAGGTCGTGGACACCTTCCAGAAGAACATCCTTCCGAATCTGATGCTCACCCCGCCCGAAGGCGTCATGCAGGTCTGGTTCATCAGCTGGCAGCACCCGGAGGCCGGGAGGATGTTCACGCTGATGGAGGTGACCATGCTCGCCTGGACGAACTTCGCCGGCTATGGGATTCCGGGAATGAGCGGGGGCGCGTCCGCTTCCTGGACCACGTACACTGCCCCGGAAGCCGAATTCACCGCAATGTGGGCAAACACCTTCAACCCGATGCGCCTCTCAGCCACGTACACAATCCCCGGCGGCTACGAAAGGGAATCGGATACGGACGGGGACGGATATCCCGACAGCAGGGACAGCTACCCCTATGATCCCAATTATCATTGAGTCCATTTGATATCAGCGCCAGGAGCCAGGGGAAACCCCGGGGGCTCTTTTGCTGGTAACGGTCCCGGAAAATAAATGCCCGCAAACGATTCAGCGCCCGGCATGCTGCGCTGATTCTGCGATTCAAGACAGGTTGCCGGGTTGACGCCTTTGCCGCCGCCGGGCAGGCGCCTTGTGCTTGTACGCGGTTTTTTTATGTGATATCATATGCCCGTATCTTATCTTCCGCGCACAAAAGCCCCGGGATGCCCGTTTTCCGCTTTCCGCTGCGGCAGTGAAGGATAACAGGGCTGCAAGCAAGGGTATTGGACATCGTTTGTCAATATGATAAATCTCAAAAAAGAATGGGAGGGATCGCCATGAAAAGAAAACTTGCCGTGTGTTGCTGTATCCTGATGTCTTTGCTGCTGGTGGCTGCCTGCGCGCTTGCCGAGGGCTGGAAGTGCCCGTCATGCGGCGCCCAGAATGAAGGCAATTTCTGCTCCAACTGCGGTGAGAAAAAACCCGAGAAAAAGCAGAAATTCGACGGGACGGACATCAGCAACATCCGGTTCAGCCTTGAGGACAACGGTGATGTGGTTGTCACGTGGGACGACATGAGCGATTCTTCATCCTATATCGTAGCCTATGAGGCCGCGTATGACACCGGGTATTGGGATGGGATCAAGGAAAGGAAGTTTGCCCTTGAGTACATGATTCCCGGCGAAACCTACACTGTGTATGTCAATAACGGCAGCAGCGAGGCTTCCGAAACCTATACGGTGCCAATCAGGATCTTTACGGATTACAGCACGAAAAAAGAGATCAAGCTGAATGAAACAAGGTTTTCAATCTCCGAAGTGAACCGCGACAAGACCAAACAATATGAATTCCAGGTGCACTATCCCCAGCTGCGCAACAGCCGCCTCTATAAAGCAAAGCTTGTGGTCAAGACGCCGCTGGGGTACTCCGGGCATGTCACGATTTGGCGCAACTATGAATTGGAGCGCGGGTACGACTATTACAGACACAGCTTTTCCATCTACGATTTTTTTGAAGATATGAAGAGCGACTTTGACAAGGTGCCGACCGGCCGCTATACGTTTGAGTTCTATTTTGACGGCAGGCTGTATGACGATTTCTCATTCACTGTCGTAGATTAAACTCAGGAAACCGCAAACAGGGCGAACTTCGCGGGACAGATGTTGATTGCCTGGCCGGGTTTGACCGCAAACCCGGCTGTTTGCGTTTGCCGGTGAAAACAGCGCCGCCCTGTTTTAGAATATTGAAGGGAATATTGAAGATAATGCATTTATTCTTGACCTTGTAATGAATTTGTAATAGAATTTCAAATAGATTATTGTCACTATGTGCAAGGTGTGATTCGGAGGAGTGCAGGACATGGAAATAAACAAGCGGAAAACCAGCCTTTACCGGGTATTCGGCTGCCTGCTGGCCCTGGCCCTGGCCTGGGGCGCGCTGCCGGCGCTGGCGGAGGTTACCCATGGCGTGGTCACGGGCGACAAGGTGTTGTTTCGCAAGGAGATCACGGGCAGCGATTTCTGGGACCGGCTTGACCGCGGCTGGGTGGCCAGGGTGCTTGATGAGTCCAAGTCCGGCGGCTACACCTGGTACAAGGTGGAGACCAATATCCCCATTGCCAAGAACCGCACCTATACCGGCTACATCCGCGGGGACTTCTTCCGCATGCTGACCCAGGCGGAGGAGACCGCCTGGCTGGTCAACAAGCCGCAGCCGGATCCCTCCCTGGGCGGCGCTGCGGGCGATCCGCCGGAAAAGACCGCGGCGCCTGACAGCGCGCCAGACGGGGAAGCGACCGGCACCCTGACCATCACCAAGAAAAGCACCAACCTGCGCCGGGAGCCCGGCGGCACCTCGCTGTTTCAATACCCCATCGGGGAAGTGCTTAATTATTACGGCGCCCCTGTCTTTTCCGGCGGCTATGGCTGGGCGTACGTGATTGACAGCGCGCGCGGCCTGAGAGGCTATGTGCGTTCGGACTGCTACAGCCTGGACGGCGGCTCCTGGACCACCACCCCGCCTGATCCCACGGAGACCCCTTCAGGCGGGCCGGATGCGGCCAGCGTGCGCATCACCCTGGGCGGCACCAACCTGCGGGAATTTCCCGGGGGTTCTGTGGTGGCCGTGCTCTCCCGCGGCCGCGTGCTGCCTTTTTACGGCAGCCCCACCGCCTATGGCGGCTACAACTGGGTGTATGTCTATGACGACGTCAGCCGGAAGTACGGCTATGTGCGCTCGGACTGCTATGAGTTTGCCGCCGGCGCGCCGGTCCCTACCCCCACCCCCACGCCCGGCCCTGACGTGCCGGCGATGGGCAGCCTGACGCTGATCAAGGGCGGGGTCAACCTGCGCAACGCCCCCGGCGGGCTGACCATCGCGCAGCTGGACCGCGGGCTGGTGCTCAGCTATACCAAGTTCGTCCAGAAGGACGGCTATACCTGGTACCTGGTCAACAGCCCCAAGGGCACCGGCTATGTGCGCTCTGACGTTGTCCAGCTGGGCAGCGGCGGAGAGACCCCGCCGCCCGACGCGGAGGTCACCCCGCCTGCCAGCATGCTGGGCTATATCGTGACCATCAAATCCGAAATCAACCTGCGCGAAAAGCCCCAGGCCGGCGCGGGCATCATCGGGCGCGTGGACAAGGGCCGGGTCCTGCCCCTGCAGGGCCCGGTGCAGACCTCAAACGGCTATAACTGGTTCCAGGTGAATGTCGACGGCAGGGCGGGCTTCCTGCGCGGGGACTGCGTGCGCCAGATGAACAACGCCGAGGTGGCGGACTGGCTCAACTACGGCACGATCCCGGCGCTGACGCCGCCTTCAAAAGACGACCCGCCCCCGGCCACCGGCTATGTGCTGACCCTTATGACCAGCGTCAACGTGCGCGCCACGGCCAGCCTGGACGCGCGCGCCCTGGGCCAGGCGGCCGATGCCGGCACCGCCTTCCCGCTGCTGGGCACCCAGACCGCGGGCGGCAGGCTGTGGTACAAGATCAGGTATCAGGAGCAGGAGGGCTATGTGCTGGGCTCGCTGGTGCGCATGATGACCCAGGAAGAATACCTGGCCTATATCGCCGCCCTGCCCAGCCCGACGCCAACGCCCACCCCCACCCCGCCCCCCTCGCTGGATCAGATGAGCAGGACCGCCGTCACCACGATGAACAAGGTGATCGTCCGCTCAGGCGCGGGCTCAAGCAACAACAACCTGCTGCTGATTTACAAGAAGGGCACGGTCGTGTCGCTGCTGGGCCAGACCGGCACCGTGGGGACCGAGATCTGGTACTCTGTGCGCGCCAGCGGCGTCAACGGCTGGATCCGCGGCGATCTGCTGCGCATCCTGACCCCGAAGGAGGAGGAGGCCCTCAAAAACACCGGCGATCCGGACGCTCCCTCCACCGCGTCCTACCGTACCCTGCAGCTGGGCTCAACGGGTGAGGACGTCCTGCGGCTCAACCAGGAGCTCAACCGGCTGGGCTATCTGCAAAACGCCTATGTCAGCCAAACCTATTCCAGCCAGACCGCGGAAGCGGTGCGCGACTACCAGCGCGCCAAGGGCCTGACAGTGGACGGCATCGCCGGCAGCAACACCCAGCACAAGCTGTACAACACCGTGCCCGAGGGCACTTATGATCCCGGCGGCAGCACGGTCAACCCCACCATTTACCCTGTGGAACTGGTGGACTGGTACAAGGGAGACATCAACGCCTTCTGGGGCCGCGGGGAGACCGCCATCATGACGGACGTGCGCACCAACATCTCCCTGCGCATCAGGCGCTGGGCCGGCGGCTACCATGTGGACGGCGAGCCGCTCACCAGCGCGGACACGGCAGCGCTGACGCGCATCTACGGCGTGAAAACCGCCCAGGAAATTTTGGAAAAGAACCTCTACCAGCGCCGCCCGGTATGGATCACCCTCAAGGGCCGCAGCTTCGCAGCCAGCCTGTACGGCGTGCCCCACAACTATCCGGACGGCGACACCATCCCGAACAACGACTTCAACGGCCAGCTGTGTGTCCATTTCTACAACAGCCGGGTCCATGTCTCCGGCAAGGTGGACAAGGATCACATGAACGCCATACAATACGCTTACGACCATGCGCCCAGCAGAAAATAATAAGGCGCTTACCTGCATCATCGGCGGCGGGGCTTCGGGCCTCGCCGCCGCCTGTGTTCTAACCCAGGCCGGCCTGCCGTTTGTGCTGCTTGAAAAAGAGAGCAGGCCGGGGCGCACGCTGCTGGCGACCGGCAACGGCCGCTGCAACCTGATGAACGTCTCGGACCCTGTGTTTTTTGGCGATGACGGCTTCGCGCGCCAGGTGCTGGCGGCCTGCCCCGTGGCGGCGGTCAGCGAATTTTTTGAGCGGATCGGCCTGGCCTGGTTTGTGGAGGAGCAGGGCCGCGCCTATCCGCTGTCGCGCCAGGCGGCCACCGTGCTTGACAGCCTGATGAGCGTCATCGCGCAGGCTCCGGACGGCCGGGTGCTGACCGATTGCCGGGTGAACGCCCTGGAACCGGGCGCGCGGGGCTTTGAGGTGCGCACCGCGGCGGGAGATAGCTTGACCGCGGCGCGCGTCATCGCCTGCCCGGGCAGCCCGGCCGCGCCCCGCCTGGGCGGCGGGGACAGCCTGATGCCGCTGCTGACGCGCCTGGGGCACCGCCTGGTGCCCTTCACCCCGGCGCTGTGCGCGCTTATGACCCGGTCCGCGCCGCTGAAGGGCCTGTCGGGGCTGAGGTTTCCGGCGGTGCTGAGCCTCATGGTATCCGGCAGGCTGGCCGAGGCGGCCGCGGGGGAGGCGCTGATTACCGATACCGGTGTGAGCGGCCTGTGCGCGATGCAGCTGGCGCGCGCCGCAGGGCTGGCCCTGCGCGAGGGCAAACCGGTCAGCCTGGTGGTGGACTGCTCGCCCATGCTGGGCCTTCAGGAGGTGTGCTACCGGCGGTTGACCCTGAAGGAGGCCGGCAACCGGCAGGACAGCCTGAAGGCCGTGGAGGCGCTGCTGGAGCGGCGCGCGCGCCGGGCGCCCGGCAGGGACCCGCTCATCGGCCTGGTTCCCCGGCAGCTGGCCCGCAAGCTGGCCGGCTGGCCAATCGGTCGCGCCGCGCAATGGCTCTCCGGGCTGGAGCTGGAAGTAATCGGCGTGCGCGGCTTTGACCAGGCCCAGGTGGCTGCGGGCGGCATAGACTGCCGGGACATCAACCCCAAGACCCTGGCCTCCCTGCGGGTGCCGGGCCTGCATATTTGCGGCGAGGCGCTCAATGTGGACGGGGACACCGGCGGCTTCAACCTGCTGTTCGCCTGGGCCACCGGCATCCTGGCCGCCGGGCAGGTGGCGCGCGAGCTGGGCGGCTGAGCCTCGGGTAAAGGCAGAAAATACCGCCCTTCTTTTCAGGACGGGCGGCTTTTTAGATAACACAATCGAGTTTGTGTCAATCTGTGTCCCTGCCCTGCCAGAGCAGCTTCTTCCAGCGCTGCCCGGTGGGGGTGGCGGCCAGGCCGCCCTGCGCGGTCTCCCGCAGCGCCAGGGGCATGGACAGCCCGATGGCGTACAGCGCGGAGATCACCTCGTCCGGGGGGATGTGGGAGCGCACGCCGGCCAGGGCCATCTCGGCCGCGGCCAGGGCGTTGGCCGCGCCGGCCGCGTTGCGCTTGATGCAGGGCACCTCCACCAGCCCGGCCAGCGGGTCGCAGGCCAGGCCCAACAGGTTCTTCATCGCGATGGCCATCGCCTGGGCGCACTGCTCCGGGCTGCCGCCGGCCAGTTCCACCGCGGCTGCCGCCGCCATGGCGCTGGCCGCGCCCACCTCGGCCTGGCAGCCGCCGGCGGCGCCGGAAATCATCGCGTTGTTGGCGATGACATAGCCGATGGCGCCCGCGCAAAACAGGGCGTCCACCAGCGCCTCGTCCGGGGCCCGCAGCTTTTCCTGAACGGCCAGCAGCACGCCGGGCAGCACCCCGCAGGAGCCCGCGGTGGGCGTGGCGCAGACGACGCCCATGGACGCGTTGACCTCGTTGGTGGCCACCGCGCAGGCCAGGGCGCGCACAAAGGTGTCGCCGGTCAGCGCCTTGCCCTTCTCCAGGTAGGCCATCAGGCGCCTGGCGTCCCCGCCGGTCATGCCGGAGTGGGAGGCGACCCCTTGCAGCCCCTTGCGCGCCGCCGCCTTCATGACCTCGAGCGAGGCGGCCATGCCCCCCCGCAGCTGCTGCTCCGTCTGGCCGGACTGCTCCATCTCGCTGTCGATCATGACGCGGGAGATGGGCGCGCCGGCTTGCGTGGCCTGGGATACCAGCTCATCGATGCTTTTGAACATGGCGGCTCCTATACTTCCAGTTTGATGGTTTTGAAGATATGGGGCTGGCTTTGGATCAGCCGGACGATCTCCTCATTGACCGGCTGGTCGGTCTCGATCACCATCAGCGCGTCCTGGCCGCGCCGGGCGCGGGACACCTCCATGTGGGAGATGTTGATCTTGGCGCTGGCCAGCAGCCGGGTGACCGAGGCGATGGCGCCATAGGCGTCCCGGTGGAAGATCAGCAGGGCGGGCGCCTCGCCGGTCAGGCGCAGGTCAAAGCCGTCCACGCGGGAGATTTGCACCAGCCCGCCGCCGATGGAGATGCCGGTGACCGTGATGGCGGCCTCCGCGGCTGCCAGGCGGATGGTGACCGTGTTGGGGTGGACCGGGATGGCGGCTTCCTCGTGAAAGGCGAAAGTCAGCCCGCTGGCGCGGGCCAGCCGGTAGGCCTCCGGGATGCGCGGGTCATCCGCCTGCAGGCCCAGCACGCCGGCCAATACCGCCACATCGGTCGCGTGGCCGCGGTAGGTGCGCGCGAAGGAGCCGAAAAAATGGAAATCGGCCTTTTCCGGCGCCTGGCCGAACAGCTTGCGCGCCAGCTGCCCGATGCGCACGGCGCCCGCGGTGTGCGAGCTAGACGGGCCGATCATGACCGGGCCGATGATGTCAAAGACGCTGCGGTATTTCATGCCTGCTTCCCCTTTTGCGTTCTCCGGGCATAGTGTAGCATACCGGGCGCCTTCGCGCGATATGGCGCTGCCGGCGCTTCCGG
>JAKPNM010000083.1 GCA_029548395.1 Bacillota bacterium
ATCGTCAATGCCGAGCTGGAATATCTGGTGTTTGAGCCGAGGAAGGAATTCATTGTCATGGCGATGCTGGTGGCCGGAAACATTCCTATCATGCGCCTGTTAAATAAGGATTGGTACTATACCCTGATGCACACGCCGGCGGGACAGATCACTCTTGCGGTGTGCGCGGCCGCCATTTTTATCTCCACGGCTTTTGTCATTAAGCTGACGAAGCCCATCGAGTACAGAAGATAAGGTGCGCACAATTTCTGCGGAAATTGCATGGTTCGCTGTGCTCACGGCGCACCTCACGGGCGGGACCAGTCCCCCCGTGTGCCCCCTTGCTCTCCGAGGGGGATTTTTACAGTAAAGGAGGTTCTATTTTGAATTTACTCTTTGTAGTTGGCGGTCTTCTGGTAATTGGACTGTTCTTTATTTTGGCGGATGTGCTAAAGCTCCCCACGCTGAAAGCGGCGAAAGCCATGCTGGGTGCGGGCAAGGAAAGCAAAAAAGCCTCCAAAACGTTGGAGGCCTGGCTGATGTCCGGCGCCGTGAAGCTGGCAAGGCACATCCGCATGGATGAGTACAAAAGGGCAAGGATGGCGAATGTGCTGAAGGCGGCCGGTTATTCCATGACCCCGGAGGTGTACACAGCCTACGCCCTGACAAAATCCGGCGCCATCCTGCTGGGCGTGATCCCATGCCTGCTTCTGCTGCCTCTGTTGACCCCGCTGGTGGTTATCCTCGCCGTCCTGTCGTATTTTAAGGAAGCGCGCAAGGCGGACGAGCAGCTTAAAACAAAGCGGGATCAGATCGAAGGCGAGCTGCCCCGGTTCGTAGCGACCGTGGAGCAGAGCCTGAAGGCCAGCCGGGACGTGCTGGCAATGCTGGAAGCCTACAAGAAAAACGCGGGCCCCGCCTTCGCCCATGAGCTGGACGTGCTGACGGCCGACATGCGCTCCTCCTCCTACGAGGCGGCGCTCACCCGGTTCGAGGCAAGGTTCAATTCCCCTATGCTTTCCGACGTGGTGCGCGGGTTGATCGGCGTCCTGCGCGGCGACGACAGCGCCGTGTATTTTCAGATGCTGTCCCACGATTTCAAGGCGCTGGAGCTTCAGCGCTTAAAAGGCCGGGCACAGAAAATCCCGCCAAAAATCCGCGTGTTTTCCTTCGTGATGCTGATGTGTTTTCTTTTGACTTATATGGTCATCATCGCGGTGCAGATCATGGATTCTCTCGGCACCATGTTTTAACAAGGAGGGTTTTGTATGGATCAAAATGAAAAACAATTGGAGAAAAAACTGCGTGACCGGATCGAGGCCAACTACCGCTCCTATATCCAGCAGCTCCAAAGCAGGCCCGCTCCCGACCTGATCGAACAGGCCGCGGAAATCGCCTCGGTAAAGCTGGTGTATGACGAACTTATGGATTGCTGCAATCCCGGTGACGCGGAATACCTGCTCCGGTTTGAAAACCCGCTGCGGCTGGTGAGTGACCAGTGGCTGGCTGAGCAGAACGTGTCGCACAGCGACGAGCTCGGGCATGTGCTCTGGAGCATCACCGACAAGGGGCTTGGCGAGGGCGAATACGCCATGCTGGATGCGGTGCAGGATGGCCCGGAAACGGCCGGGCTTGATCAGGGGGTACAGCTATGCTGAAGCTCCT
>JAKPNM010000094.1 GCA_029548395.1 Bacillota bacterium
CCGCTTTGCTGATAGGGAAACACTGGCTGCCATGATTGAGGAGTTCATCAGGTACTACAATACCGAACGCCTCCAGAGGAACCTTGGTGTACTCACCCCGATAGAAAAGCACGAAATGTACTTCGCTGCCTAAGTGAGAATTGTCCCGGGAGGGGCAGAGCCATCTGACCCTCCTTAATTACCCGTGAGCACAATGATGGCATTCGGTCAAGGGTGGCCCCAGGCCACTCGCAAAGCCCTTGACCGGATGACAGCAGTGTGCTGTTTCCAACTCCCTTCACATAGAAAATCTCTGGCAACCTTTGTTGGTCACCAGAGATTTTTGTTTCAGTCTAGTTTTTTATTTCATTGTCCACTTGACGGGATGCGGTTCAGACAGCTGGTTCTACAGCGCTGCCGCGCGCAAGGCGCATAAGGCTGGCAGTACCTCCTTCGTGCCCAACTGCCTCCACTACGCGGCCAGCAAACGCCTGGCGCACCGCAAGCCCACCTTTTATATCGGCGCGGCCTCCATGCCGGACCGGCACGGCTATATCTCCCTGTCCTGCTCCAACACCTATGAAACGCAAATGATCGACGCAGCGGATGTCACGATCCTGGAGATCAACCCCAACTACCCCCGCACCTTCGGCGACGTCAACCTGCACATCTCCCAGATTGATCATCTCATCCTGGCGGATTACGAGGTGCCGACGCTGCCGGATGTGCCGCCAAGCGAGAAGGACCGCGTGATCGGAGGCCTCATCGCGCCTTACATCAACGACGGCGACTGCCTGCAGCTGGGCATCGGCGGCATGCCAAACGCCCTGGCGGAAGCGCTGATGGACAAGAAAGACCTGGGCATCCATACCGAAATGCTGACCACCAACATGATGAAGCTCGCTAAGGCGGGCGTGGTTACCGGCCGCAATAAGCAGACCCATCGGGGCAAGGTGGTGTGCACCTTCATCCTGGGCTCCAGGGAGCTCTACGAGTTCGCGGATGACAACCCCTCGGTGGCCGTGATGGCCGGGAGCTACGTCAATGATCCCTACGTCATCGGGCAAAACGACAACATGGTCTCCATCAACGCCACCATCGAAGTGGACCTGACAGGCCAGTGCGCCAGCGAGTCCCTGGGCAGCGTGCAGTTTTCGGGAACCGGCGGACAGGCGGATACCGCCACAGGCGCTCAGAACAGCAAGAACGGCAGGAGTTTTATCTGCCTCTATTCCACCGCCATGGTTAAAAACCCCCTGACCGGCGAGCGGGAGGAAAAAAGCAAGATCGTGCCGCAGCTGATGCCCGGTGCAGCCGTGTCCCTCTCCCGCAACGAGGTGGACTATGTGGTGACGGAATACGGCGTGGCCTGGCTGCGCGGCACCAGCATCAGGGAGCGCGTGGAGCTGCTCATCGGCATCGCACACCCCCAATTCCGCGATGAACTGCGGCAAAAGGCGATCGACCTGGGGATCATCAGCCAGCCATGAGCGAATTTATATTCAGGGGAAAGCGGGTCCATTATCAAATCCTCGGGGAAGGGCGTCCCCTCCTCCTCCTCAACGGCATCATGATGTCCACCAAA
>JAKPNM010000117.1 GCA_029548395.1 Bacillota bacterium
CGGCAGGCTGACCGTGACCATCGCCGGAGATGGCGCCGGTGGCCGCATCACCTGCGGCGTTCAGGATAACCGGCTGAAGATCACGGTGGAATATCCGCAGGCCGAAGTGCCCCCAAAACCCGATGGCCGGCTGGATGTGGGCGCCTATGTAGGCAGCCGCGGGCAGCTGGCTGTTGTCAAGGATTATGACAAGGGCGAGCCGTTTACCTCCATCAGCCACCTGGTGTCCGGCGAGCTGGGGGAAGACTTCGCGCAGTATTTTACCGTGTCTGAGCAGGTGCCTTCCCTGGTGGCCCTGGGCTGTTTAAACCAGGATGGTGTGGTGTTGTCCTCGGGAGGCATTCTCATTCAGGCCATGCCGGGCTGCTCGGAGAGCACCATCAGCCAGCTGGAGCTCCGCATTCCGTTTTTCGCCAACATTTCCAGGGAGATATATGACCGCGGATTGAAAGAACTGGCTTCATTATGGTTTGCGGATTTTGATCCCGAATTTCTTGGGGAAGAGCCCCTGTTCCTGCAATGCGACTGCAGCCGGGACAAGATGCGCCGCGCGCTGGCCGCCCTGGGGCGCGATACGCTTCTTGATATGGCAGGTTCCGGCGAGCCCGCTGTGCTGACCTGCCATTTTTGCAGAGAGCAGCGCACCTTTGATCAAACGGAAATCCGTGCGCTTATTGAGGAGGGGTCGCCTTGCCTTTGATAGATTTCGACGAGCGTTTTACCGAGTTTTTGCATGCCTGGCTGGAAGAAAACCAGGATGATATCCAAAGCATCGAGCAGGTGGAGCGGATGATGCCCGCCCTGTATGACCGCTTTGCAGCCACGCCGGCCTCCTGGCTGGACGGGCTGACGCCCATTGGATATTTCGAGGCTTTTGACCGGGCCGAGCGTTTGCTCGCGCTGATGGAAAGCTACCTGACAAGCGGGGTGCCCCTGCCGGACTTGCTGCTGATGCGCATCGCGCAACTGGGCATGGCAGCGGAGAATGCCCTGATGGACATCCTGTTGGATGCGGGGCGTGATCAGCAGTCGCGCATGATCTGTATCAGGCTGCTGCAGGATCTGGGCAGCACGCGCCCGATGCCGGCTTATATCGCCTGGCAGCAAGAGCGTGAGGAACATGACGATCTGGCTGATTTTGCCCTTGAAAGCCTGGAAGAAATGGGTGAGATGGCTGTGCCGTATTTGCTGGAGGCGCTTGAGGAGGCTAACGATATCGGCAAAGAGGCCTTGCTGTCGGTGCTCAGCCGTTATCCCGGGCACCCGCAGGTATTTGAAGAGCTGATGCGCCTGTTTGACGCGCTGCCTGAGCGCCAGGCCATTCTGGCCGCTTACCTGGGACGGCTTGGGGATGAGCGCGCCTTGCCGGCTTTGATTGAGCGCGCCAACGAAGACGGGCTGAAGTATCTGGATTATATCGAATTGCGCTGTGCGATTGAGACGCTGGGCGGCGATGCGCCGGAGCGCAGCTTCGATCAGGATCCGGAGTATGACGCCCTGATGGGCCTGGATTGATGCCATGATTTGCAGGACATGCCAGCAGGAATCCAACCCGGCCTCCCGGATGTGCCCCTTTTGCGGCAACTATATGGGCGCTGAGTCGCCCGGCGCGGATGTGGACAATGAAAGCCTGCTGATTGATTTTGATGAACGCCGCTGGACGTCAAGCCAGCGTGATGCCCGCGCGCGCAATGGCGGTAAACCCCGGCGCAAGCGGGGAAAACGCCGCAGCCGGCTGGTTCGCAACAATACCTATCAAAGCCGCATGATCAACTGGGTCAAGGTAGGATTGGCGGCCTTTATATTGGTGTTTGTGTTGACGGCTGGCGGGCTGATCTGGCTGCAGGTCACCCAGGAAGGTCAGCTGATTTTGGCGCGCATGGGCCGTAAAGCCAACGCGCAGGCTTATTGGGATTTGGGGACGGAGTATTTGGATCAGGGCTACATCAGCCGCTCGATTGAGACCTATCTCAAGGCCGAAGCCCTGGAGCCTGAAATGCCCGGCATGGACGAAAAGCTCCTGATGCTGGCCGAGGCTTATGAGGCTGCCAACCAAATGCACATGGCTGAAGACACCTACAAGCGAATCTATACTGAGCTGGCCCCGGAGAAGCCGCAGGCCTACCGGCTTGCCATCAACATCATGCTTGATCAGAAGCGTTTTTTTGAAGCGGTGAGTCTGATGCAAACCGCTTATGAAAACACCGGTGACGATGGTTTTTTCAACCAGCGCTCACAGTTGGTGCCCCAGCCGCCCAAGGCGTCCCTGGCGGCCGGGCGGCACATGTATTCAAAAAACGTGGAGTTTATCTCCAGCCAGGATTTTGAGATCCGCTACACCACCGGAGACGGTGTGCTGCCCGACACCGGCATCCTGTACACCGGTCCGATCACCCTCAATGAAGGGACCTATAACTTCCGCGCGGTGGCCTTGTCCAACGACCTGGTCAGCGATGAGATGACCATTCGCTACATCATCACCCTGCCTACCCCCCTGGCGCCCAAGACCAATATGGAATCCAAAACCTACGACCGCCAGATCCGGGTGTCCCTGCGCATTGTCGATGAGGATGACAAGGACGTCACATTGTATTATACTATCGACGGCACCAAGCCCAATCTGGACTCGCCGCGCTACACCGGCGAACCAATCCTGATTCCGCCGGGGCGCAGCTACCTTCGCGCCATCGCGGTCAACCGCTGGGGAAAAATCTCTAACGAGATGATCGTGGAATACAAGGTCAACAAGGGCTTCAAATCTTATTTCCGTTCAGAGAAAGATCAGTTTGCAGATTTTATCCTGCTGAAGACCACCCTGGAGCAGTTCACGGCCAAAGCCGGCGTGCCTCAAGGAGAACAGACCATTGAGGATGAGGCTGTGGGCGGCGCGGCGACGCAATTGACCTATCCCTGGGGGGAGGCGCGCTTTTATCAGACAGAGAATGGTATGCTGCTGTATCATCTGCAGACCACCCTGGGCGCTCACAAGGGGCCGCGCAACACCGGCATCGGCATGCCCATCAAGGAGGTCACCGACAAGTTCCGTGACATGGGCCAGCTGCCCAACGACAAGGGCAACCGCGGCATTTACTTTGACCTCGCCAACGGCTACGCGCGCTATACCGTGGTCTCCGACGATCCCAATACCGGCGCCCTGGAATATGTCTATGTAGGCGCCAAGGATGCCAGCACCACGATTCTGCGCTATGACATCGTCGACGGACGGGTCGAACGCATCCTGATGAGATATCTAAACCGCCGCATGTCCATGGTGGAGCAAGGCGGATAGATAAAGAAAGGAAGGCATATCCATGAAGGAAGTCAAGTCACCCCGAAAACCCCTGATCTATTACTATGTCATTATTATGCTGGCGATCATGCTGATCAACGCTTTTGTCATGCCCAGGCTGATGCAGCGGCAGATTATTGAGGTTCCCTATAGCGAGTTCCTCAAAAAGCTGGAATCTGGACAGATTTCCGAGGTCAGCCGGGACAGCTATCAAATCGTGTTTACAGATCGCTCTCAACCGCCGATCATCTACAAAACCGGGCTCATGGAAGATCCCGGCCTGGTGGACAAGATGCAGGCAGCCGGCGTGACCTTTACCTCTCCCATTGTGGAGCCCGCCTCCCCGCTAATGAGTTTTATCATGAGCTGGCTGCTTCCCATTGGCTTTATGGTGCTTATGGGACGTCTGTTCAGCAAGCGGCTGGCGAAGTTGGGCGGCGGCATGAACGCCATGCAGTTGGGCAAAAGCAATGCCAAAATCTATATTGAGTCTGAGACAGGCATCAGCTTTGATGATGTGGCCGGTCAGGATGAAGCCAAGGAAGCCCTGAGCGAGGTGGTGGATTTCCTGCACAACCCCGCCAAGTATACTGAGGTAGGCGCGGTCATGCCCAAGGGCGTGCTGCTTGTGGGCCCGCCCGGCACCGGAAAGACCCTGCTGGCCAAGGCGGTCGCGGGCGAGTCAAAGGTTCCCTTCTTTTCCATCTCCGGCAGCGAGTTTGTTGAGATGTTTGTGGGCATGGGCGCTGCCAAGGTCCGTGATTTGTTCAAGCAGGCCGAGGAGAAGGCGCCCTGCATCGTATTCATTGACGAGATCGACACCATCGGCAAGCGCCGTGAATCCACCGCCGGTCTTGGCGGCAATGACGAGCGTGAGCAGACTTTGAACCAGCTGCTGTCTGAAATGGACGGCTTTGATGGCAGCAAAGGGGTCATCATCCTGGCGGCCACCAACCGTCCTGAGATTCTGGATCCGGCCTTGACGCGGCCAGGCCGCTTTGACCGGCGCATTCCTGTGGAGCTGCCCGATCTGGCCGGACGCATCGCGATTTTGAAGGTCCATGCCAAGAAGGTCAAGCTGGCGAGCAATGTGGATTTGGCCCGCGCCGCGCGCGCGGCAGTAGGCGCCTCGGGCGCCGACCTGGCCAACCTGATCAACGAGGCCGCCCTGCGCGCGGTACGGCATGGGCGCAAAACTGTCAGCCAGGAGGATTTGGAGGAGAGCATTGACGTCATCGTGGCCGGTTACGAGAAGAAAGACCGTGTCATGAGCGACAAGGAAAAGAAAATCGTTGCCTATCACGAGGTCGGGCACGCCATTGTGGCGGCGTTGCAGACCAACGCCGCGCCGGTGCACAAGATCACCATCATCCCACGCACCTCAGGCGCGCTGGGCTTCACCATGCAGGTGGAGGAAGAGGACCGTTACCTCATGAGCAAGGAGGACATTGAAAACAAAATTGCGACCCTCACCGGTGGCCGCGCGGCGGAGGAGCTGGTTTTCTCCTCCATCACCACCGGGGCATCCAATGATATTGAGAAGGCTACCCAGCTGGCCCGGGCCATGGTCACGCGTTTTGGCATGGCGGAGGAGTTTGGCATGGTCGCTTTTGACCAGCAGCAAAATCAATACCTGGGCGGCGGCTATACCACCAACTGTTCCAGCGAAACCCAGAGCAAGATTGACGCCCTGACCGTGAGCATCGTCAAGGAGCAGTATGACAGGGCCTACAAGATTCTGGAGGAGAACATCAGCAAGCTTCATGAAATTTCATATGCGCTGTATGAGAGTGAAACCATGACCGGTGAGCAGTTCATGGACATCCTGGCCCGTCCCGCCCGTCTGGAAGAGGCCAAGGAGTTCCAGGCGGAAGAGACACAACCGGATAGTAGTTTCCGGAGCAATTAGGGCAGGGAAAGTTCAAACAAAGATCATATTGTCATAAAAACAGCCTTCAGGCATCTTGGCTTGGAGGCTGTTTGATCAGTATTATCAGCTGGCGATCCGGTTGCGGCTGCGCAGCTTGCCCAGGCGGCTTCTGAAGCGTTTTTTGGATTTTTTGACCGGCG
>JAKPNM010000035.1 GCA_029548395.1 Bacillota bacterium
CCGACATTTGCGGGAAACAGGGCTGTTTAAAGTCGGGCAAGCAAGAAAAAAGGGTATGAAAAAGGGGCTGTAGCAAACTTTGCATTCTGCTACAGCCCCCTTGCATACAATATGAACATCAAAAGCCAAAGCATCCCGTGATGAAACCGGGGAAGCTTTGCCGGGAACAAAAAACCGCCCTGGCGGGCGGCTGGCGTTATTGATTAATAACGGTTCTGGTTGTGCTTGGCGTAGCAGTCGTGGCAGTAGACCGGACGGTCGCCGCGGGGCTGGAAGGGCACCTGGGTGGTGGCGCCGCACTCGTCGCAGATCACGGAGAACATCTGGCGCTCGCCACGGCTTTGGGCACGGCGGTTGGCACGGCAGGTGGGGCAGCGGCCCGGCTCGTTCTGGAAGCCCTTCTCGGCGTAGAACGCCTGCTCGGAAGCGGTGAAGGGGAATTCGGCGCCGCACTCGCGGCAGGTCAGGGTTTTGTCGGTGTACATGTATACATGTCCCTCCTTGATGTTTGCCAAACCGATGCGATTTATGGTTCCGTGGCTGAGCGCATCAGTTGCCTGATGTACACCGGAGGAACTCCTGAATCCCTGGGCTTGGTCCATTCGCATCCTATCACAGATTTTCATTTTTGCATAGCCTTTTGTTAAAAATTCATGTATAAACGAAGATCCGCGCGGAAGTATACATGGCGGCTGTTGCCCTGCGCCCGGGTTTACAGTACAGTAAGGGTGAAAAAACAGCTCAGGAGGTGCCCCGGATGCCCGGATGCCTGCTGCAAACGCCGCTTGGGCCCCTGCTGGCGCGTGAGGAGGAAGGCCTGCTCTGCGGGCTGGCCTTTGCGCAGCCCGGCGACACAGCCATCCCGTCAGAGGATACCCCCTTGCTGAGGGAGGCCCGTCGCCAGCTGGCCGCCTATTTTGAAGGCAGGCTCAGGGTTTTTGACCTGCCCCTGAGGCTTGAGGGCACAGCGTTCCAGCGCGCGGTCTGGGCGCGTCTAACAGCCATCCCCTATGGCCAGCTGTCCACCTATGGCCGGATCGCGCGGGAGATCGGCCGGCCCGGGGCCGCCCGCGCCGTGGGCCGGGCCATCCACCTCAACCCGGTGACGATCGTCGTCCCCTGCCACCGCGTGGTGGGCGCGCGGGGCCGGTTGACCGGCTACGCCGGCGGCCTGGCGCGCAAGCAGGCCCTGCTCCGGTTGGAACAAACACCTTGAAAGCCGCGCGGGATTTGCCTATAATCAAAGAAGAAAAAGAGAGGAGACCGCCTATGAGATTTTTAGTTGAAACCTCCGCGCGCCACGCGCACTTGTCCCAGCAGGACCTGGAGACCCTTTTCGGCCCGGGCAGCAAGCTGAGCGTGAAGAAGGAGCTGTCCCAGCCGGGCCAGTTCGCCAGCGATCAGAAAATCACCGTGGTGGGCCCGCGCAGCCAGATGAGCGTGAGCATCCTTGGCCCCATCCGCAAAAGCACCCAGGTGGAGATTTCCCTGACCGATGCGCGCGCCCTCGGGCTGACCGTGCCCGTGCGCGAGAGCGGCGACACCGCGGGCTCGGCAGGCTGCAAGCTGGTAGGCCCCGCGGGCGAGCTGGAGCTCAAGGAAGGCGTCATCGCCGCCAAGCGCCACATCCACATGCTGCCTGAGCAGGCGGAGAAAGCGGGCGTGAAGGACAAGGATATCGTCAGCGTCAAGGTGGATACCCAGGGCCGCTCCCTGGTCTTTGGCGACACCGTTGTGCGCGTGAGCCCCACCTATGCCCTGGCCATGCACATTGACACCGACGAGTCCAACGCCGCGTCCGCCTCCGGCGAGGTTTACGGGGAGATCGTGCGCTGAACCATCAGCAAAACAAACAAAGCCGGGTCGCAGCAGGGCCCGGCTTTTGCTTTAGAAATTCTGCTGGCGCACTTCTCGAAGCGGCGCGGCGGCCCGGATGCCGCCGGAGAGAAGCCCCTCCTTGACCGCCCGGGTCACGGCCAGGTTGGTGGCCCACCATTCGCCGGTCTTGACCCAGCAGCGCAGGGTGAATACCTGGGTGCCGTCCTCGATCCTGTCCAGCGAGGCCGCCGGCGGCGGGTCGGCCAGGACGCGGCTCTCAGCGCGCGCCGCGCCCTCCATCAGCGCGATGACCTCCTCCACCGGATGGGAAAAGCCCAGGGTGACGCTGACATCGATGCGCCGCGTCTCATACCAGGAGAAATCGGTGATCACGCCGTTTGACAGCATGGCGTTGGGGATGACCACCTTCTTGCCGTCCAGGGTCTTCAGCGTCGTATACATGATGGAGATGTTCTGCACAGTGCCCTCGGCGCTGCCGGTTTTGATAAAGTCGCCCATCCTGAAGGGCCTGAAAAACAGGATCATCAGCCCGCCGGCAAAATTGCTCAGGCTGCCCTGCAGCGCCAGGCCGACAGCCAGCCCGGCCGAGGTCAGAATGGCAATGAAGGAGGTCGCCGGCACGCCCAGGAACACCAGCAGGCTGATGACCAGCATCACGCGCAGGCTGATGGAGAGCAGGCTTTCCAAAAAGCCCTTGACGCTGTCGTCCAGCTTGCTTTTGGCCATGGACCTGGCAAACAGGCGCCCCAGCAGCCGGATGAGCCGGCTGCCCACAAAAAACAGCAGGGCCGCGACCACGATCTTCAGCGCAAAATCCGCGGACGCCTTGACAAAAAAGTCCAGCAAGCTCTTCCAGATGTCTTCCATAAGCCCCTCCAGCGACCTGTATTTTCTGACAGTATGTCCGATGCGCGGGCGCGGTGTCAAGATTGGCGGGATTCCCTGCGAAATTTAAGATTAACGGCGTGCAATATCTATACAAGCCTGCATAATTATGATAGGATGAATAAAGCAGAACAATTTGAAGCGAGGACACGGTATGCGCATCGCCGTATTCAGTGAGATCGGCGCCCTTCGCAAGGTGTTGATCCACCGCCCCGGACCGGAGCTTGAGCAGCTGACGCCGCCGCACCTGTCCCGGATGCTATTTGACGACATCCCATTTTTGCAGGGCGCGCAGCGTGAGCATGACAGGTTTGCCGGCGCCCTGCGGTCGGAGGGCGTTCAGGTCTGCTACCTGAAGGACATGGTGGCCCAAAGCCTTGAGGCGCCAGGCGCGCGCGATGAGTTCATTGAGGAATTCATCACCCTCAGCGGCCGGGCAGCCGTCAGCGAGCGCGCGGCCCTGCGCGAGCTGTTCGCGGGCATCCGGGACAACACGGCCCTGGTGGAAAAGACCATGGCCGGCGTCACCTATGAGGAAGCCGGGCTCTACCCGCGCTACCCGCTAACCCGCCTGGTGCGCCGGGATGCCAACTACCTGCTGGATCCCATCCCCAACCTGTATTTTACGCGCGACCCCTTCTCCGTCATCGGCCACGGCGTGGCCACCTCCAGCATGTTCGCGCCCGCCAGGCGCCGGGAAGCCATCTACGGCAACTACATCTTCAAATACCATCCCGATTATGCCGGGCAGGTCAAAAGCTGGTACCAGGCCGAGCTGCCCTTCTCCCTGGAGGGCGGGGACATCCTCAACCTTGGCAAGGGCGTGCTGGGCGTGGGCCTGTCCCAGCGCACGGCCCCGGAGGCTATCGAGCAGTTGTGCCGCAACCTCTCCGCGGACGCGGACAGCGGCATTCAAAGCGTCCTGGTCTTTGACATCCCCAACGTCCGCGCCTTCATGCACCTGGATACCGTGTTTACCCAGGTGGACATGGGCACTTTCACCATCCACCCGGGCATCCTGCCGGTCCTGCGCTGCTTTAAGCTGCGCATGCAAGGCGGCACGCTCAGCGCAAAGGAACTGCCCGGCAGCCTGGAGGACATTCTGCGGCGCGAGCTGGGCCTGGACCGCGTCACCCTGATCCATTGCGGAGGGGCCGACTCCATCGCGGCCGAGCGCGAGCAGTGGAACGACGGCAGCAACACGCTGTGCGTCCGGCCGGGCACCGTCATCGTCTATGACCGCAACACCGTCACCAACCGCATCCTGGAGGACCACGGCATCCGCACCATCGAAATCCCGGGCAGCGAACTGGGCCGCGGCCGCGGCGGCCCGCGGTGCATGTCCATGCCGCTGCTGCGCGACCGGATATAATCATGGCATAAAACAGCCGCGAGACGAAAACCCCGCGGCCGTTTTTCGATATCCGGCGGCTTATCCCAGCAGATGCCGGATGACCTGCTCCACCATGGCGGGAACGCGCCGGGTCAGGTCCTCCAGGTTGACGCGCTCGGAATACTTGTGGAAGTCCTTGCCCCAGGGACCGATGTTGAGCACGGGGATGGACAGCGCCCTGATCTGCTCAAAGGGGATGGAATAAATCTCGCCCCACAGCAGCAGGTTGTCCCGGATGAAGGCGGTGTTTTCCCCGCTGGATTCAAACATGCCGTAGCTCAGGTCCGAAATCCCGGTGTAATAGTTTTCCACATGGAAGCCGCAGCCCAGACGCTCCCGGGCGAAGGTCTCCAAATCTCCGAGCAGTGCGTTTATCCGCGCGTTCTTCTCGGGCAGCATGGCGTTGTTGACATGGGGGTAATAGGGGGGCGACATGGCCAGCACCACCACCGGCGCGCTGTCCTTCAGATGGGCCAAGGTGACCTCGATCAGGCCGAAGGCCGCCTCGGCCAGGCGCTGCCGGCCGGCCCGGATGTCCCCAAGCGTCCTGTCCTCATAGGCGCGCAGGCTCTTGATCAGGGCTTCGCCGGACTGGGCCAGGGCTTCCCGGTAGACCTGGCTGTAGGTTTTGACGTTGACCTTCCAGGGCAGGCAGGCCTTGGGATCTCCGGTATAGGCGCGGTAACTGCGCTCGGCGCGCTCCAGCACCCGGGAGAAGGCCTGGCGGCTGAGCGCCATCAGCTGCTCCATGGTCTCCATCGCCGGGCGGTCCAGCGTCAGCACGCTCATGTAGCCAGCCGCAGCCAGCGGCAGCGAAACGTCATAGACCTCCTTCCTGTCCTTCAGGTACAGCCAGGCAGGGGGCGGGGTTTTGGTGTTGCCGGCCTGCTGCATCAGGTCCGCGTTCAGCTCGGTGAGAGCCACGATTTCAGACAGCAGGTGGACCGGGCTTACGCCATGGAAGACCTGGCCCACATGGGCCAGCTTGCCCCGGGCGTAGAAGATGGGCATGAGCTTGCCGACAGAGCCGTCATACAACCGCATCAGGTCTTCCTCCCCGCGCTCCTGGGGCTCGGCGTTGAGGAGCAGCACATAGTTGAGGCCGTGCTCCTCCTTCAGCCGCGTCAAGAGGCTGACGGCGCTGCGCATCCCGGCGGACAGGTTTTCCTCATCAGGCAGGGCCAGCAGCAACAGGCTGCCCTGAAGCCCCCCTTCCCCGGAGAATTGCTCCAGCAGCGCCAGGTGGATACAGGCGCCGCCCTTCATGTCGGCCACGCCCCGCCCGAACAGCCAGCCGCCTTCCAGGTCCCTGCGGGCTTCCCTATCCAGGTCGGCCGCGCCCGCGCGGTAGCGCTCCGTCAGTTCCCGGGGCCGCAGGGCTGCGTCCCTGTTGCCGCCATAGTCCTCGGTGTCCACCGTGTCGGAGTGGTGGATCATTACGATGGTATCCGGGCCGCCGCCCTTATACAGCGCCCAGGGCACACAGCGGCCCAGGGCGTCGCCCGGGACGGGGTCAAAGCCGCACAGCTCAGGATGCTCCGTGAAATACGAGCTGGCCGCGAAGTACTTCTCAAAAAAGACCTGGTTGTTGGTTTCAAGCGGCGTGGAAGTGGCGGTGGCCGTCCCCACGTAGTCACCCAGCAACTCCAGAATGCGCTGCGCCCTTTGTGTGTTCACCGGTTTTCTCCTTTGTATGCGCGCGGCAGGGCGCGTTGATTCATTACGGTATAGGCTCTGTCAAATGTAGCACGGATGGTCAGCCGGGACAAGGGCATTTCAGGCAATCTGGGGAAAATCACGGCTGGTTTTATGCATCTTCGCGCCTGTCTTCGCAGCGCAGGCGGCTTCTTTTTCATTGAAATCCCTGACAATTCACAGCCCTCGTATTTTAGAAGGGCCGGGCCTGTTTTATGCATCATGTATATACACCGGCCGCCAAACATGGTAAAATCGGGGCAGCATATAAGGCGGACTTCAAACAAGGAGGAAATATGAGGAAGGTACGTGTGGCCCTTTGGGGCTTTGGGGCCATGGGCAAGGGCATCGCCAGGGTGCTGCTGGAGCGCAAGGGCGTCGAGATCGTGGGCGTCTGTGACCGCTATGAGGGCTATGCGGGAAAAAATGTGTATGAGCTGCTGAACCTGCCCTCTTTTGACCGCGCGCCGATCACCATCAGCGGCGACATCGCCCGGGCCCTGGCCGCTACGCCCATCGACTGCTGCGTGATCGCGACCGATTCCTTCGTCAGGGATGTCTTTCCCAAG
>JAKPNM010000130.1 GCA_029548395.1 Bacillota bacterium
CAGGCGCAGGTCGCCCCGCAGCTTGCGGTTGAGCGCGCTCACGGACAGGTAGAGGGCCTTGGCCGCCTCCTTTCGGGTCAGCCCGCTCAGGTTGATCCGGGCGCGCAGCAGGCGCAGCTCCTCCTTCATCGCCAGTCCTCCTTCCTGTCCCCGGCAATACGGGAACAATTGTTCTCTTTTGCTGCCAGTATAGAAAGCGGCGGCGGGCTTGTCAACGCGCCGGCCAAAGAGGATCGCAAATTCCAAAAAGACGCATTTTTGCGCGCGTGAAAAAAGCCGGGGCAGGCGCCTTGAGCGCCTCAGCGGCCCGTGGTAAAATGTAGCTAGATACCGGAAGGCGGGCTCATGCCGGCATACGCAAAGAACGAACAAACCGACATGACCGGAGACGAAAAGAAAGCTATCCGAGAATTTATTAAGACCCTAAAGGAAGTGATACCATGAAGAAAGAAGATTTTGACCTGTTTACTGAGAGCCTCCAGCAAGCTATTGACTACAAACGGGGCAACAAAAAGGCCGCCCGCTCTGTTGTGCTGTCCATCAATGTGCCGGAGTATGAAGCTGGAGATGTTGTAGCGGTTAGACGCAAGTTAAAATTAACACAAAAGGGGCTTGCTAATGTTGTTGGAGTATCGCCTCGCACTGTTGAAGCATGGGAGGCGGGAGTAAACAGGCCGAATGGATCAGCCCGGCATATGCTTTATCTGCTGGATAAAGACGAACGGGTTTTAAACCTGCTCAGGGCATAGAATGCTGAAAAACAGGCTTATAGGCCTATAAAACGGCATCGAGCTATAAATGATTGTATCTGACGGAAAGAAACAGCCGCCACGTGCTGGCGGTTTCCCGAAGCTTATGTTATGGCCGCAAATTCGGATTATGATCGGATGTTTCCAAAAACAGGCTCACCGAACCCCTTGAACGGATTATCGACAACGACCCGGCCTTGAGCGGTATCGCCGACACCGGAGTAAAGATCCGCGCGGCCATCCTGCCGGAACCAGATCCCCGAAGCAAAAGCGCAGTCTACCAGCTCGGGCTTTTTGGGCGTATAACCCGGGAAACTGGCACGGGTCGCGATAATCTTTTCATCCACAATGGAATGCGACTTGGGATCGAATACAAAGGAGATGTTGGTATAAACAGCCAGCACCAAACCCTCATTTGTTTTTTCCGGATAACTCTTGTGCCCTATGATGCCGATCAAGCCGCTGTCTAAAAGATAGCACTGGTTGCATCCACCCCATTCGTTGGCTGCGAACATGTTTTCAATGACCGGCGCATCTTCAACAATGTCCGCCGTCAAATCATCCAGGGAAGGAACAATCGCAAAGCCGACAACAGACTCAGAACCGTGGGCTTCAAGCACGGCCTTGCCTCTTGGGCGGGAAAAAACGCCGACTCTGCCATCGCCCATGTCCACAAGCCGGATGTCCTTCATGTTTTTGGGACCGGTCGTGAAGTAATGCAGATCCTCCAGCTCTGTACCGCGATAAAAATAACCGTAAAGAAAATCGATATTGCCAGCGCTTTTCACAACATGCGTGCCGCCAAGCACCAGCTGCCCTCCAATCAGACTGATGAAGGGATCTTCCAGCTGATATATCATGCTCTGCGGAACCAAAGAATAGCGATCCCTTTCCACGCGGCGGAACAGCCGTACCCGGGACCGGGCCCACTCCTGCCTCTTTTCCACCCGTCCATATATGTAGGTTTGTCCTTTCCATTCAAAAGGTATGGAGCAATTATAAACATCAAAACCTTCTACACCGATGAATGAAAGAAGGCTGCTCTCATGCTTTTTGTTTCGCTGTTCGAATGCATCCTTGCGCTGTTTGAATGTCATGTTTTACCTCTTTTGTTACTTTACATTTTGTTTGATAGTAAGCGTAAGAACAATAAAAGTCAAGCTAAACAGCAAGCGAATTTATCTAAAATTTATTATTTGATTTATTATTTGGTATTTTATTTTCCTGATAGTATTGACAAGCTACTGGAACAGATATATAATAAAAACTAACAAAGAACAGTTGTTAACTAACAAACTAACTAACAAACAGCGACAAGGAGGAAAAGCTTGAACCGCATGTCGCCAGACAAGCGTCGGATCGGACTTGTTTCGGATATCCGGAGAAACAGGTTTTCCTATTTAATTCTTTTGCCGGCAGCTGCTTATGTGATTATCTTCAGCTATCTTTCCTATCCTTATATCGCCATTGCGTTTCAGCGCTTTGATTACCGAAAGAGCAACATTTTCCAAATTTTGTTTAGCGGGAACTGGGTGGGCTTCAAGAATTTTGAATTTTTCTTTGCTTCCCAGAACGCATCCTTGGTAACGTACAACACCGTTTATTTAAATTTCCTCTTTATCCTTACAGGAACCGTGCTTGCAGTGCTGCTTGCTTTGCTGCTGAACGAGCTGCGCAGCAAGTGGTTTACGAAAATCAGCCAGTCAATCATGCTGTTTCCCAACTATATTTCCTGGATCGTGGTCAGTTACATTCTGTTAAGTCTGTTTTCCAACGAGTATGGCATCGTCAATCGGTTGATGCTGTCTCTTGGACAGGCCCCCAAAAACTGGTATACGGACGCTTCGGTATGGCCGGGCATTCTGGTCATTGTGCGCTTGTGGAAGGGTGCTGGCATGAGCGCGATCATCTATCTGGCCGCGATTGCCGGCATAGACAGCACCATGCGTGAGGCCGCTGAAATAGACGGAGCGAACCGCTTCCAGATAACAACGCGCATTACCCTTCCCCTTATTACCCCCACCATCGTCATCATGACCTTGCTGGCGATAGGCCGCATCATGTTTGGCGATTTTGGAATGATCTACGCATTGATTGGCGATAACGGCACGCTTTACAGGACCACAGACATCATCGACACTTATGTCTTCCGTGCCTTGCGCCAGGTGGGCGATCCTTCGCAGGCAATGGCGATCAGCCTGTTCCAATCTGTAATCGGCTTTATAATGGTGTTTGGTTCCAACGCGCTCGTTCGCAAACTCTACCCGGACGGCGCATTGTATTAAGAGGAAAGGCAGTATGCAGCAGGAAGCGGTTGTCAAAATAAAACCACATAAAAAGTATTCTTTGGCAAATTTCCTGATCGCGCTGTTCATCGGGGCTTTTGCTTTGATGTGCCTGCTGCCTATGGTCCTGACAGTCATCGTTTCTTTTACGGATGAAGGCGCCATCATGCGCAACGGGTACAGCTTCTTTCCCGAAAAATGGTCTGCTTACGCTTATAAATTGATGTTCCAGGGCGGGTCTTCAGTCATGCGGGGATATGGCATTTCTTTGCTGATAACATTCGTTGGGACTTTGATAGCTGTCCTCATTACCTCGCTGGCTGCTTACACGCTGGCAAATAAGCGGGTGGAACACTGCGGAAAAATCGGCTTGTTCTTTTTTGTCCCCATGGTTTTTAACGCGGGAATGGTTCCATGGTATCTCATTTGCACGCGGTTGGGCCTGAGGAACAACCTTTGGGCCCTGCTGATCCCCAATCTGCTCTTCAACCCCTTTAACCTTTTCCTTGTACGAAACTACATGAGCGGGCTGCCGGATTCCCTGCGCGAGTCAGCGACCATTGATGGAGCAAACGATGCGGTCATTGCAACGCGCATCTACATTCCTCTCTCGCTTCCTGTTATTGCAACAATCGGTCTGTTCTATGGCCTGGGCTATTGGAACGACTGGTGGAATGCCATCATGCTTGTGGATAACAAGAAACTGTTTCCCATTCAATACCTGCTACTGCAGCTGCGTTCCCAAATCTCCATGCTGCGGGATCTGCAGTATATGGCTGGCGCTGGTTATGTAACGCCGCCCTCCGAATCCATCAAAATGGCGACAGCAGTCATTACCATCGGCCCGATTGTGCTTTTGTATCCCTTCTTGCAGCGGTATTACATCAAGGGCATGGTCGTCGGCGCTGTGAAAGAATAGGTCCCCAAGGCCGTAAAGAAACACAGGCCTGAATTATAAAAGGAGGTATTATTATGAGAAAGTGCGTGTCTTTGCTACTGGTGGCACTGCTGATGTTCGGCCTGATGGCCTGGACATCAGCAGAGGAACTGACGACTGTTGTGTATGTTGTGCCAGGGGATGAACCCAAGGACCTGGCAGGAGGCGTTCAGGCGATCAACAACAAGCTAAAGGCTGACGGTACAGGCGTCCAGCTGGAGTTCCGTTATTACCCCTGGGATGCCTGGGATCAGAAAATCAACATCATGCTGTCTACCGGCGAAAAATTCGACCTGTTCCAGGTGATGAATGACCGGGTTTCCTTATCAAACTACGCATCCCGCGGCGCGCTGGCGGATATCACCCCTTACATAGAAGAATATGGACAGAATATTCTGAATGTTTGCCCGGAAATTATGATGCGTTCGGGCCAGGTAGGCGGGGTACAGTACGCGATTCCGGCCTACTGGGTGGAATCCGCCCTGGATCCGGAATTGACATTGCGCGCCGATATCCTGAAGAAATACGACCTTCCTCTTCCAACAAGCGTGGCGGAACTGACCGAAACCTTTGAAAAAGTCATGCAGGCATGGGAAGGCCCGCAAAAACCTTATATCCCCATCATCGGCTCCAACAGCGCTCGCTTCGGCCTGGCCAGCATGGAATATGACGAGTGGCCTTATGTTATCTATGACAAAGTTTTCTTTGTCGGCCAGGACGGCATTGTACGCAACTATTTTGAAACCGAAGTCTTTAAAAAGGATTGCCAGCTTGCCCGTACCTGGTATGAAAAAGGGCTGATCAGCCCGGATGTTCTGACAACCACAAGCGACCAGCTTAACAACCAGCTGCTTAGCGGCAACTGGTTTGTTCATGCAGGCACGGTTGGGGACATTTCTCAGATCAAACACAATTATCCGGATATAACCGTTGACGATTTTATTGCCATGACTTTTACGGACAAAACCCGTGTGCGGCCCTACGGAACCCGCAACATGAACGCAGTGCCCCTGACCAGCGAGCACCCAGAAGCGGTCGTTAAACTGTTCAACTGGATTTATGCCAGCCAGGAAAACTATGACCTGTTTATGTATGGCAGGGAAGGGATCGACTACGAAAAGGTAGAGCCGCATAACATTCGCTTTTTGTCAGACCCTGTCACCGGACAGCCGCCTTATTTCTTCTCCGACTGGATGGCAGGGAATGTCAAATATCTCAGGCCGTCTGTCACAGCGCCCAAGGCGACAAACGATATGCTGTACACTGTCAATGAGAACGCGGTGGACGGCTATGCATCCATGTTTACTTTTGACGCGACACAGGTTCAAACTAAGTATACCGACGTCCAGACCCAGATCTCCGCGGTGATTGCGCCCATTGCGACTGGTGTGCAGAGCTACGAAGAGAACATTGACAACGCGCTGAAAATGCTTAAAGCAGCTGGAGTTGATGAGCTGATCGCCGAGTTCCAGAAGCAGCTGGACGCAAGCAAATAATCCTTGAATGAGAAGCGGGGTTTCGTTAAAATCATAAGCGAGACCCCGCTTTTATCATAAGTTGGAAAGGCAAAAAAATGCGCAAGAAAGTAACGATGCAGGAAATCGCGGACATGCTTGGCATCTCCAAGGTGACTGTTTCCAAAGCGATCAACCGTCGTGAAGGCGTCAGCGACGCTTTGCGGGAAAAAATACTGTCAACAGCACGGGCCTTGAACTACAGCAAGCCCGGCAGAACAGCCAATCACAGCAGAAATTTTGCCTTTGTTTGCCCCAAACGGTTCTTTTTAGAGGATGACGCTTTTTACACTTCCATATATTATTATCTAAATAAACAATGCATTCAGGATAATGACACCCTTGATTTATACGTGGTGGGCACATCAGATGAAAGATTTGCCAAGCTGCCAGGAAGATTTGAAAATGCTATGATTGACGGCGTCTTTATCGCCGGTCAGTTTCAGGACGCTTTCCTTGCTAAATTATTGGCCTTGCCGCAAGCAAAAGTAGCCTTGGATTTTTATGTCTCTGACTTGTCGATCGATGCCGTTATTTCAGATAATTTCCGTATGGGAACTTTGGTAACCGATTATTTGATTTCACGCGGTCACCGGAAAATCGGCTTTGTAGGCGATCCCCTTTCCACATCCAGCATCTCGGACCGTTATTTCGGATACAGAAAAGCGATGAAATTAGCCGGCTGTCCCGTTGAGGAAGCCTGGGGAATTATCAACAATGATCCTTTTACCGGAAGCTATAACAACAACATGCCCTTGCCCGCTGATTTGCCTTCCGCCTACGTCTGTCATTGTGACAAAGCGGCCTTTGTGCTGACACAGCAACTGGAAAAAGCCGGATTGCGGGTTCCAGAAGATGTATCAATCGTGAGTTTTGACAATACAAACTACGCCAAGCTGATGCATCCTCAGTTGACGAGTGTGGCTTTTGACCAACGCGGCATTGCGCTGACCGGCAAGCAGGTCATGGCGGACAGATTAATACAGCCTGACAGCTTGCCGCATGTTCACTATACGCAGAGTAAATTGATCATTCGGGATTCTGTTAAAGACAATAAAAAGCAAGATTGAATGAACTTGAAGTTTCTGTATTCTGCACAGAAAAGGTGCATTTAAGGAATCACTGATCAAGTCGCAGACAACTGCCGTTTCATGGTAAAATCCTTTTAAGAAAACAAATGGAACGCTGAGGTGTTCATCTGTTCCACATCGGCCAGATTGTGCTATACTGTGTCCGATCCATACCGCCAGACCGCCCCGCGGCCTGTTTCGTATCGCGCGGGCGGTCGTCACATGAAAGGACAGCCATGACCACAGGCTCCGCCATTTATATCATCCTCGACCGCGGCAAGGCCAACGGCCTGATGCAGCGCGCCCGGGAGATCGGCGTGCGGCAGGGCACCATCTTCCTGGGGGAGGGCACGATGTCCTCGCCCATCCTGGAGTTCTTCGGCATCAACCGGACCCAGAAGGAAGTGGTGCTCGTCGCCGCGCCCGAGGAGACCGCCCAACAGCTGTATCAGATGCTGCGCGAGCAGTTCCACATGCACCGGCGCTACCACGGCATCGCCTTCTCGGTGCCCTACCGCCGCTATGACCCGCAGGCCGCGGAGGAGGGCGAGCTGCCCGGGCGGGACCTGAACGCGCCCTATGTGTGCATCATGACCGTGCTGGAGCGCGGCCTGGGCGCGGAGTGCATGAAGCTGGCCCGCGCCGCCGGCGCGCGCGGGGGCACCATCGTGCACGCCCATGGCGCCGGCGTGCCGCAGGGCGTCGTCTTCCCGCTGAACATCGAGCCGCAAAAGGACATCCTGATGATCGTCACCCGGCGCGGCCAGGCGCCGGCCATCCGCCAGGCCATCTATGAGGGCATGCGGCTGGAGCGCAGGGGCGCGGGCATCATCTTCGCCCTGCCGGTCACGCGCACCCTGGGGCTGTATGAGGAGCGCCAGCAGGAAAAGGCGGTGAAGCCATGAGCATGCTCCGGCAAAAGTTCAACGAGGTCACCCGCTCGCTGCTGCCGGTGATGGCGCTGGTGCTGGTATTGGCCTTCACCGTGGTGCGCCCGGAGGCCGAGATTATCTGGCGCTTCCTGCTGGGATCGGCCCTGCTGCTGGTGGGCCTGGCCATCTTCCTGCTGGGCGTGGACCTGGGCATGAACCCCATCGGCGACTACATGGCGGTCGAGGTGGCCACCTCCAAATCCAAATTCAAGATCGGCGCCATCGCCTTTCTGCTGGGCTTTCTGGTCACCGTGGCCGAGCCCGATCTGCTGATCCTGGGCTATCAGGTGCAAAACGCCTCCGGCGGCGCCATCGGCGCGCAGATGATGGTCTACCTGGTCAGCGCGGGCGTGGGCGTCCTGATCATGTTCGGCACCTTCCGCCTGCTGGCCGGGCGCTCCTTCCCCCTGTTCATGGCCCTGGCCTACGCGGGCATCCTGGTATTGAGCCTGTTCGTGTCCGAGGAGTTCCTGGCCATCTCCTTTGACTCCTCCGGCGCCACCACCGGCGCCCTGACCACGCCCTTCATCCTGGCGCTGTCGGCCGGCCTCTCGCGCGTCAAGGGCGGCCAGACCGCCGAGGAGGACACCTTCGGCATGGTCGGCGTGATGTCCGCCGGCCCCATGTACGCCCTGATGCTGATGAGCATCCTCACCGGGCAAAAGCACATCCAGGGCGAGGCGGCGGAGTTCGCGGTGCAGCAGGGCGGCGTCTTCGGGCCCCTGCTGCGCTACCTGCCCCAGGAGTTCTTAGGCTCCCTGGTCGCCCTGCTGCCGCTGACTGCTTTCTTCTTCCTGCTCAATTTTATTCACTTCAAGGCCCCCCGGCGCGAGATCGCCCGCATCGTGCGCGGGCTGGTCTACACCCTGGTGGGGCTGACGATCTTTTTGACCGGCGTCTACTCCGGCTTCCTGGACATGGGCCAGCTCATCGGGCGCAGCGTGGCCGCCCGGCACGGCTGGCTGCTGCCGGTGGTAGGCTTCTTCATCGGCATGATCGTGGTGCTGGTGGAGCCAGCCGTCATCGTGCTGGGCCAGCAGATCGAGGAGACCACGGGCGGGCGCATCCCCGCCAAGATCATCAAGGCCACGCTGTCCATCGGCGTGGCGCTGGCCGTGATGCTCTCCATGCTGCGCATCATGATCCCCGAGGTCAAGCTGTGGCACTTCCTGCTGCCCGGCTTTCTGACCGGCGTCATCCTCTCCTTCAGGTCCGACCCCGTCTTTGTGGGCATCGCCTATGACGCGGGCGGCGTGGCCTCCGGCCCTATGACCGCCACCTTCGTGCTGGCCTTCGCCCAGGGCGCGGCCGCCATGATCCCCGGGGCCAACGTGCTGGTGGACGGCTTCGGCGTCATCGCCATGGTGGCCATGGCGCCCGTGCTCTCGCTGATGATCGTGGGCGCGGTCTTCCGCCATAAGTCCCGCGCCCTGCCACATAAGGAGGAAAAACCCATGCCGGTTTCCCAGCCCCTGCCTGCCGGCCGCGTGGAGCTGTATGACTGCGTGGTGGCCATCGTCAACCGCGGCCTGGCGGACCGCGCGGTGGCGCTGGCGCGCGAGGCCGGCGCCGGCGGCGCCACCATCCTGCACGGGCGCGGCGCGGGCAGCCATGGCGTGCGCGTGTTCAACATCGAGATCCAGAAGGAAAAGGAGATCATCTTCTGGCTGACCGACGCCCGCATCAGCCGGGCCATCGCCAGCCGCCTGTATGAGCAGCTGGAGCTGGGCGGCGAGGGCGGCGGCGCGGTCTTCACGATGCCCTCGGGCGCCCAGGGCCTGGACATCCCGGTGGCCGTCGGCGCCCGGCCCGGGACCGCCGCCCATCCCGGGGAGACCGCCGCCCATCCCGGGGAGATCAGCACGGCGGAGGAGATGCTGCCGGAAATGGAGTGATATAAATCAGTTTATACCTATTTTATATCCTCTCCTCCTCCTCCTCTTAATGGAACAATGTTCCATTCACTGGCGAAAATCAAGCGTTTCGCGGCGTCTGCTGAGTCGGCATATCGTTTGGCAAGGTTGGCGGTTTTCTTTCGCGCTCACGTCATGCAAGGCGCGCCGGGCATTGCCCGGGCATCTGAAATCATGGTATAATCCGACAAAACGCAAGGAGGGCGCGCATGGCAAAAAGCAAGGGCGTCAAGCCTTTGGTTCAGAACCGCCGCGCCCGGCATGATTATTTTGTGGAAGAGACCTACGAGTGCGGCATGGAGCTCAAGGGCACGGAGGTCAAATCCATCCGTCAGGGCAGGGCCAACCTGAAGGAGGCCTACGCGCGCGTGCGCGACGGCGAGGTGTTTGTGGACGGCATGCACATCAGCCCCTACGAGCAGGGCAGCATCTACAACACCGACCCGCTGCGCCCCAAGCGCCTGCTGCTGCACAAAAGCGAGATCCGCAAGCTGCAAAGCCAGGTGTCCCGCCAGGGCTATACGCTGATCCCCCTGCAGCTCTACCTGAAAAACGGCCTGGTCAAGCTGGAGCTGGGCGTGTGCCGGGGCAAGCAGCTGCATGACAAGCGCGACGCCGTCGCCGAGGCGGACGCCCTGCGCGACATCGAGCGCGCCATGCGCCAGGGGCGGAAGAGCTACCGGGAGGATTGAGCCTGATGAAGGAACGGAGCGGCCCTGAGGGGCCTCTTTTTGTACCGGGTGGTATCAACAATCAGCATTGGCAGCGGCAGTAAAGACGGACATTCTGTTTCAATATCTTGCGGGAGAAGAAAACCGAAATCTATAAAAGCAGTTGAATAATCGCGCGCGCTTGGTGCGTCTAATGGGTACAGGAGGGCAGGCAATGCGTGAAACAGCGGCAGCGCTGGAAACCTTCGCCAGGCGGCTGATGAATGAGCACGGGGATTATATCACCCGGCTGTGTTTCCTCTACCTGGGGGACGAGATGGAAGCCCAGGACGCTGCCCAGGAAAGCTTCCTCAAGGCTCTGCGGGCCTTTACGGATTTCCGCGGCGAGAGCGCTGAGCGCACCTGGCTGGCTCGAATTGCCATCAACACCTGCAAGGACATTCTGCGCTCCCCCTGGCGCAAACGGGTGGATGGCGAGCAGGCCCTGCTGAACCTGCCGGATTCGGGAAATGGACCTGAAGCTTTTGATGACACGGTGCTGTTAAGCGTGATGAACCTGCAAGCCAAATACAAAGACGTGATCTTGCTTTACTATTACCAGGATTTATCCTTAAAGGACATTGCCCGCACCCTGGGCCTGCCCCTGCCCACGGTGTCCTCCCGCCTGATACGCGCCAGGAAACGCTTGTCCGGACAACTGAAAGGATGGTACTTCAATGAAGAAGACTGAGATGAAAGACCTCATTGACCGCCGCCTTTCCGGCATTCGCTTTGAGCGGGCTGAGGCTGTTGTGCAAGGCCTGCGTCAACCCCGGGCCGTCCGTCCGGTCCGTCATATGCGCCTTGTACCAGCAGCGGCTTTGATCCTAGCCCTGCTGCTGGCAGGAGCGGCCCTGGCGCTGGGCTTGGACCTGTCGGCGCGCATGGATGCCAGGCAGCGGGCTGTAGACGCTCTGGAGAAAGCCTTTGGCCTGAACGAGGAGACCATCAGCCTGTTTGATGTACAGGTGGAAAAAGAGGGCGCGGACTGGCTGGTGCGGCTGGTGCCCAAAAACGTGTATCCGGCGCAGGTGGGCGAATATCAGGTGGACATCCGCCCGGACAGGGCTGACACTGCCCGCTGGAGCTTGCAGGACAGCCCGGCTTATGCGCCGGACAAGGGCCTGCTGTCCCCGGTATGGGGGCAACAGCAGCTGCTGGAATATAAGCGGGCTGTGCAAAACTATCATGACCGCCTGTCCCTGGTGGACTGGTCGCAAGCCGGCAAGTGGAGCCTGGAGGAGCGCGCCCGGATCGACCGCTTTACCCAGCCGGCCATCCCCTTTGGCCTGGAGGTCTATGCGCAGGAAACCCATGTGGTGCCCGGCAGGGACGACTTGCAGCCGGAGGAAGCCTGGGCCAGGGCAGCGCAGGCGCTGGCGGACAGATACGGCCTGGAACCAAGCGCTGTCAACGGCATGGACCGGAGTTGCCAGTCCTTTATGGAAAGCCGGGAAGACAAGAGCCGCTGGTATGCGATGACCTTCCGCGCCCCGGGAACCTCGGCAGAGGAAACCGATCAGGAATCCTTTTATATTCTGCTGTCCTCGCCCTCAGGCGAAGTGCTCCAGGCTGCCTGGCACCAGCCGGATGACAGCAGGCGCAGCCTGCCCAAGGGTGATTTATCGGCATACGGCGAAGCGGTGGCGGAATACATGGATACTGACGCCTTCCTCTACCTGAGCGCCTCGGACAAGGCCGACCTGGCCGGGCGAATGACAGCGGCCGGCTTTGGCGGGCTGCTGCAGGGCGCGCAGTATCTCACGCCGGGTGCGGACCATGCCCCGGAAGCGGATGCCTTCAACCGGGCGATCAGCGCCCTGCAAGCAGGCTTCGGGTTGGGTGATGACAGCCTGGCGCTGTTCATTCAAAGCTTTTCCCTGCAAGCTGTGGACGGCACGCCCCAGTGGGTGCTGCGCCTGACGCCCAGGCGTCAGTATGACTGGACAATCGGTCCTGAGGCGCCCCTTGGCAAATATACGGCAACGCTCAACGCCCGCGCGGACAGGGTGCTTGACGCCCGCTGGTCGCTGGAGGGTGTGGATGACAAGGTCTATACCAAATCCACCTGGGGACAGGCAAAGGCATATGCCGGCTACATCCTTCCCTGGCTGGAGGAGCTGATGAAAAAGACCGGCGCCATCCGCGCGGCTGCGCAGGACCCCTATTTCCTCTCGGTCGAGGACGCCGCGCGCTTTGATGGGCTTTACCGGGCGGCCGGTTTCCCGCAGGAACGCTACAACGCCGGCCTGCCCCGCGCGCAGGATCTGAACGAGCAGGCAGCGGTAAACCTGGCGCTGGAAGCCCTGCGCACCATCTACGGCTTGCCGGCGGATTTGAAGGCGCATTTTGATCTGATCTGGCCCAGCTATATCCTGCGCTCAGGCGACCGGCCTTTCCAGAGCGAGGAACCGGTCTGGATCATCAGCTTTCACCGCGGGGATGGCATCTATGTGGTGGCCCTGGACGCCCAAACCGGGCAAATCCTGCATGTCAACTATGACCCGGCAGCCTCCGGCAACGGCTGAGGACTGCCTTGATATAAATATTTAAGCCAATTTCATACCGGCGGGAAACCCCCGCCCGGTTGATTGCGCCCCAAAACAAGGAGGGAACCATGAAGAAAACCATTCTGACGCTCTTAACCTGTGTCCTGCTGCTGGCTGCTGGCCTGTTGCCGGCCCGCGCCCTGGAGGACGCCGATGACCTGTTTGCCGGCCAGCCCGTCAGCAGCCTGGCGGCAATGGAAGGGGGTTTCTTTGCCCTGACGGACGCGGAGGAAGGGCAGACGGTGTGGGTGATCCATCCCGGGCAGGCGCCGGCAGCCTTTTTGTCCCTGGCCCCGGAGGATGCTGTCACCCACCTGCTGGCGCAGGGGGATGTGCTCTACGGCTTGCACATGGACACCGGCTGCCTGGGCCGTATCTCAGTCGAAGGGATAACCTGGCAGGAGCAGGCCCTTGACACCGAATTGTTTACCCGGCATCCCTACATGGCCGGGCGTCCCTTCCTGATGGACAACAAAATGTATACGCCCCTGATGGACATTACCAGCGCCGAGGATTTCGCGCCCTGCGTCCTTGCCGGGAGCGACCTGAAGACCGGCGAAACCGCCCTGCTCAAGGGGGTTGAAGCCCTGGCCTTCCTGCCGTACAGGCCCGGGCAAATGCTCCTGGTAAAAGTAGAAGAAAAACAAGACGGCTGTACCTTCTGGAAGCTGGCGGCCCTGGAGATGGACAGCCTGAAGGAAACGCCGCTGCCCCTTTCGATGCCTGAGGCCTTCCCGTATTCCAGCGGTATTGGCGGCCTGGCGTATGACGCGCAGGCGGACCGCATCATTTATTCCGACGCCCGTCAGGTGATGGCTTCCACTGCGCTGGCTCCCTTTGAGCGGGTGGCCCTGCTTGGCTTTGACTATATGGACCTGGATTCCCAGGGCCTGGTGGTGGACGGGGGCTACGCGGTGTACCGCTTTAACCTGTGCCTGCGCAGGGTGGACCGGGCCATTGACGTGAAGGACCTGACCATCCGCGGCAATGTACCCCCGGAGGCGGTGACGCGCTTCCGGCAGGCCCGGCCGGATGTCCTGCCCCTGGTGCAAAATGACCTGCTCAAGCCGGAGGACGTCTTCCTGCGCGTCCGGGGCGGGGATGATACGGTGGATATTTTTATCCTCAGCGTCAACCCCGGCTTTCGCGCGCTGATCGACAAAGGCTATGCCCTGGACCTGAGCGGGGATGCGACGCTGATGGCCGACGCGGCCAGCCTCTACCCGGCCCTGCGCGCAGCCATGACCAACGCGGGCGGCCAGCTGTGCGCGGTGCCGGTTCACTTGTTCAACTCCAGCACCTGCATCGACAAAGACCACTGGCGGGCGGTACTCGCGGACAGGCCGTTTCCCCGCACCTGGGGTGAGCTGATGGACGCCCGGATGGCTTTTGCCGGCATTGACCAGGATGATCTCATCTTTTTTTCCATGGGGGACAGCCCGGAGGTGGTCAAGCATGTGCTTGAGCACTATATCCTGCGCTATGAGCGGCAGGACAGCCCGCTCGACTTTGACCGCCCCGCCCTGCGCCACGCGCTGGGCACCTACCTGGCTGCGAAAAACCTGCGCCTGGACGTGGAGGTAGAAGATCCCCTGGCGGAAACCGGGCCTGTCAACAACTTGATCGCCCTGTTTTCCTCCGGATGGCAGTTTGGCGCGCGGGACGGGAACGACTCCGTCAGTGAACTGCCGCCCTTCGTGTTTGAAACGGGGGAGGAAGCCCTCGACAAGGTGCACGTCTTTGCCGCCGTCATCAATCCCAACAGCAAAGACCCTGAGTCAGCCATGGACTTTTTGAAGACCCTTTCCGCAAAGGAGGCCGATCCCCGGAGGTTTTACGCCATTCACCCCAATGAGAACGAGCCCTATCCTTACCCGGAGGAACAGTATGCCGAACGCATCGCGCTGATGAAGGATGAGCTCGGATATATCGAGTCGGAAATCAAACAGGCCGAGGAAAGTGATGAAGCTGTTGCGGACCTGGACTATCTCAAAAGCCGCGCGATGCAATTAAAAAACGACCTGGCCGATCAGGAGCGCCTGAAATGGATGCTGTCCGCGGAAGACATCGCCGGCTACCGTGAAACAGCGCGGTATATGGCGCTGACCGATCACGCCCTGCTGCTGGGTGAACAGGCCTGGCAGCAAATTGAGGGCCTGGCAGAGCGGCTCTACCAGGGCGCCTTGACTGTAGATGCCTTCATTCAGGAGATGAACCGGCTGGCTGCTCTGGTATACAAGGAAGCGCAGTAGCAAAAAAATTTGATTTTCAGATAGCGTTTGATATGCTTGCTGTTTGCGAAAACGTTGTTTTGTGATAATAAACCTTTCCTCCTTCGTCTAATAAATGAAGGGGGTGTCCAGATGAAACGTTCTTCATCTCTTGTGCTGTTCGTGCTTATTGGCCTGTTGGCAATGCCGGTTTTAACCCGGGCAGTGCAGTTTGACGCCGTGGCATCGGTAAGCTTTCAGCTTCGCAAACAGCCATGTGAGACTGCCCAGCGCCTGATGCTGGTAGAAAAGGGCAACAAGGTACAGGTGAAGGAAATGAACGGGGAGTGGGGTCACATCGCTGTCAATGGCCAAGCGGGTTATGCCAAAATGGCTTGGCTTTCCCAGTTTCGCGCTCAGAACCCACTCAAAGACCAGGTGCCTGGCTTTTTGCGCCAGATAGGGATAATCCGGGTTGACAAAGCCCTGCAGATCGCTGTCCCGGGTTATGAAGGAAATCTGCTTTTCCCAGGGGATGTGCTGGCAGTGAATCATTTTGATCAAAAACAGGCCAGGGTTCACATGATGCGGGAGACGGCTACCCTGCCTGCAAACAAATTGACCTTCGTGCCTTTTGTACCTTGGGAGGATGCCCGGCCCGGCGATTTGCTGTATGGCTTTACCACCTTCTATAATGAATATACCGGCGGAAAGCTTGCCCAAAACCGCGCCTACAACATCAACATGGCCAGTGAAAAACTGGATGGCGTCACCATCCGGACCGGAGAAACTTTTTCGTTCAACCGCCTTTGCGCCCCCTATCTAAAATTTAAGGGCTATCGTTTAGCGCCCATTATCGGCGGCGATGGCAAAGGTTATGGCGGCGGGGTCTGCCAATTATCCACCACTCTTTACAATGCTGTCCTGGGGTTGCCATTGCAAATAGACAAATGGAGAATTCACCGTGAACAGGGAGTGGATTATATCCCCCAATACTTTGACGCGGCTGTCGGCTTGTACAGTGACCTGGCTTTTACCAGCCTGCTTCCCTATGATATCCGCCTGCAGGTATTGCCTCAGGACGGTGTGTTGACAGTATTGATATACCGAGCAAATAAGGATCATCAAAAAAGAAACGCCGTCAGTTCCCCTGCAGGGGAAGCATTGTGCCATCCGGCAACAGGAGAAAGAGCTGGCCAACTTCTTTTGAAGGAGTGTCGGTCAGGTGATAACGGACTTCTTTGGCGCCATCAGGATGTACAATGACATTGGAATACCCATCCTTGCCGGCGCCCGCGGCCTTTCCATCCGCGGTAACGATTTGAACCTTGGAAAGTGATTCTATTTCCTGCCCCGGCTGAGTTTCCGGAAACATTACATGTACCCCTTTAATGTTTGAGAGAGGCCGGCGAAAAACCAGCCTCTCTCAAAATTCAAATATGCGATTCCTTACTATTCTTTCTTGGTCAGCGTGACAAACACCGGCTCTTTGAGCGGTCGCTCCAGTTCCGCCCCGTCCTCAGCATCCACCCGCAGCTGCAGTTCCAGCTTGTCAGGCGCCTGGCCGGTGCCGTGGAAGTTGAAGACCAGGGTGTCTTTTCCGCCGGACGTCCCGTCCAGGGACCGGAACTCCGCCAGTTTGCCATCCCGCAGGTGCACCGCGTACCAGGCGTCCTCAGGCAAGGCCGGGAAAACGCCATCGCCGGCTTTTAGGGATACCTGGGCAGCAGCGGCTGAAGCTGTGACAGTGACGGTGAAGGGAACGCCGGCAAAACTGCCCTGGCCCTCAAAGCGCCGGATATGGGCGTCTGTCCGCCAGACGGTGGCTTTCATAGGCTCCAGATCCACTCGCTCAAAGCGGGAATAAGCCTGCTGCCCGTCAAAATAATGGTAATGGGTCGTCTGAAACAGACCGATCTCAATATGCAGCACATCCAGGTCCCGGGCTTCTTCCGGCAGGGGGCTCACGTATTCCCGGACGGTGAACACCTGTCCATCTTCGCCCGGCAACTGGCTTGTGCTGTCAGGCGGCAAATCCAGCCCTTCCGGGGTTCGCGTGTGATCCGATGGGCTGATAGTGTATTCCGCAAAGCCGAAGGGCTTTCCCGCCGCCGTGGCTTCATTCCATTGGCGGATGAGATCGTCGGTTTCCGGGTTCGTCAGCGCAATGGCAAGGGGATTGTTGTTTTGTTCCATCCCGGCCAGCTGCTCCTGTGTCGGGGTAAATTCCTCCAGGTATCTGCCGTTCCGGATCGCGTAGGCCACCACTAGGGACTGGCCGTCGTAATAGGCGCTGTTGATGCCCGCGGCGCCGGCGCCTAGCTTGGGGTCGTTCATCGTGATGGGCGAAACTTCGTTGAGCGCCGCCTTGGGCGCCAGCTGCGCAAGGCGCTGGTCTTCCCTGCCGAAGAGCTCAAACAGGTTGATGCCCAGCAGCTCCGCCACGGCGCCACACAGCGCCAGGGACAGGACAGTGGCCACCACAATGGCTAAAACTGAAATCTTCTTTTTCATCACTTGTGTTTCCCCGGCCAGACGCTGTGCCTGCCGGCTGATGCGCAGGTCGAACGCCGGGCCGGGTACGGGCCGCTGGGTGAAAATCAGCCGTTCCAATTGTCGATCATCCACAGCCCTTTTCCTCCTTTTCGATTTGTTCGCGAAGCATTTTTAAGCCTCTGGATAAGATGGATGAGACGGTTCCCCTGGGGACTTTCAGAATCTGCGCGATCTGCCGGTCGCTCATGTTCTCGCTGAAGCGCAGCAGCAGGGGCAGGCGGTAACGTTCCTTCAGGTTGCCCAGGTACATCCAAACAAACCGGGGTTTCTTCCTGTACAGGGGGCAGGTATTGCTCCAAAGCGTCCATGGCGGTTTCCCGCCTGCGTTTCCGCAAAACGGCATGGCACGCGTTGATGGTGCTGCGCATCAGATAGGCGGGCAGGGCTTCCAGGTCCCGGATGCTGTGAAGCCGCCGCCAGGTGATCTCCACGGCATCAGACACAGCGTCCTCCGCGTCTGCCGGATGCCGCAGCATCATCAGCGCAACGCGGTACATGGAATGCTTTCTTGCTTCCACCGCTTTCAGAAAGCTGTCGCGTCGGGTGTCAGAGGGCACATGTACCTCCTTGGGCGTGTGATCCGGATACATCATAAGGAGTCGCCGGAAGCGCGTTTTGATGCATTCCAGAAATATTTTATTGCCATATTATAAAAAATCCTTTTAATGTGATATAATTATCATTAAGTTTTCTTTATTATATTATATACAATACTCTAAGGAGGCTACATGATGTCAGAAAGCAGATTTTATGACTACGCAACTGGCAAAGAAGTCAAAAACAATCCCGAGGAAAAGTATAGACAACTATTTGAGCGTATTTTGATTGATGATCTTGGTTACCCAAAAGAAAACATTGATATTGAAGTTCCTGTTCAGAGAGGATCTAGCCGCAATGCAGAAAAAGCTGACATTGTAGTATATAATAACAGCAATCATAGACAAGAAAATGCTTATATCATAATAGAAATAGAAACAAACAAGAGTAAATATGACTTACAAGCTTTTAGTTATGTTACTGCCACTACCGCACCATATTGTGTGTGGTTTGCTGGACTAGAAGAGAATAGTGAAGGTCCTTACTATCATTACAGAGATATTAAAAAAGACCCAACGAAGTTTATAAAGATTCCTACTTTACCTCGTTATGGTGAAAGTCAGGAGACTATTGGTAAATATAGGAAATCAGATTTAAAACCAGCCAAATCACTCAAATTACTCTTCACAAGAATGTATTATCATTTGTACGGAAACGGACCAATCAAGCGAGAGGAAAATATTGCTATAGAAGTTATTAAGATGCTTTTTTGTAAGATAGTTGACGAGTTGAGTCCATCACAGCTTTGTGAATTTAGAGCAACCCCATCAGAATTGACTACTGATGAAGGTAAAAGAAAAATAAAGGAACGCATAGAAGTTTTGTATGCTACACTCTTGAGAGATCCTGATTATAGTATAATGTTTAGCGGCGAATCTCTTGAGTATAATGATCATTGGATCTCTTATATAGTATCTGAATTGCAAGGCATAGGACTTATGCATGAAGATACAAACACCGATGCGCTAGGGGACGCATATGAGGTACTGTTGCCTTCAACACTGAAAGGAAAAAGTGGACAGTTCTTTACACCACGTGAAATTGTTAGGTTTGCAATGGATGTAATTAATCCACAATATATAAATAATGAAACAATCTTAGAAAAAACCCTGCCAACTTTGATACAAACCAACGAAACAAAAAAATCGACGCAAATCGACGCATTTTTTGAGTCGAAACCAAAAATCGACGCATTTTTGAAAATCGACGCAAATGCCCAAAGGCAGGAATACAAAATGGCATCCTGACACCAGAGGTTCTGGAAGCAGGATGCCATGTTTTTTATGATGCCGGGTTTTATCCAATCTGGAGATATTCCTGCAATGCGGTATATTCCCGCAAATATGATCCTCGCTTTTCTTCACTTTCCGTGGCATAGGATTGATGGCGAGAGAAAATATCAACCGCTTCCTGAAGTGGGGTCCATTGTGGTTCGAGGCCACGGCGTGCCTCTGCTTCAGTCAGATGCATCTGCCCGTGTCCTATGTCTTCGCAAACGAAATAATAGCTGATGTAACGATATTCCTCATAGTACTCATACAGCGTTAAAAACTGATGAAGAGGCCGCACCATGATTCCGGTTTCTTCCTCAACCTCACGTACACAGCAATCCGCCGGTGTTTCACCGGCTTCCAGCCCTCCGCCCGGCACCAGATACCAGCCTGAGATGGTTTCATGAGACAGCAGGATCATCTCATCCCGCACGATGACAGCTCGACTGCCTTCTCGGGTTTTGGAAAAAGTCTCAAAGCGGTTTGCGCCGAGAATCTCAACCTCTTTCATACGAATACTCTTCTTTCAAATGACCGCAGTGATTGACGCAGCCTTGATTGCCC
>JAKPNM010000001.1 GCA_029548395.1 Bacillota bacterium
AAGGCATAAAGAAGGCCGCTTAAGCGGCGGCCAGAGAAAAAGTTGCGGTTGTCGGATTATTCAGTGCGTCTTCAGACGCTGCCAGTAAATGGCCTTGAAGGCCTCGTGCATACCACCGGCTCAGCCGGTGGTTTTGATTCCTGCTACAGACTCACCCTGGCCTGCGGGCTGTCCAGGTGCGCCAGCGTCTCCAGCGCCCTGGCGGCTTCGCCCGCGAGATAGTCCTCCACCTGCCGCTGCGCCAGCCCCGTATAGTCACGGGGGTCCATCAGGCGATCCAGCGTGTCCAGGTCCAGCCCGAAGGCAGCGTCGCCGGCCACGCGTTCCAGCAGGTCGTTGGGCAGGCCTTCCTCCTTGACGCGCCGCCCGGCCGCCATCGCGTGCACGCGCAGGCGCTCATGCAGCTCCTGGCGGTCGCCGCCCTGCTTGACCGCGCGCATCAGGATGTTTTCCGTGGCCAGGAAGGGCAGCTCCTGCCTCAGGTTTCTTTCCATCATCCCGGGGTAGACCACCAGGCCGGAGACGATGTTCTGGTAGAGGGTCAGCAGGCCGTCCGTCGCCAGGAAGCCTTCGGCCAGGGACAGCCTGCGGTTGGACGAGTCGTCCAGGCTGCGCTCCAGCCACTGGCTGGCGGCGGTATGGCCGGCGTTGGCGGCGTTGCTGAGGATGAAGCGCGCCAGCCCGGTCATGCGCTCGGCGCGCATGGGGTTGCGTTTGTAAGGCATGGCGGATGAGCCCACCTGCGCGGCTTCAAAGGGCTCCTCCACCTCCTTGAGGTGCTGCAGCAGGCGCAGATCGCCCGCGAACTTGGCCGCGCTTTGCGCGATGCCCGAGAGCACGTTTTGCGCCAGCGCGTCGATCTTTCTGGTGTAGGTCTGCCCGGAAAGAGCCAGCGGCTGCTCAAAGCCCAGGCTGTTTGCGATCATGCGGTCCAGCTGCACCGCCTTGTCCGCGTCGCCGTCAAACAGCGCCAGAAACGAGGCCTGGGTGCCGGTCGCGCCCTTGCTGCCCAGCGGGCGCAGGCGGCTGAGGAAGTGGTCCAGCTCCTGCAAATCCATCAGCAGGTCCTGCAGCCATAACGCAAGCCGCTTGCCCAGGGTGGTGGGCTGGGCAGGCTGGAAATGGGTATAGCCCAGCATGGGCAGGCCCTTGTACTGTCCGGCGGCCGCGGCCAGGGCGCGCGCCGTGCCGACCAGGCGGGCCTGGACCAGGCGCATGGCATCGCGCAGGATCAGGATGTCGGCGTTGTCGGTCACATAGCAGCTGGTGGCGCCCAGGTGCAGGATGGGCGCGGCCAGGGGGCAATCCTCCGCGTAGGCCTTCAGATGGGCCATGACATCGTGCCGCAGGGACTGCTCCAGTTCGTTGACGCGCTGCAAATCGACATCCCGGACGCGCGCGCTCAGCTCCCGGATCTGTTCATCGCTGACGGGCAGGCCCAGCTGTTGCTGGCACTGCGCCAGGATCAGCCACAGCCGCCGGAACAGCCGCGCCCGGTGCATGGGGGAGAACAGGGCCTGCATCTGCTCGCCGGCGTAGCGCTGGGAAAAGGGGCTTTGGTAGCTTTCCTGATGATCGGCCATCGGACACCTCGGCTTGATTTGATATTCGGAAAAATCCGTTTCCATCTTAGGGCTTTGGCCGCGCAGCGTCAACTGCTCCGGTCCCTTGACAAGTCAGGCGGCGTTTTTTACAATCAGGCCATCAATTCAGGAGGACCCCGGCATGAAAAGCATCCCCGCCTAAGCTGTTTCCAGGCGACCGGCAGGCAGCGCCCGGCCCTTGGCCGGCGGCGCCTTGTCCGCCAATGGGGGGATTTCATGTCCATTATTCAAGTCAAAGAACTATATTTTTCCTATGAGGGCAGCGCGCAGCCGGTGTTTTCCGGGCTGGATTTTCATATGGACAGCTCCTGGCGCCTGGGGCTGGTCGGCCGCAACGGCCGCGGCAAGACCACGCTGCTGCGTCTGCTGGCCGGGCAGCTGCATGGCCAGGGCAGCATCGTGTCCAGTTTGCCCTTTGATTACTTTCCCTTTCCGGCGGACGCCGCGCGCCCGGCGCGGGAGGCGCTCATTGACACCCTGGCGCCCTACACGCTGTGGGAGAAGGAGATGGCCGCCTGCCTGGCCCATCCCACGCCGCAGGCGCTGGCGCGCTATGGCGAGGTGGAGGAGGCCTATGCCGCGCGGGACGGCTACCGCGTGCGAGATGACCTGGCGCGGGAAGCGCAGCTGCTGGGCATCCCGGCGGAGGAGCTGGACCGCCCGCTTTACAGCTTCAGCCCGGGCGAGCAAACCCGGCTGAAACTGGCTGCGCTGTTCCTGCGCCCCGGGCATTTCCTGCTGCTGGACGAGCCCACCAACCACCTGGATGAGGACGGCCGCGCGCTGATGGCCGGCTACCTGCGGCGCAAAGCCGGCTTGATGGTGGTCTCCCATGACCGCAGCTTTCTGGATCAGGTCTGCACCCACATCCTGGCGCTGGAAAAGCAGGGCGCGCGCGTGGTCAGCGGCAACTACACCACCTACCGGGAAAACAAGCGCCGCCAGGACGAGTTTGAGCGCGCGCAGCGCGACAGGATCCTGGCTGACATCGGCCGCCTGAAGCAGTCCGCCCGTGAGAAGGCCGACTGGAGCGACCGGGTGGAGGCAGCCAAGTTCGGCGCTGATGCCGGCGGCGACCGCGGCTACATCGGCCACAAGGCCGCCAAGATGATGAAGCGCTCCAAATCCCTTGAAAACCGTATCGAGCGACAAATTGAGGAACAGGAGAGCCTGCTCAAAAACCTTGAATATACCTCCCCCGTCAAGCTGAAGCCGCTGGCGCACAGAAACCCCGTGCTGCTGCGGCTGGAGAACCTGTGTTTTTCCTATGACGGCACGCCCCTGATTGAAGGGCTCAGCCTGACGATGCTGCCGGGTGAGCGCCTGGCCCTGACCGGCAAAAACGGCGCCGGCAAAACCACCCTGCTCCACCTGATCATGGGCCTGCTCCAACCCTGTGACGGCCGGGTCTGGCTGCCCCGGGACCTGGTCATTTCCCACCTGCCGCAGACCGCGAAGGGCATCGCCGGCACGCCGCGGGAGATGGCCCAGGCGCGCGGGCTGGACCTGACGCTGTTCTTTACCCTGCTGCGCAAGTTTGACCTGCCCCAGGAGCATTTTGACCGCGACTTTTCAGGTTTCTCGCTGGGGCAGAAGAAAAAGACCCTGGTGTCGCTCTCCCTGGCGCAGCCGGCCCATCTCTTCCTGTGGGATGAGCCGCTCAACGACATCGATCCTGAAAGCCGCGAGCAGATCGAGGAGATGCTGCTGGAGACCAACGCGTCCATGGTCTTCATCGAGCATGAGCGCGCCTTCATTGACAGGGTCGCGACGCGGGAATTGCGCCTGGGTGCAGGAAAAGACAGCGGGAGATGAACGATTCCCAGTGCATGCCGGTTTATCGGATTGCTTCACGGTTAAATGCAGGAATATTCATGGGAAACCAGTCAATATGAAGCTGGCTGTGAATCAATATGAGCTGGGAATGGTGTTCCTGCTCACAGACAGACAGATTGTCATTGGCGCACGAGCATCTGGAGAAGGCGCTTGCCAACGCTGAGCAATCAGGCGACCCAATGGTGTTGGGCTGTGTATATCGGGCCGCGGGACAACTGAAAGCAGACGCCGCATGTTCTTTTCTTCAGGCATTGAAGCATTTCAAAAGGGCAGGGGATCTGTTTGCATGCAAAGAGGTGGAGGATTTGATGAAAAAGCTGGAACCAGCATAATCGTCATCTGTTTCCTCAAGTCCTGGGACAGGAAAACCGGGGAAACGCCGCGCGGCGGTCCCCCGGCTCTTGATGTATGATCCCTTGCTTATTCCCCGATGGTGATGGTGACATCCGCCTTCTTGTCGAAGCTGTCGCGCAGGGCGGCCAGGATGTTGCCATGGCTGTCGTTGAGGGACATGGTGGCGCCGGTGATCACGTCGGCCAGCAGGGCCTTGTCCTCCTCGGACAGGGCGTCGTACTTGGCCTTGTCCTCCTCATTGGTGCTGCCGTCCTTGAGCGGGCGGCCATTGCGGGAGGAGAAGACGCGCAGGAAGAGCTCATCCAGCTCGTCCACGCTCTTGCCGGCGAAGAAGGCCTCGTAGGCATCCATCTCGGAAGCCCAGGTGCCGATGCCCATCTTGTAGCTGTCGCCGCGCTCACGCTTGGTGAGCCAGCCAGCGATCTCGGCCTGGAAGCCGTCGGCGTTGGTGATCAGCCTGCCGTCCACGACCTCGTCATGGTTCATGTCATAGTTGTAGCCGCCCTGGCCGGGGAAGCCGGTGAAGTGGGGCATGCCCGCGCCGTCGTAGTTGGGGGTGGCTACCTCGATCTGGTCGACCAGGGACTGGACAATTCTGCCCTCGCCGTCAAAGAGGCTGAGCGCGATGACCTGGTTGAAGGAATACACCTGGGTACCGGTGTTGTCCTTGCCCGGGCCGATGCGGCCGGAGAAGTCCACGCCCAGCCCCAGCGCGGCGGCGGAAGCCTGGACCGGGACGCGGTTCTCATAGGCCTTCTTCAGCGCGGCGATCAGGTTGCCGTGGCTGTCATTGAGGGACATGGTGGCGCCGGTGGTGACATCGGCCAGCAGGGCTTTGTCCTCATCGGACAGGGCGTCATACTTGGCCTTGTCCTCCTCGTTGGTGCTGCCGTCCTTGAGCGGGCGGCCGTTGCGGGAGGAGAAGGCGCGCGCAAACAGCTCTTCGATCTCTTCGACGGGCTTGCCAACGAAGAAGGCCTCGTAGGCGTCCATCTGGCTGGCCCAGGTGCCCACGCCCATCTTGTAGCCCTCGCCGCGCTCGCGCTTGGTTTGCCAGCCGGCTACCTCGGACTGGAAGAACTCATCATTGGTTTCCAGTACGCCGTCAACCGCGCCGTCATGGTTCTCGTCATACAGGTAGGGCAGCTGGCCCGGGAAGCCGGCGAAATGCGGCATGCCCTCGCCGTCATAATTGGGGGAAGCAACCTCCAGCTGGTCCAGCTTGGCATAGAGGATCCTGCCCTCCGCGTCAAAGAGCACGCCGGCAAAAACCTGGTTGAAGGAATAGACCTGGACGTCCTTGTCGTCCTTGCCGGGGCCGATGCGGCCCGTGGAGTCAATGCCCAGGCCCACGGTGAGCCCGCTGCCGGCAATAACGACCGGCTCGCTGCCGGCTTCCTCGGCCCCCGGCCCCTTGACGCCCGCGGCTTCCAGCGCGGCCTTGACCGCGGCCATGATGCCCTTGCTGGTCCAGGTGGCGCCGGCGACAACGTCCACCTCCGCTTCATTCTTTTCCACGATGGCGGCGGGCAGGGTTTCCAGCGCCGTGGCCACGGCAGGGATCATGTCCTTGGACTCGCCGTGATCATCAATGACGACCGCGGTGATCTTGCCGTCCACAAAGGTTACGGTGACCTTGATGTTCTTCTCAGAAGAGAACCCCTGGGCTTCGCCGGCAAAGGTGCCGTTGATCAGCGCGCCGGGTTCTTCCGGCGCAGCCTCTTCAGCCGCGGGCGCTTCGGGAACCTCGGCAGCCGCCTGCTCCAGCGCGGCCTTGACCGCGGCCATGATGCCCTTGCTGGTCCAGGTGGCGCCGGCGACAACATCCACCTCCGCGGAGTTCTTTTCCACGATGGCGGCGGGAAGGGTTTCCAGCGCCGTAGCCACGGCAGGGATCATGTCCTTGGACTCGCCGTGCTCGTCAATGACCACTGCGGTAATTTTGCCGCCCGCCACAGTCACGGTGACCTTGATGGGGGTTTCTGAGGAAAAGCCTTCGCCCTGGGCTGTATAAGTGCCGTCCGCCAGCGCGCCTGCCGCCGTCTCATCAGCGGCCGCCTGCTCCAGCGCGGCCTTGACTGCGGCCATGATGCCCTTGCTGGTCCAGGTGGCGCCGGCGACAACGTCCACCTCCGCGGAGTTCTTTTCCACGATGGCGGCGGGAAGGGTTTCCAGCGCCGTAGCCACGGCAGGGATCATGTCCTTGGACTCGCCGTGCTCATCGATAACGACAGCGGTGATTTTGCCATCCACTACCGTCACGGTGACCTTGATGGGGGTTTCTGAGGAGAAGCCCTCGGCCTCGCCGGTATAGGCTGCTTCGGCCATCGCGGCCAGGGAGCCCAGCATCAGGGCCAGGCACAGGAAGAGGGACAGGATTTTTTTGAACATATTTGTCCTCCTAACAATTAAAATGAACAGCTTTCGGTAGCATATTATAAAGGAAGCGGATACGTCATTCAAGCCGCGGGACCAAATCCGCCCGGCGCGGCGATGCAATAAAGATTGAAATCGGTTTTAGCCCGGCGCGATGGGCAGCACCTCCTGGTCAAGCGGATTGTCTGAGGCGGTGCGGTATGAGGAAGCCTGCGCGAAAGCGGCCACCGACTTGCTTGCGCGCGAAATCTGAGACAGGGTGCCGGGCCCGCCCACACAGCCGCCCGGGCAGGCCATGCCCTCCAGCAGGTACCCGTTGACCTTGCCGGCCTTGGCCAGGGCCAGCATTTTCCGGCATTCATGCAGGGTGTCCGCCTTCATGACGGGCACCTCGCGCCCGGGGGCCGTCTCCTGGATGACATTGACTACGGCCTGCGCCACGCCGCCGGCTACCGCGTAATTGCGTCCGTCGCGGGAGGCATAATCCATCAACGGCGCCTCCTTCAGTTCGTTGAGCTCAATTTGCCTGGCGGCAAACAAGCCCATGAGCTCCTCATAAGTAATCACATAATCCACATAGGGGCGCACCTCATCCTCCAGCGCCTCCATTTTTTTGGACACGCACGGGCCAATGAAGACCACCCGGGCATCCGGATGCTCCTGCTTGATGCGCTGGGCAGCGGCCACCATGGGCGTATGGGATTGGGCGATGCAGTTTGCCAGCCCCGGCTGTTCCTTTCGCGCGAACATGGCCCAGGAAGGGCAGCAGGAAGTGCCCAGGAAAGGCTTTTCATCCGGCACATCCCGCAGGAATTCTTCAGCCTCGTGCAGGCTGCCGATGTCAGCGCCCCAGCCCACCTCGATCACCCGCGTGATGCCCAGCGCCTTGATGCCGGCCACCACCTTGCCGGGCGTGGCCAGGGGGCCGAACTGGCCCACAAAGGAGGGCGCGATGGCGGCAAAGACTGTCTGCCCGGTGCGGATGGCAGTGACCAGCTGGAAAATCTCGGATTTGTCCGCGATGGCGGCAAAGGGGCAGGCCACGATGCACAGACCGCAGGAAACGCACTTGTCCTGGTCAATCTTCGCGCGGCCCAGCGCGTCGCTGCCGATCGCCTTGGCGCCGCAGGCCTCCGCGCAGGGGCGGCCGATGCGCGAAATGGCCTGATAGGGACAGGCTTCCTTGCAGCGACCGCACTTGATGCACTTGTCCTGGTCGATCACGGAAGCTGTCTTGCCGATGGACACTGCGCCCACCGGGCAGACCCCCGTGCAGGGATGGGCCAGGCACTTGCGGCAGTTGTCGGACACCTGGAAATGGTCGGTTGCGCAGGCTTCGCAGGCGAAGGGGATCACATTGATCAGGGGCATTTCCAAAAGCTTGTCAGCGGTAGCGCTCTCCGCCATGCCTTTGGTAAGGGGCTGATGCGTGTCGGCAGGGCGGATGGGCAGGCCCATGGCCAGGCGGATGCGCTCGCGGATGATGGCGCGCTCCTTGAACACGCTGTCGCGGTAGGTGGCCACCTCCCCGGGGATGATGCGGTAGGAGCTTTCATAGAAAAAATTGAAATCGCTGTTGTCCAGATCCCGCTCAAAGGCGTAGCGGGCCACCTCGGTAAACACCTGGCGGCGGATTTTGGTGATGGATGTAAACAGGCCGCGCATACTACACCTCCTTTATCCACGCGTGATGATTAGGTATCCTGTGACTGCGCGCAGCGGTCCATGATGGCCGCCATGACGCTGTCGCTTTCACCGCCTTTGATCAGCAGGCCGTCTACCCGCACAAAGGGCCCCTGAGCGCCGCCCTTGCACAGGCCCATGCACGGAACGGCGCGCACCTCCACCTCACAGCACTGGTCCATGTCGTGGCGGATCTCATCCAGCGAATGGACGGAGTCGATGATGTTCATGGCGCCCAGCATGACGCAGTGGGTACCGGAACAGACCTCTACAATAATGTTTGCCATGTGTTCCTCCTTAATAGCTTTTGTTGCTAATTTCGACATTGATCTGGTCACAGCACATCAGCCGGGGTACCCTCAGCGCGGAGGGGTTGCGGCTGCCATAGGTGCTTGACGTGTTGTAGACCGTGCTTTCGCTGGACAGCCACAGCAGCTTGCCGCCGAAGATGTCCTCCAGCTTTTCGGTGAAGCGCACGTTATAGGGCACCTGGATGGCGCCGTCCTTCTTTAGCAGCAGCGCGCCAAAGCGTGAGGTGCCGGTGATAAGGCCTTCCGACGGGCTGACCACGCCCGTGTAGTGCAGGTAAGGCACATAGAGGATGTCGGTGTCGCGCGGGGCGGCGGCCAGCGCCTGCAGATCGTTGACCGCCATGTCCCCGGGCTGCAGCGCGAAGCTGTGATGCGCCAGATTATGCCCGGTGGGCGTTTGCGCGTATTCATCCGCGGCGCCCTGGTCCCAGATGAAGCCGCGCAGCACGCCCTTGTCGTACCAGGCGGCGGTGCCGCGGCTGCGGCCAAAGTCATCCGTGGGCAGCGCGAAGGCGCCGGGACAATCGGGTCCTTCCGTCACGGTGATTTTGTGCGAGAGCGTCCGCTGACCGATATCCTCCTCCCGGTGAATGCTGTTGCCCTGCTTCATGGCGGAGCCGTCCAGACCAAGGTAGCTCAGGTAACTGAGGTATTCGGCGGTCGCGGCTGCGCCAAAGACCACGCGCACAGGCCCCAGCGGCAGGCGCACTGCCTCCCGGGTCAGGTATTGTTCCTTCAGGAAGGCAAGATGACGGCGCATGGCTTTGGGATCAAGGTCGTCCAGCGACTGGGCGCTCTGCTCGGCGTTGATCTCCCATTTGTTTTTGGCGGAGGCCAATACCAGCGTGATTTGCGCGTCTGACAGCCGCCAGCTCACGCTGTGGGGCGTGGCGGTGGACAGCGTGCACCAGGCGGTGCCGCCCACGCTGAAGCTGCCGCCCAGGGTCAGGTCCTCATCCTCCAGCCCCGCGGCGGCGTCGCTGATATAGTCCAGGATGCCGGCGCTGCCAAGCTGCGCCAGCGCCGCATCATATCCGGTCTCACAGGTGCTGTCAGCCGGGATGCTGGGCAGGGTGGGCTGGAAGCTGAGCCGGCTGGCGTGGGGCAGCATGGCTGCCGCGCGGTCAACCGCCTGGCGCATCATGTCCAGGTCCTTCAGCCCGCACACCAGGGTGGCTGTGGCTGTGCGGCGGTCGCCATAGGCTGTGACCGACAGCGAGGTCACGGATTCCATGGTATTCAGCGATACGCTGCCATTGGCCAGGCGCGTCAGGTGGCTGTCCTCCCGGTGCAGGGACAGCTGTGCCTGAAGATTCCGTTCCAGGGCATATTCCCGCAGCGCGAGCAGGGTTTCCTTCATCTGCTGTAGCATGGTTTTACTCACCCACCTTCACGTTGTCAAAGCGGCATACCGGCACGCCATGGCCCAGCTGCATCGTCTGGGAGGGCATGCCCTTGCCGCAGTTGGGCACAAATTCCACCTGCCAGGTGCGCTCATCGCCCACCATGGCCAGGCTGTTATAGAAGGGCAGCGTCTCGCCCGAGTAGGCGCAGGAGCGCACCACGCCCTTCTTTTGCCCGTCCTCCACCAGGTAGCCGTAGTGATTGGCAAAATGGAACTGCTCGCGGTTGCTGCCGATGGACCAGCTCTTGTCGCCCGAGAGCACAATGCCCTTCTCGGTCTTTGCGATGATGTCCTCCAGCGTGCCGTCCGTACCCGGGTCCACGGAAATATTGGTCATGCGCTCCAGCGGCGTGCGGCGGAAGGAAGAGGCCCGCGCCGTGCCGCCGGAGCCCTTGAAGTATTCGCGGCCCATTTTGTCATTGGCTTCTGTCACCATCTGGCGGGAGGTGATGGCCCCCACCAGGATGCCGTCTTTGATGAGCAGGTTGTTTTGCGCTTCCACGCCGTCGTCGTCATAGCCGAAGGAGCCGGGGCTGTTTTCCATCGTGGCATCGGCGCGCACGGTCAGCTTGTCCGTGCCGTAGCGCAGGGCGCCAAAGTCCGACAGCCTGACAAAGGAGCCTCCGGCGTAGGACAGCTCATACCCCAGGATGCGGTCCAGCTCCAGCGGATGGCCGATGGTCTCATGCACCTGCAGGTACATGATGTCCGGCATCAGGATGACGCTGCGCACATCGCTTGGGCATTTGGGCGCTGCCAGCGTCTCATTCAGCTCGCGCACCATGCGCGCGGCCTGCTCTTCAAAGAAGTCCGCCTGCATGATCTCCCACCCGCGGGTAGGCCCCAGGCGCGGCGGGCTGTAGCGGCGGGACTGGGTTTCGCCGTCCCCGTCCCTGCCCTGGATGCCCAGGTAGGGGAAGATCTCACGGATTTCCTTGACAATCTGCGCGCCCTGGGTGTCGTAGTATTCGGTGAGCCTGCTTTGCGTCCGCAGAAAAATCATGCGCTGCTCAACGCCCGTCTGCTGCAGGGCGGTATCCACGCGGCGCAGGAAGGCCACCTGTTCGTCATAGGGCACCTGCGCCGGGTCTACCAGGCAAGGCGAGGTGAAGCGCCCGGTGTGCACCTGCTTGTCGGCCAGGCGGATGGGGCGCGAGAGGCGCCGGGCGGTGGATTTGGCGTTGTCCAGCGCGCGGGCGAAGGTGGCGGTGATGCTGCCCAGGTCGCTGCTGGCGGCAAAACCCCAGGCGCCCTGATAGAGCACCCGCACGCCAAAGCCGCGCTCGCTGCCGGCGGAAAAAGCCAGCAGGTTGCCGTTGCGCATGACCAGCGCGGCGGAATCCTCCCGGGGTGTATAGCGCACATCGGCATAGGACGCGCCTTGCAGGAGCAGCTTGTTGAGTTCTTCCTTCCACGGATGGGTCATAATTCCCTCCTGATTCAGTTGCTTGACTTTGTCACTGTATTCTATCACAAAAAAAGGGCCGCGGCCCTTGAATATGGATCAATTGTGTGAAATTGTTCATTCATCCGAAAAAACGTCCTGCTGCATGAGCGTTTTGGGGATGTCCGCAAGGCTGGTGAAGAAGAAATCCGCGTCATCAGGGCTGTAAAAGCCCTCAGGATCAAACAGGGCGCTGGCGATGCCCGCGTTCTTGCCGGCCAGGCTATCAATGAGCCGGTCGCCCACGATGACGCACTCATGGCGCTCCAGGTAGTGCTGGTCGATCAGCCAGTTGATGGCATCCGGCGCGGGCTTGCTGGGGAAATCAGCCTCATCGGTGATAAAATCACGGAAGTATCCCTCCAGGCCATCCCGTTGCAGGGCTTCCAGTGCGGTTTGGTTGCGGTGAGTGTACAGGTAATTGAAGCCGCCGTGTTCCACCACGGCGCGCAGCGCTTCCTCACACCCCGGAAAGGGCTTGATGCTCTCCTCGCCCTCCTCCTCCGCGTGCGCGAAATAGCGCGCGAGCAGCTCCTCCGCGCGGTCCTCGCCGGCCAGCGCGACGCAGGCCTGGCGCAGGGTAGATTTGGCCAGCGCCTTGACATCATGGCCCTCAGGGGACAGGCCCATCTCGTCCATGCCCTTTTTGACCGCGCGGACAATGCGGTCATAGGTGTCATAGAGCGTGCCGTCAAAATCCCAAATAAAGCAGCGGTAATCGTTCATGATGTACCCTTAGGCGTCGGGAGCCTTCAGCTCGCTGGTGCAGTGCGGGCAGCGGGTGGCGTCATCAGCCACTGCCAGGCGGCAGTAATCGCACAGCCGGGGCGCGGGTGCGGGCGCCGGCGCTTCCTTCCTGCGGAATTTGTTGATGGCCTTGACAAACAGGAAGATGACCATCGCGATGACCAAAAAGTCGATCACCGTCTGGATAAACAGGCCGTAGTTGAGGGTGGCCACGCCGGCTTCCTTGGCGGCTTCCACTGAGGAGTAGGCCACATCGCTCTTGCCCAGCTGGACAAACAGCCCGGCAACGCCGCTGCCGCCGATGATCAGGGAGACGAGCGGCATGATCAGGTCGTTGACCAGGCTGGACACAATCTTGCCGAAGGCCCCGCCGATGATCACGCCGACCGCCAGGTCGATCACATTGCCGCGGGAGATGAATTCCTTGAATTCCTTGAGCGTTTTGTTCATGTAAAAAGCCTCGCTTTCATCTGTCAAATGATGGCTTATTTTAGCACAGCGCCGGGCAGTCTTCAAGCGCAGGCGGGATTTGAATTGTTGCAGGCCGCACGAACTTGTATTTATACTGTTTTGTGCATAATTTGTCGCCGGCAGGCAGTTTGGGAACGAAAAACAGGTGCAATCAGGGGAATTATACACCAAATTGAACAATTTTGTAGGCGGCGCTTTGACAAAACAAGCGCGAAACCTTAAGGAAAATCAAATTTTCTCTTGACAAGTTGGGGGTTTGCGATACAGAATATACTATACAATCCAGGCGTATACTCATGTTGACAACAGCCTGAGATAAATTGAAGGAGGAACCTTATGAAGAAACTGTTGGTATTCACACTGGCGTTGGCCATGCTGCTGGGCATGATGCTGCCCGCCGTAGCTGAGGGAGGCTATAAGATCGCCATCCTCACCGGCACGACCTCTCAGGGCGAGGAAGAGTACCGCGCGGCTGAGCGTTTGGCGGTAGAGTACCCTGACGTAGTCATCACCGACACCTATCCGGACAACTTCTCCTCTGAAGTGGAGACCACCATCGGCAAGCTGTTGCAGTTCGCTGAGAACCCCGAGGTCAAGGCCATCATCATGTGCCAGGCTGTTCAGGGCGCCACTGCCGCCTTCACCAAGATCCGCGAGACCCGCCCGGACATCCTGCTGATCGCCGGCGTGGCCGCGGAGGATCCCGCTGACATCGCCGGCGCCGCTGACCTGGTCATGGGCGTGGACGAGATCAACGGCGGCTACCAGATCGTCGGAACTGCCAAGGAGTGGGGCGCTGAAGTTCTCGTTCATTACTCCTTTGCCCGCCACATGGGCTATGAGACCATCGTCGCCCGCTACAACATCATGAAGGAAGAAGCCGAGCTCGCCGGCATCGAGCTGGTCTTCCGCGACGCGCCCGACCCCACCGGCGACGCCGGCATGACCGGCGCCCAGACCTTCATTCTCTCCGACGTGCCTAAGGTCATGGAGGAGTACGCCGGCAAGAAGGTGGCCTTCTTCACCACCAACTGCGGAATGCAGGAACCCCTGCAGGCGGCCGTACTGAAGGAAGCCAACGCCCTCTATCCGCTGCCCTGCTGCCCCAGCCCCTTCCATGGTTTCCCCTCCTCTCTTGAACTGGAAGTTGAGCCGGAGGAGTGGGGCAATGTGGAGACCTATTTGCGGAAGATGGCGGCCAGACTGAATGAACTCGGTGCGATTAACCGCGTGTCTACATGGCCTGTTGGTGTGAACATGTCTATCATTCTGGGTGGCTTTGAGTACGCCAAGGATTATATCGAGAATGGCGGTGAGAGGGTTGATCTGGCTAAACTTCATGAGGTTATGACAAAGGTTGCCAGTCAATCTCCTGATCTTACCACTTATGTGGACGCCGATGGCAATAATATTACTAATTACTTCATGATTTTCTTTGACCGGGTAGATTTCAACGACTACCTGTAAATTGTTTTCACCAAGTCATTCAAGGGCCTGCCGCTGGCCGGCAGGCCCGTTTAAAATGAATCTCCGCATCCCCGGATCCATGCCGGGGCAGCCGGTTTTCCGGGGCCACTGACAGGGCGCGGATGCGGACATCAAGCCTGACGCCTATCCCGGGCGCGGGCGCACACAGAAAGGGAGCGATTGCTGTTGAGTCCGGAATACGTCCTGGAGATGAACCACATCACCAAGCGCTATGGTGAATCCACTGTGCTGAGTGAGGCCACCCTGAGGGTGCGCCCGGGGGAGATTCACGCCCTGCTGGGCGAGAACGGCGCGGGGAAGTCCACGCTGATGAACATCCTCTTCGGCATGCCTGTCATCCATACCACCGGCGGCTTCAAGGGCGAGGTGCTGGTGGATGGCCAGGCGGCCAGCATCCACTCGCCCCAGGCCGCGATGACGCTGGGCATCGGCATGGTGCATCAGGAATTCATGCTGATTCCCGGTTTTACCATCACCGAAAACATCAAGCTGAACCGCGAGCTTTCCAGGCCCAACCTGATCAGCCGCATCCTGGGGGAAGAGCTGGAGAGCCTGGACCATGCCGCCATGGCGCGGGACGCCCGCCAGGCGCTGGACAGCGTGGGCGTGAGCCTGCCCGAGAACACCCTGGTGCGCGCCCTGCCGGTGGGCTATATGCAGTTTGTGGAAATCGCCCGTGAGATCGACAAGACCGGCGTCAAGCTGCTGGTGTTTGACGAGCCTACGGCGGTGCTGACCGAGTCCGAGGCCGATCAGCTCATCGACGTGATGCGGTCCATCGCCGCGCGCGGCATCGCGATCATCTTCATCACACACCGCCTGCATGAGGTCATGAAGGCGGCGGACACCGTCACGGTGCTGCGCGACGGCAAGTATGTGGGCAGCAAGCCCATCTCGCAGACCAGCCTGGTGGACCTGGCCGGCATGATGATCGGCCGCGGGCAGGAGGGCATCATCGCGGTGCCGCCGCGTGACACGGCGCTCAGCGGCCGGGTGGCCCTGTCTGTGCGCGGGCTGCATGTGGACATGCCCGGTGAGATGGTCAACGGATTGGACCTGGATGTGATGGAGGGCGAAATCATCGGCATCGGCGGCCTGGCCGGCCAGGGCAAGGTGGGCCTGCCCAACGGCGTCATGGGGCTCTATCCCGCCACGGGCGGGGTCAGCCTGTTTGGCGAGGCGCTGCCGCTGAACAACCCGACGGCTGCGCTGGCGCAGGGCATGAGCATGGTCAGCGAGGACCGCCGCGGCGTGGGCCTGCTGCTGGAGGAGTCTATCGAGGACAACATCGTCTTCAACGCCATCCAGGTCAAAAAGGAGTTCCTGACCCGCGCGGGCGTCCTTAAAATCCGTTCGGCCAGGCAGGTGCGCGCCCACGCGCGCCGGATGATCCGGGACCTGGACATCCGCTGCGAGTCGCCTTCCCAGCTGACCGGCACGCTGTCGGGCGGCAACCAGCAAAAGGTGTGCATTGCGCGCGCGCTGACCATGAAGCCGCGCTTTCTCTTTGTGTCGGAGCCCACGCGGGGCATCGACATCGGCGCCAAATCCCTGGTGCTGGATACCCTGGTGAACCTCAACCGTGAGCAGGGCCTGACCATCGTGATGGTGTCCAGCGAACTGATGGAGCTGCGCTCCATTTGTGACCGCATCGTGATTGTCGCTGAAGGCCGCGTGGTGGACATCCTGCGCCCGGACAGCCCGGATGCGGATTTCGGCCTTGCGATGAGCGGCATCAAAGCCGGAGAGGAGCAATCCGTATGAGACAGACAAGATCCCAATGGATCGCGGCGATTTTGCTGGCTGTCCTGGCCCTTGGCTTTTTGGCCACCGGTATCTGGGGCTTTGTCATCAGGGGGCAGCAGGCCACCCAGGAGGCCATGGCGCGCATGCGCAATTACGCGGTGCTGCGCACAGCCGCCGGCGCCATCGTGAATGAGATTTACATCCAGGCCAAGCTGGATGCCCGGGAATATGCGCGGGCGCAGAAATACTCGCGCAACCAGATCTCGGCTTATATGGACGAGCAGGGCGAGCTGGCGCGCAAGGCGGCCGAGGGAAAATACTATGATACAAAGGGCGTTGACCGGGCCGAACTGACCACGGCTGTGGAAAGCTTTGAAGGCTCCCTCAGCGGCTATGCCCAGCTGGAAGCCCAGGAAAAGGAGGCCTATGCCGAGGCCTGGCGCGCGCAGCGGGCCCAGCTGGTCGCGCAGGACGCCGCCCAGGAGGAAGCAGGCGCTGAGGGCGAAGGCGTTCTGGAGGATGCCATGCTTTCCTCTGGCGTTGACGAGGTGGACTATTCGGGCTTTGTCCCGTCCCCGCAGCTGCAGGCGCTCCTTGACAGCCTGACCCCGGCGTATGACGCCATGTACCAGGCGCTGGTCAATGCGTTGCCCGATCTTAAGCCCGAGATGAAGGACAAGCTGCGCGAGCCGATTATCAACGTGGTACGCGGCGGGGAGAGCAGCTTTGGCGTGGAGTATGACCGCTACGCGGCCAGCGGCGCGCAGGACGTGTTTGCGGGCAGCGAGAAAACCCGGATGCTCATTGCCCGCCAGGCTGGCAACCTGATGGTGCTGGCCGCCGGGATCCTGATCGCGGCGTTGATCGTCTTCTACTATCAGCCGCTCAAGCGCTCGCTGGGGACGCCCAGGCTGGTGATCACCGCCTTCTTCTTCCTGCTGTGCGTGCTGGCGGCCTTCTATAACATCAACGTGCCCGGGATGCTGTCCACGGTGCTCTGGCGCACCGGCATGTACGGCGTGCTGGCCCTGGCCATGCTGCCG
>JAKPNM010000006.1 GCA_029548395.1 Bacillota bacterium
TAACGGTAATTAGCGGTAAACATACAAATTCTTCTAATTTGACAAAAAAATAGGCTCAGACGCCTTGTACTGTATAAGAATTTTGAGCCAGGTTATAAATTTGAAGTGTAAAAGTGGGGATATGTGTCAAGATTGCGCCAAACCCGGGCCAGGGCCGGCTGCGGTTGGAAGACATATCAGGCAAAAAGCGGCAAGCGGCTGATTTCAAATCTGTTTTTGATACGGATCGATTAATATGATAAAGTGTTGGCATCCATACAACATGATCGCTTCGTATCCTCTTGTTTGGAATACGGTATGAAAGCTTCAAGGGCAAGGAAAAATCATTTGAGGGATTGTTCGATGGACATAAAGCTATTCTGGAAAGATGTGCTATCACAAAATCAAAGGTCTTTACAGGGTTACTTTCATGAAGATGCGGTGATTCGGTGGCATTGCAGCAAAGAGCTGTTTACAGTGTCAGAATATATCAGGGCAAATTGCGAATATCCCGGACAATGGGCCGGTAAAATTGAACGCATTGAGGAAACGGCGGATTCAATCATCACTGCAGTGAGAGTTTTTCCAAAGGATCACAGTTCATCGTTCCATGTCGTAAACTTCTGCAAAATCGAGAATGGCTTGATTGTCGAGATGGATGAGTATTGGTCAGATGATGGCGCTGCTCCTGAATGGAGACGCCGGATGAGTATCGGAAAGCCCATCCGATAGACTATTATCGTTTGTTGAGTTATATCGTCTCATAGCACAGCACGGGTAGAAAAAGGAGTCTGATGGAAATGGCTTATCAAAAGCTGCTGGAGATCAGCGACGACTGGCTGAAATACGCGATCCGTCTCAACCTGGGGCATGAACCTAAGGACAAGCTCGCTGAAATCAGAAACGCGGCGCTGGCCGACGGCCGGATCAGGCGATACCTTTCAGATGTCGCGGATTTTCATGGAACCCTGGTCACAAATCACAAAAATCCTGATTTGCCGATACACAAACTGCTGTTTCTGCTTGACCTCGGATTTGATACGGAAGTCCCGGAAATCAAAGCGGCTATTGACGCAATCATCCGGCATCGGGACGGGCACGGCGTGTATCAGTCCATGACCAATGTGCCCAGGCATTATGGCGGTACCGGTGAGGATGTGTTCAGCTGGTGCCTGTGCGACGCGCCCCTGCTGTTGCTGGCTCTGTTGAAGGCGGGCATGGAATATCATGAATACATCAAACCCGGTGTGGATCATCTGGTCTCCCTATGCCGTGACAAGGGATTCCCCTGCGCTGTGTCGCCTGAGCTGGGCAAGTTCCGCGGGCCGGGGAGAAAGGACGACTGCTGCCCGTACGCGACGCTGATCATGGCCGATTTGCTGTCACATATCCCGGAGTACAGGGATTCCCGGGCTGCTGTTTCCTCTGTAAAAGCCTTGCTGAACCTCTGGGAACACAGCCTTGATCTGCATCCGTACATGTTCTATATGGGCACCGACTTCCGCAAGCTGAAAGCGCCTTCGTGCTGGTATGACATCGTCAGCCTGGCCGGCGTTCTCAGCAAATACGGGTTTGTGCGGGATGACCCGCGCTTTCTTGAAATGATCAACCATATCAAAGGCAAGCAGGGCAGCGACGGCCTTTTTACACCCGAATCGATATATCAAAAATTGAAAGACTGGGATTTCGGGCAGAAGAAAGTCCCGTCTCCCTATCTGACCTACCTTTGTGATCGCATTTTTGACCGTTTGGAGCAATGGGCATGAACAGGGCGTACTTGTGAAAGGAAGGAACAGCCTGATACAAACGGAAAAAAGACAAGCCCGGGGTTCCGCGCATTCCTGGGTCGGGCTAAAAACATCAGTGAACGCTAACGGGCCTGATGACGGACAAACAAAAAGACATATGAAATGATGTAAAGGTTATTGATCAGATGCGAAAGCTGGAGCGAATCTATCACGTATTGAATTCACATTACGGCGATCTGTTTTGGTGGCCCGCGGATACGCCTTTTGAGGTGATCGTGGGCGCGGTGCTCACGCAGAACACGGCTTGGACGAATGTGGAGAAGGCGATCAGGCGGTTCGAGGGAAAGCTGTCACCTGAGCGGGTCCTCAGCCTGCCTGTCGCGGAGCTTCAGGAGATCATCCGCCCCGCAGGTTATTTCAGGCAGAAGGCTCAGTACCTGAAAGCCGTCACAGAATGGTTTATCAGCTATGATTGTAATCCTGATGCGATAAAAAGCCGCCCCTTGCCGGATCTCCGCGCTGAATTGCTGTGGGTCCGGGGCGTTGGCAATGAGACGGCGGATTCCATTCTGCTGTATGCCTTTGATCTTCCGGCTTTTGTAGTGGATGCCTATACGATGCGGCTGTTCAGGCGTTATCCGGTCGACGCCGGAGAGACCTATATGGACGTGAAGAGCTTTTGCGAAAGCGGGCTTCCCCGGGACGCGAAGCTTTACAACCGATTTCATGCCCTGATTGTGCACAATGGCAAGGAGCACTGCAAAAAGAAAATGGATTGCGCGGCTTGTCCCCTGGAGTGGCATTGCGAAAAGCTGTCTTCATAAATCGCCAATCCGTTTCCGGAGACATTCGCCGCTTGAGTTTCCGCCACACATTGACCAAAACACATCAATATGGTAAAATATGACTGACTCTGAAACAGCTGTATCAAAACCGACAATAGAATAGAAAGGGGTTTTATTATGGTGATGGAGTAGAAGCAACCACATAAGAAAACTCAAAAAACTCATTAAATGGCAAAGGAGGTAAAACGATGAGCAACAAGTTATTGGAAAAGTACGGGCTTTACATTGACGGAAAATGGCGCGACGCATCCGATGGCGCAGCATTCGAAGCTACAAGCCCAATTGACGGTACGCATATGGCGCTTTGCGCACAAGCCACAGAGCAAGATGTAGATGATGCGGTGCATGCCGCATGGAAAGCTTTTGAGAGTTGGAAAAAAACAACTCCCGCGGAGAGAGCTGCGATTTTGCACGAAATCGCCGATGTTATTGATAAGAACAAAGAATGGCTTGCCGAAGTCGAAACAAGAGATAACGGAAAACCGATTCGTGAGACCCTTGCCATCGACATTCCTTACAGTGTCGAACATTTCAGGTATTTTGCCGGCTGTATTATAGCCGAAGAAGGACAGGCCTCTATTCTGAATGAAACCTTCCTGTCCTTGATTTTAAGAGAGCCAATCGGTGTTGTCGGACAGATCGTTCCCTGGAACTTTCCGTTTTTGATGGCCGCCTGGAAACTCGCACCGGTAATAGCTGCCGGCGATTGTACCGTTTTCAAGCCTTCAAGCGCAACTTCACTTTCAGTACTTGAACTTGCCAGACTGATCGACGGTGTTTTACCCAATGGAGTCTTCAACGTCATAACCGGTTCCGGATCAAAAGCCGGACAATATATGCTTACGCACAAGGGTTTCAGAAAACTTGCCTTCACCGGTTCGACCGAGGTCGGCAGAACCGTAGGACTGGCCGCAGCTGAAAGAATCATACCCTCTACTCTCGAACTCGGAGGAAAGAGCGCCAATATATACTTTGATGACTGCGATTTCGATCAGGCCATTGACGGTGCCCAACTGGGCATTTTATTCAATCAAGGGCAGGTTTGTTGCGCAGGCAGCAGGATTTTTGTTCAGGACACGTTCTATGACAAGTTCGTCGAAGCCCTGATAAAAGCATTTAATGGCGTCAAGGTGGGGGACCCGCTTGACCCGGAAACACAAATGGGTTCACAAATAAATCGTGGACAGCTTAAGAAGATTTTGGATTACATTGATATTGGTAAAGCGGAGGGGGCAACTGTTGCTTGCGGAGGCGTCAAGATTGATGAAGGCGGGCTTGAAAAAGGAAGCTTCATGAAACCGACTTTACTCACGAACGTTACAAACAAGATGCGAGTTGCTCAAGAAGAAATATTTGGACCCGTCGCCTGTGTCATTAAGTTCCATGACGAGCAAGAGGTCATTGAAATGGCGAATGATTCTGTCTATGGACTCGGTGGTGCGGTGTGGACCAAAGACATCGCAAGAGCGATTCGTGTAGCGCGCGGTATCGAAACGGGACGCATGTGGATTAATACATACAACCAAATTCCCGCACACAGCCCATTCGGAGGATACAAAGAATCCGGTATTGGCAGAGAAACGCACAAAATGATCCTTGAGCACTATACGCAAAAGAAGAACATCATGATCAACCTGAGCTACGATCCAAGCGGATTTTATCCAAAGAAGTATTAAAGTGAAACAAGAAAGAAAATGTTATTGCTTCAAATGTGAACGATATCCAGAGTGCGCCATCGCCGCAGGCAGCTGTTGCTGTGTAGGTGAGGATGCTTACGGTGATGATATAATAATCAAGGAAAGTGAATGCTTTGATATAAAAACGCACCCCTTATTCGTTCCTAAAAAATGATCTGAACACTTCCGATTCAGGAAAAACCACGTAAAAATCATTCATTTGGAACGCAGGGCATTTTCGCATTCAACATTCTCTTTAAGGGCCGCCGCAGCAATGCGGCGGTCTGCTTTTTGTGAATGCCAGGTTTATGGCTGCGGTAATTTACATTTTTCGTAAAATGGCTGCGTCAGGCTGCGCAGGCCGCGGCCAAGCCACAGCAGCGCCCGGCGCCAGGGGGACAGCTTGCGCCAGGCCTGCGCGTACTGTGCGCGCGCTTCCTGCACCAACGCCTGCTCCGGGCTGACCTTTCCGAAGGCCCACGCGCTGTAGGCCGCGGCGATGGCTTCCAGGCCCGGAGCTTCTCCGGCTAGGCGGCCCGCGTAGCCCAGGGGGGTCTCCTGGGGGGACATGGCCTGCCCCAGGGCGCGGCGCGCTTCCAGGATGGCCTGCCAGTACAGCGTCAGGATGTCTTCAGGCCTGGTCAGGGCGCGCTCCCTGCGCGCCGGCTGCGCGGCCCGTGCGCGGATGAGAAACAGCGACATCAGGGCGAGCAGCAGGAGCAGCCACCAGGGGAAGGGCCTTGGCGGCTCCCGCCTTTCCGGGGCATCGTCCGCCCTGGGCGTGGGCGCCGGGCTGGGCTGTCCGGACGGGGGCGGCGTGGGCGTAGGCGCGTCCTGCGGCTGGGGCGAAGGCTGCTCATCAGGCTCCGGGCTTGGGCTGGGTGTGGGACTGGGGCTGGGCGAGGGCAGCTGCGGTGGCGGCGGCTGGTCGCCGCTGTCCGGATCCTCCCCGTCCCGGGGCGCGGTGGCGTCAAAGACCACCCAGCCCAGCCCGGCGATATAGACCTCTGTCCAGGCATGGGCGTTCATGCCAGTGAGCGTCACGCCCGGCGCCCCCTCCGGCTGGGCCAGGAAGCCCTCCACATAGCGCGCGGGCAGGTTCAGGGAGCGCGCCAGCACGGTCATCGCGGTGGCGAAATAGGTGCAGTAGCCCCGCTGCACATCAAAGAGGAAATGGACGGCGAAATCGATCTTTTCCGGCGCCGGGGGCACCTCGATGGAATAGGCGTAATGGCTTTTGAGGTATCGCTGCAGCGCCAGCGCCTGGCTGTAGGGATCGCTCAGGCCGCCGGCGATGTCGCGCGCCAGGTTGGCGACGATGCCGTCGCTTTTAAGGTGCGCGGGCAGCGCCGTGTATTCCGCGGGCAATTCCGGCAGCGGCGGCGCGCCGTTTGCGAGCAGCCTGGCGGCCAGCGCGTCGGTGCGCGCCTCCCCGGCGACGTAGGGCTCATAGAGGAAGGAATAGTGATCGCCGTTGGCCAGGTCGCGGGTGATGAAGACCTCGCTGGAGGCATTGAAGTAGGCCACCATGTCCGGTCCCAGGTCCAACTGCCGCAGCCGCTGGGGCACAAAGAGGGTGGAGGGCATGTCCCCCAGCATCGTGACGCTGGCCTTGCGGCTTTCCACACGCTGATCGCCCGGCAGGTCCTCGTTGAACAGCTCGGCGCGCAGCGCCGCGTAGCGCAGGGAATTCCAACCGTGGCGCTGGCTGCTGAGGCTGTCATACCACCTGTGCCCCGTGTAGGTGTCCAGCGCCGTGCCGCGCAGGTAGACGCGCTCGCTGCTTTGCACGTTCATCACCGGCCGGGTGGAGATGTCCGGCCGGCCGCCCAGGCTCTTCTCGCCCATGGGCTGGTAGCCCTGGGAGCTCAGGGAGAACATGGTGCGGGTGGCGGTGAAAAAAAACAGGTCCTCCACGCGCCGGCGGATGGTATCGGCCATGCGTTCCAATTGCGGCTGGGTTTTGCGGTAAGCCGGGGTCAGGGAACTTGCCAGGAGGGCCAGCGCCAGGGCGATGGCCAGCGCGCCGAACGCCAGGCTGCGGGGCGCCCGGGCAAGCGGCTCTTCCCCCGACGGGCTGTTGGTGTACAGGTACATTAGCGGCAGGCAGAGGACCGCGGGGAAGTAGGCGCTGATGCCCTCCCTTGCGCCGGCAAACCACATCATCACCAGCGGCGCGCTCAACAGCGGCAGGGCAAAGGCGGGCTCGCCCTCCATCAGCATCCGCGCGAACAGGGCTATTAGCAGGATGACCAGCGGCAGCAGCGCGTCCAGGTAGATCAAAAAAGCTGTCTTTACCGGCGCGCCCGAGGCCAGGGCGCGCCAAAAGGCTGTAGCGCGCGCGGGCAGGGAGGCGGGCAGCAGCGCGGCCGCGAGCGCCAGGGCTGAGGCCAAAAGCAAAGGCGCCAGGAAGCGCAGCCGGCGGCTGATCAGGCCATACAGGCTGATAAGCGCGCTGGCTGCCAGGGCGTACAGCCCGGCCACCGCCTTTTCCTCGAAAACACCCAGGGCCTGCAGCATGGGCAGGCTCAGCGCCCAGGCGGTGAAGGCGCACAGCAGGAAGGCGGACGCCAGCCGCCCGGCTCGCTTAGGCAGGCGTAACATAATTGACCTCCACCAGGTGCTGCTGCATCTGCGCGATATAGGGCGCGTAGCGCGCGTGTCCGGCCTCAAACGTAATCAGGTAAAAGCGCACGTTGGGCCCGGACTTCCGGATCCGGTTGACGCCCTCGGCCACGGTGGCGTCCAGCCGCGTGGTGATGACCACCGTCGCCCCGGTGCGCCGCATGCGCCGCAGTTCCAGGTTGAGCACCCGGTCAAAAGGCTCTCCGCCGCGAAAGAACTGGTAGGCCAGCTCCTCCTTGAGCAGGTGGATCAGGCCCGCCCGGTTCGCGTGGAACTCGCTTTGAACAGCGCCATACAACGGCAGCCGCACCGGGTGTTCCGCGGCCATCTGCATGGAGGCGATGGCCAGGGCGGTTTCGCACAGCGTATCCCGCAGGTGCAGCTTGCCGTCCGGGTGGCCCTCGCCGCCGATCGGCTCGGTGCAGTCCATCAGGATCAGGGTATCCGGCGGCGCGGGCACCTCAAAGCGCCGCACCACCAGTTCCTGCGCGCGGGTGGACAGCTTCCAGTGAATGCGCTTGAAGGGGTCGCCGAGGCGGTAGGCGCGTGTGTCCTCGGGTGAGGTCACGTCCTCCCCGGAGCGGTTGGGCAGCGCGCGCCCCTCGTCCAGGTGCGCGAAGGCCAGGGGATCCACCTCAAACCCGCGCGGCAGCACCAGCATGCGCGGCAGGTCTGTTTTCACTTTCCGAGACAGGCGGAAAAGCCCGAAGACATCGGTAAACACCAGCTGTTGCACGCCGCAGGGCCATACGCCCACATGGTTGAACTGCAGGGTGAACGCCACCTGCTTCATGCCCAGAAAACCCGGGTACATCCGGGTATGCATGCTGCTCTCCGGCAGCGTCAGCTCCATGAGCACCGCGCCGGAAGGCAGCGGATTTTTGGTGGACAGGCCCACTGTCAGCCGCGCCTTGCCCCCGCGGTCCACCTGTGGGTTGTCCAGCCCCTGAACGAGGGTGGTCAGCCTGCGGGCGAGCAAAGCGCTGAGCAGGCCGTAGGCCAGCATCATGATGATCATCCACGAAATGAAATAAAAAACCGGCCCGCCCAGCGAGAGGGCTGACAAGCCGTTGAGCGCCAGCACACTCAGCGCTGCCCACAGGCGCAGCGTCATCTCTTGGCGCCCGGTACCGGCAGGGTATCGATCAACTGGGAGAGGATGGCCTGCGCGGAGATACCCTTCATGCGGGATTCGGGCGTCAGGATCAGGCGGTGGCTCAGCACGCTGTGGGCCATGCGGCGCACGTCATCCGGCAGGATGTATCCGCGCCCGGCCAGCACCGCGCAGGCCTGGGCGGCGCGCACCAGCGCGATGGCGCCCCGGGGCGAGGCGCCCAGCTGCAGGGCGGGATGTTCCCGTGTGGCGGCTACGATGGTGGCCACATAGCTGCGCACCTCGCGGCTGCAATAGATGGTGCCAACCAGCTCCTGCAGCGCGATGATCTCCTGCGCGCCGCACACCGGCTGCAGGCTTTTCAGCGGCGACTGCGGCCCGGAGAAGCGGTCCAGCACATCCATCTCCTCCTCGATGGAAGGATAACCGATGCTGACGCGCAGGAAAAAGCGGTCCATCTGGGCTTCCGGCAGGGGATAGGTGCCCACGAAATCAATGGGATTTTGGGTGGCCAGCACCATGAAAGGCCGGGACAGCGCGTGGGTGACGCCGTCCACGGTCACCTGGCCCTCCTCCATCACCTCCAGCAGGCTGGACTGGGTCTTGGGGCTGGTGCGGTTGATCTCGTCCGCCAGCAGAATCTGCGTCATCACCACGCCCGGCCTGAACTCCATCTCGCCGGTCTTGGCGTTGTACATGGTAAAGCCGGTCACGTCGGAGGGCGTCACGTCCGGGGTGAACTGGATGCGGTTGAAGCTGCAGTCCAGGCTGCGCGACAGGGCGGCCGCCAGGGTGGTCTTGCCCACGCCGGGCACATCCTCAATGAGCACATGGCCCTTGCATAACAGGGCAATCAGGGTTAATTCTATCGCCTCGTCCTTGCCGACGATGACCCGGCGGACATTTTCTTTGAGCGCATGGATCAGATGACGTGGATCAAAATTCATAAGCTTCCTTTCTGTGGGCGGCTGTGCCGCGCACACAGCAAATCAACGGAAACTGCCCGCATTTTCATCCCGGCAGCATTTCATATTATACCGGCCGGCCCGGAAATGGGCAACAAAATTGTAAAAGAAATGTAACAATGCGCGGGAATTGTTGGAGATACGGCTGCAAAAGGCCTCCGAATGCCTGGAAAGCCTTCGGAAGCCTTTTGCTATCAATCCGGAACGTGCGTCACCTTGATCAGGTTGGTGGAGCCCACCTGGCTCAGCGGGATGCCGGTGGTCAGCACCACCAGGTCGCCGGCGTCCACCAGGCCGGCGCGCTTGGCGGTGTTGATGGCGCGGTCGAACAAGACCTCCATCACGCGCTCCTCGCCCACCATGATGCCGGTCACGCCCCAGGACAGGGTCATCTGGCGCAGCACGGTGGCGTCCGGCGTGCAGGCGATGATGGGGATGTCCGAGCGGAAGCGGGAGATCATGTAGGCCGTGGTGCCGGACTTGGTGACGGTGATAATGGCCTTGGCGCTGAGGTTGTAGGCGATCAGACAGGTGGCATGAGAGATGGCGTCGGTGATGTCATGCGCTTCCTGCTCCATGTTGTCAATGAAGAAGCGCTTTTTGTAATTGATGTCATTCTCAGTGCGCTCGGTGATGCGCGCCATGGTTTTGACCGCCTCCACCGGGTATTTGCCGTTGGCTGTTTCGCCTGAGAGCATGATCACGCTGGTGCCGTCATAGATGGCGTTGGCGACATCGGTGATCTCGGCGCGCGTGGGCCGCGGGTGGTATATCATGCTTTCCAGCATCTGGGTGGCAGTCACCACCTGCTTGCCGGCCTTGGAGGCCACCTTGATGATTTTTTTCTGGATGATGGGGATTTCCTCAAAGGGGATCTCCACGCCCATGTCGCCGCGGGCGATCATGACCGAGTCGCAGACCTGGATGATATCACGCAGGTTGGACACGCCCTCGGCGTTTTCAATCTTGGCCATGATGCGGATGTGCGCGCCGCCGTTTTCATCCAAAAAGTCGCGCATTTGCTGTACGTCATCGCGTTTGCGCACAAAGGAAGCCGCCACGATGTCAAAACCGGTGCGGATGCCAAAGAGCAAATCCTCGCGGTCCACATCGGACAGGTAGGGCATGGACAGCCGCGTGCCGGGGATGTTGATGCCCTTGCGGTTGAGCAATTCTCCGCCCGCCTTCACACGGGTGCGGATGCGGTCCTCATGGATTTCCAGCACTTCCAGCTCAATGAGGCCGTCATCAATCAGGATTCTTTTGTTGTCGCCCAGGTCCTGGGGCAGCTCCTTGTAGGTGATGGACACCTGGCTGGCATCGCCCTCGATGTCCGCGGTGACCAGGTCGAAGATATCGCCTTCCTTCAGTGTGACCCGGCCTCCCCTGAGCATCCCCGTGCGGATCTCCGGGCCCTTGGTGTCCAGCAGCGTGCCGATGGCCACATTCAGCTCATTGCGTACCCAGTTGAGCTCTTTGAAGGTAGCCAGGTGGGTTTCATGGGTGCCGTGGGAAAAATTGAACCGCGCGACATTCATGCCGGCTTTGACCATCTCCATGATGGTTTCCCGCGTGTTGCTTGCAGGCCCCAGGGTGCAGATAATCTTTGTTTTGCGCATGTGATTCTCCTTTTCATGGCGCAAACCGCGCCATTTACAGCATAGCCCATCCCCCCCCTGGCCGTTCAAGGGGAGATGGCTGTATTTCGGAAGAGAGTGAATCAGGCTCTAAAAGCTTAGCCACATAGGCGTGTAATGCTATCGGATTGTTGCATCCTGTCCGGCGTGGTACAATCCCCGGTATGGATCCGTTCCCAAAGAAAGGAAGTGCACCTTGCCAAGCGTTATCAGCTCCCTCCTTAAAGCGCAAATCAGCCTGACCGCGCCGCTGCTGCCCGCGCTGGACCTTGAGCGGCAGCGGAAACTGCAGGATACCCTGGCGTCGCTGGGCACGCGTGTCGCGGCCAACAGGACGGTGCACCGCAAGGCAGCGCTGCCCCACTGCCAGGCCGCCTGGGTCTTTCCGCGCAAGGGCTGGGTGCGGGGCGCCGTGCTGTATCTGCATGGCGGCGGCTATATCACGGGCACGCTGGAGCACGCGCAGGGCTATGGCGCGGTCATCGCGGTGGAGACCGGGCGCGCCGCCCTGTGCCTGGGTTACCGCCTGGCGCCGGAGGATCCCTTTCCGGCCGCGCTCAATGACGCGCTGGATGCCTATCGGCTGATGCTGACCCGCTATCCGGCCCGTGATATCGCGCTGGTGGGCGAGTCCGCCGGCGGCGGGTTGTGCTTTGCGCTGGCGCTCAGGCTTAAACAGCTGGGCTTGCCGCAGCCGGACAAAATGGTCACCCTTTCACCCTGGGTGGACCTGAGCCAGTCTCTGGAAGCCTGTCAGGCGATGGGGAAGGATCCGGTGCTCAGCTGTGAGGGGCTGAAGCAGGCGGCGGAATACTATCTGGCCGGGCATCCGGCGGATGATCCCCTGGTGTCGCCGTTGTTTGGCGACCTGTCCGGGCTGCCAAGCGGGCTGATCATTACCGGCGGGGATGAGATCCTGCTGGCGGAATCCCGTGAAATCAACAGCCGCCTGCTCCTGGCAGGGGTATCCTCCACCCTGCATGTGGAGGAGGGCATGTGGCATGTATACCCGCTGTATCCTGTGCCTGAGGCGCGTGCCGCCCAGGCCATGATCAGCGAGTTTCTGGCTGTGCCATGAAACAGCAGCGCGCCGGCTCGCCCCCTTCCTGGCTGAACCTGGACAACGCCGCCAAGATATATCCGGCTGCGCGCAGCAAGGGCTGGATGCCCATGTTTCGCGTGTCCATCACCTTTTTAGAGGACATCGACCACGCGCTCATGCAGCGCGCGCTGGACGCGGCCGTCCGCCGGGTGCCTTTCTTTGGCTACCGGCTGCGACGAGGCCTGTTTTGGTATTACCTGGAAAGTCAGAAGGAACGTCCCCAGGTAGAGGAGGATGCGCGCAACCCCATGCTGCCGCTCAACCTCACCCAGGGCCGGCGTTTCCTTTTTCGTCTGCGGGTGCACAAGCGCCGCGCAGCGCTGGAGGTGTTCCACGCCCTCACGGACGGTTACGGCGCCACCGTCTTCCTTGTCACCCTGGCGGCGGAATATCTGTATCTGCGCACCGGCAAGCGCATGGAAGCCGGCGGCATGGTGCTGGATACCCGCGAGCGGCCCCGGCCTGAGGAATGGGAGGATTCCTTCCCCAGGTATGCGCGGGCGCGTGCGGGCAGCCGCAGGGAGCAAAGCGCCTGGCAGCTGCGGGGCACCGCGGTCCCCCGCGGATTTTTGCGCGTGATCACAGGCCTTGTCCCAACGCAGCAGCTGCTGGAGCTGGCGCGCGGCATGGGCACCACCATCAACAACCTGCTGGCAGCCTTGCTGCTGCGCAGCCTGATGCGCCAAAAGGAGGGCAGCCTGCGCATGCGGCGCAGGCCGGTCAAGCTGTCCCTGCCTGTCAACCTCAGAAAATACTACCCTTCCGGGACGCTGCGCAATTTTTCCTTCTACGTCAATGTGCCGGTGCATACCGGCCAGGAGCCGGACAGCCTGGAGGGGCTGATTGACTACCTGACCCATTACATGGGGCTGGAGACCATGGAGCACCGGCTGAACGTGCGCTTTTCCGCCAACGTCAAGGCGGAGCGCAACAAGCTGCTGCGCGTCGCGCCGCTGTTTCTCAAAACCATGGTGCTGAAAATCATGTACCGCTTCACTGGCGAGCGCTATGTGACCACCACCCTGACCAACCTGGGCAGGATCGCCCTGCCGCAGGGCATGGAGGAGCAGGTGGAGCGCATGAACCTGGTGCTGGGCCCGGCGCGCAGGACGCCCCTGGGCTGCGCGGTCATCTCAGCTGCCGGGCAGACCTGCATCAGCTTTTCCAAGTCCATCAGGGAGACGGAGGTCGAGCGGGATTTCTTTACCAGCCTGGTGCAGCTGGGCATTCCGGTAACGATACAGAGCAATTAGCGCAGGCCTGCGCTTACCCGGCCTGCGAAGGAAGGAGCAAGCATGTCCTACTGTGTGCAATGCGGTGTCCGCCTGGAGGAGGACCTCGACCGCTGCCCGCTGTGCAAAACCCCGGTAATCAACCCCAATGTGCCTGCGGATGCCCGGCGTGAAAGAACCCAGCCTGAGCACATTGAGCAGGCCATCTCGCGCATTGACCGCGGCTATGTCCTGCGGCTGTCCATCATCCTGACCCTGATCCCCATGCTGGCAGTGCTGCTGATGGACATCATCGACGGCGGGTATACCTGGTCGCCCTATGTGATCGGCGCCCTGGCCCTGCTGTGGTGCGCGCTGGCGGTGCCGCTGGCCTTTCGCCTGAAAAGGCCCTACCTGTATGTGGCGCTGGATGTGCTGGCGCTGTGCGGCTATCTGGCGCTGATCGCCGCGATGTCGGGCGATTTCACCTGGTATTTCGGGATTGTGCTGCCCCTGCTGGTGCTCATTGGCGCTGCGACGCTGCTGATGATGCTGATCATCCGCCGGCGGGAGATGCTCAAGCTTTACCGCGCGGCGCTATCCCTTGTGCTGCTGGCCGCCTTCATCGTCGGGCTTGAGGCCATCATCGACCTGAGCCTGTGGCAGCAGGTGGCCCTGGGCTGGTCAGTCTACACCGGTATCCCGCTTGTTATCCTCGCGCTGATGGCAGCCGCCCTGCAGCACAACAAGGCGGTCAAGGAAGCCATCCGCAAGCGCCTGTTCCTGTAAAAATGGCGGATATGGCGCTTGCGCGGTCAAAATTTACATGGTATACTGAGGCATACCCGGAGGAACAACATGATTGAAAGAACCAGGCTGACCTGGCAGGAGCTTTTGTCGCAGCATTTGCAGGCGGACGTTCCCCTGAAGGACCTGGTCAGCATCCGTACCGGCGGCCCTGCGCGCTGGTTTCTGGAGGTTTATGACGCGGATACCGCAGTGGACGCCTGGCTGGCCGCGCGCGCGCAGGGCTTGCCTGTTCTGTTTTTGGGCAAGGGCAGCAACCTGCTTGTGCCGGATGCGGGCTATCCGGGGCTGGTGATTCATTTTGGAGAGGGCTTTTCCAAGATGCAGCTGGAGGGCGCGCAGCTGCACGCCCAGTGCGGCGTCAGCCTCAAAGCCCTGGCCACCTTCGCGGCGGACAACAGCCTGGCCGGGCTGTCCTTCGCGGCCGGCATCCCCGGCACACTGGGCGGCGGGCTCATCATGAACGCGGGAGCCTTCAACGGCGAAATGTCCCAGGTAGTAGCCTCCATCGACTGCGCGGCGCCTGACGGCCGCCGCTTCAGCATGAACCTTGAGCAGGCGCAGCTGTCCTACCGCCACAGCCGCATGATGAAAGAAGGCCTGCTGGTGCTGGGCGCCGCCCTGAATTTGACGCCGGGCCATCGCGACGCCCTGTACGCCGCCATGGCCGAGTTTCAGTCCCTGCGACGGGAGAAGCAGCCCCTGTCCTGGCCGAGCGCAGGTTCCTTCTTTAAACGTCCCGCCGGTTATTATGCAGGCGCCCTGATCGAGCAGGCCGGGCTCAAGGGCCTGACCGTGGGCGGCGCGCAGGTCAGCGAGAAGCATGCCGGTTTCCTGATCAACATCGGCGGCGCCACCACGGCTGATTTCATCGCCCTGATGCAGGAGGTGCAGCGCCGCGTGCTGGAGCGCTTCGGCGTGGCGCTGGAGCCTGAGGTGCGCATTATCCCGGGTGAGCCCGGATGAGCTTTACCTCCCGCGTCAAGGCGGAGCTGGGCAGCCTGGACCTGGCGGCGCGCTGCTGCGTCACGGCTGAGCTGGGCGGGATGATTCTGGGGGCTTCCGTACTGACCTTGTCCGGCCGGCGCCAGATCAGCCTTGGCTTCCGCACCGAATCGGCAGCTGTCCTTCGCCGCGCGCTGCGTTTGTTTAATGCGGCGGGCCCTGCGGCTTCAAGGCCGCGGCTGATGCTTCGCGAGCGCATGGCAGGCCGGCGGGAGTATGTGCTGCAGCTTTCCGATGCGGACAGCCACCGCCTGCTGCGGGAACAGGGCATGCTGCGCCGTGACGAAACGGGGGAGGACCGTTTTGCGGCACCCCGGCGCGTCATGCGGCGCAACTGCTGCCGGCGCGCCTATCTGCGCGGCGCTTTCATGGCCTGCGGCTATATCGCCGATCCAAGGCGGCGCTACCATGTGGAGTGGGTTTGCCACGATCATCCCCGGGCCATGCGCCTCAAACGCGTCCTGGCTCAGGTGGGGCTCAGGGCTGGTCTGTCCGCCCGCCGGGGCAGCGCGCTGGTCACGCTCAAGGATGGCGACCAGGTCGCCGAACTGCTGAAGATGATGGGCGCCAGCCTCGCGGTGCTGTCCATGGAGAATATCCGTGCAGAAAAGAGCCTGAAGGAGCGCGCCAACCGCGCGGTCAACTGCGATCAGGCCAACCTGGGCCGCCAGCTGGCAGCCGCAGCCCGCCAGATCGAGGCCATTGAAGCAATCTCCCGCGAGCGCGGGCTGTCTTTCCTGCCTCCGGGCCTTGAGAGCCTGGCGCGCCTGCGGCTCAGCCAGCCGGATGCCACGCTGGAGCAGCTGGGACAGCAGCTCAGCCCGCCGCTGAGCAAATCCGGCGTGCAGCATCAGATGCGCAGGCTGATCGCGCTGGCCGGTGAAGCGGCCTTGCATGAAAGCGGCCGGCCGGACCGTTGAATCATTAAGAGAAACATCCCGGGCAGGCAAGCCCGGTCGTTGATATAATCAGAGGCCCGACCTCAGAAAGGAAAAAACATGGTATCCCGGAAGGTCATTCTGGGCGGCGCGCTGCCTTTTGACGCACAGCGCGCGCAGCAGTTGGCGTCGCTGGCCAATACTTTTGCGTCCAGCATCATCCTGCAGGACAGCCGCGGCACCTTCAATGGCAAGTCCCTTCTGGGCATTCTTTCCCTGGGCAAGCTGTCCGGGCGGGAGATGACGCTGATGGCGGAGGGGCGCGACGAGCTGCAGGCGGCGCAGGCAATGGCCGCCGCCCTGGAGGCGGACGGCGTAGGCGTCCCGTCATAAAAAACACAGTCAAAATGGGCATCTGTTGACAGATTGTAACATTCCTGTTATAAATAACTCAGATTCCGGGGGAGTCCACCTGCGCTTGTGCGCGAAAGGATGGTTGAGATGTCAAACACCCGCAAAGCGGATCCGTTTCGCAAACTGCTGATCTGGACCATTGTCCTGTTGATTTTGCTGGCGCTGTTCGTGACCGGCTATGTCCTGCTGGATAAATATCAAAAGGGTGAGCGGGACCGGGCGGCGCAGCGCGTCAAGGAAGAAAACCAGAAAATACTTGAGGAAAACAGCCGTGCCCGGGCTGAGCAGCTCGCCAGCCTGAAATCCGGCGAAGCCAAAACCTGGCCCGAGGCCGCGCAAAGCGGCTGGGATGTGCTGGATGTCAGCGACTTTCCCATGACCACCGGGCGGGAGCAACCTGTCACCCGGGCGGAGATGCTCAAGGGCGGCTTGCTGCTGGTCAATCGCTGGCACGCCATGCCGGGTGATTTTACCCTGGTGGAGGCTGACATCAAATCCATCGGCACCCAGACCTCCTACCGCGTGCCCGTGCACGACGGCAATGTGTTGCTGATGGACAATGCCATCACGGCGCTGGATGCCATGGTTGCCGCTGCCCGGAAAGAGGGCATTGAGTATTTTATCATGCGTGAAGGTTACCGCACTGCGGCCGCCCAGCTGGCCAACTGGGAAAAAGAGGTGGCGCGCTATCAGGACCGCTATGCCGGGGACGCCCTGATTGAGAAGGCGCGCGAGCGCGTGGCATATCCCGGCACCAGCGATTACCATACCGCGCTGAGCGTCTATGTGGATGTCTACAACCGCAATGATTCCGCGCTGAACAACACCAAATTCCAGAAGAGCGCCCAGGCTGACTGGCTCAATGCCCACGGATGGGAGTATGGCTTCGTCTTCCGTTTTCCGGTGCAGGGCTACCCGCAGGTCAATACCGTGGACAAGTCCTACAAGACCGGGATCGACCTGCAGATGGACGCCTACCGCTATGTGGGCATACCCCATGCTGCGGTCATGCGCCATATGGACTTTTGCCTGGAAGAGTACATTGAATATCTGCTCAAGCACCCCCACATCGCGGTCTATTATGACGGCGTGCTCAAATACGAGATTTACCGTGTCCCCGGCGACGCCACCGATACCGCCGTGCCCCTGCCTGAGAACGCGCGCGACTACCTGGCTTCCACCGACAACATGGGCGGCATCGTGATGGCTGCGATCTACTGATTGATGCTGCAGGGTTTGTTTTTCCCGGGCCAAGGGGCCCGGGTTTTTTATGCCAGGCTGATTCCGATTTTTATTGTATCACTTCGCCGGGTCCCTTACTGAGTTTTAATTTTCAGCATATTGATTTCTGCAAACATTAATAATACAATGAAAATGCAAAATGAAGGCTTTTAATATCCAGGGTTTGCTCGCCTGCCGGAGACGCGGCTGCTCACAAACTGCAAGGTGGATCGGCTGCAGCAAACCGTAGAGCAAGATAAGGAGGTGGAACAGTTCAAAAAACGAATTGAAGGAGAAAACCATCACAGAAAGATGAGCCCGCAGGACCGATAAGGAAGGAACTCATGCATGGGACGCTCGGTTACACCCCGGCAGAGTGACAACAGACCTGATCCTTACAAAAACTGACCGAAAAAATGTCTACAATCCAGGGCTGCAAACAAAAGAAGGAGAAAGCAAGTTATGAAACAAAAAAGATCATTGGGCTTATCGGTTTTATCTGTGTTTGTAATGGCAGCGCTGCTGTTGTCGCCGTTGGAAATCACAGGTTGCTTCGGTGGTCAGTGGAAGGCGTTCGCGGAAGACGGTGCTGCGACTAACCCGAATGCGGAGACTGTCACCATCGATTTGATAAGTGAATTCCCCACTTTACACCTCTTGGGCGACGGCAGATTTACGCGGGATAACGGCCGGATTCTTGCGGATAATGCAAACATGGGTGATACCGCGCTGATGAGAACGGTTAAAATCGAGCCGGGAGAGCATGTCCTCATTGAAGTCAGCGCCATCATCCATGAAGGCGTAGCTTTCGGCGTCATGATTGGAGAAAAGGATTATACCGATTCTTTTAAAACCGGCTGGTTTTGCGTGAATGCGGATATAAATTATAGAGGCTCAAGATTTTTCGGCGCGAATGTTTCCAACTGGGGCGGTTTGTTCAAAGACCGCGACCTGGCCATCGGAAAGGAAACGCGTCTCGCCATGGAGATTCTTCCGGATAATACTGTTCGCGCGTATTATGATGGCGTGGAATATACGGACGATACTGTGGTTATCGAAAATTATAACGGGGGCTATCCCGGGATCATGACCTATAAGGGGAAAGTGGAGTTTCTTTCCGCGACGCTGACCTATTTTGGCAAGGAAGGACAATAAGGCGCGGATGATACCGCCCTGAAATCATCCATGTTGTCAACAGTAAACAAATCTGAACGTTGTTGCCGATACAATGAGGAGAAGTGAAAAGCCCTGCACCGGGCTTTGAGAACGCGGACAAAGCGGTTTTGGCGATCAGGCCAAGGCCGCTTTGTTATAATGAGAAAAATTGCTTTTGTACACATTGCGCGTTGGGCCTTGAAATCTGCCGGCGCGGAGCGTATAATAAAAACAATAAA
>JAKPNM010000015.1 GCA_029548395.1 Bacillota bacterium
CTGGCCTTGAGTCCGCTGCGCTCATTCTTGTCATACTTGGCCTTGACGGACACCGCCCAGACCTCCTCGCCGGTGAGCGCGTCGATGCGCCGGAGAACTGCATTGCCCTTTGAGCGCGCATACACCGTGGTGCCGGTATACAGCGCCAGGGTGTCGTTACCCTCCAAATCCAGCGCGGGCGTGGCATCGGTGTTGTCCCCGGTGTCAAAGGCCCAGACCGTCTGCATGGTGGTGGTGTCCACCGCGCGCAGGATGCCCCGCTTGTCGGCAAGGAAGGCATAGGGCCCATACATCGCCACGGAGCCTTCCGCGCTGACGGTGGTGTCCTTTTGCTTGGAGGTCTTGCTGCGCAGGTAAACGGTTTGCGGGTCGATGGTCAGGCTGATGGGGTTTTTGAAGTCATATACCGTGTTCAGCTTGACGGTGTACAGCAGACCGTTCTCGCCGGCAACCACAAAGGAATCGGCGTCGCGCAGGAACAGCCCTGTGCCGTCAAAGGCGCCGTTGGTGGAATACTGTACCTGGTTTTTGGTCTTCCTGCCGTTGATGAACATGGCCTGGGACTGGTCGATCAGGTTGTACAGGTACATTCCGATCGGGCCGGTCCCGCCGGGCATGATGGATACGCCCTGGCCAAAGGCGATCAGGGGCCGGCCAAAGGCATCCACCGCGACGGAGCCCTTGAGCGGGTAGCCGATATTGATCGGGTCGCGCGTCGGCTGGCCGTCCGCCAGGTCCAGGAAATAGACCTTGCCATCCTGGGCGGCGGCGATGACTTCCTTGAGCGCGCTGATATCCTTCTTTTCTTCCACAATGTTCATGCCGGAGCGCGTCTGCAGCGTCCACTTGACAATGGCCGGCTGCCCGGTCCAGCCCATGCCGTGCAGCGTACCGTCATTCTTTGTGCGCAGGCTGCCCAGCTCGGTCTGCCAATGGATGCTCATCTGCTCCAGCGGCATGGGGGCCACGCCAAAGGCCGCGTTCTGGCGCATGCTGTCACCGCGGAAGGTAAACACGCCCCCGGGATAATAGGTGTACAATTCGCCGCCCTGCGCGCTGAGGGGTTCCGTGCGCAGGTAATCGTTTTGTTTCTTGCTGCTGATGTAGACTGCTTCCGTGACGCCCATCTTCTGTGGGCTGTGATCCTCGTGGGCGCTGAGCACCAGCGCGGGCATCGGCGTAGCGGTTGGCGCAGGCGTTGCCGCGGAGGCCGGGGTTTCCACCGGCTCCGGCAGCATCATATTTTCCGGAAGCGTTTCCCCGGCAAACCCCGCCATCGTGCCTTCGGGGAGCTCTTCGCCCGGGAAGCCCGCCGACATGTCCTCGGGGAGCTCTTCGCCCGGGAACTCCGCCGACATGTCCTCGGGGAACTCTTCGCCCGGGAACTCCGCCGACATGTCCTCGGGGAACTCTTCTCCCGGGAACTCCGCCATCATGCCCTCGGGGAGCTCTTCTCCCGGGAACTCCGCCGGCATGTCTTCCGGAAGCCCTTCCTCGGAAAATTCCGCCGGCGACGGAGCCGAGGTAAACACCGGCAGCAGGTTCAGCAAGGCGGCAGGTGTTGCCGTAACGCTTTGGGCAGCTGCATGGTCCGGTTCTGCTGGCAGACCGAACTGTTCGGTCGGGGGGGCAATATCCGTCGGGTCGGCTGCCGGGATCTGAGTGGGCAAAAGCTCCGGCGTAGGCGTCGGCGGTTTCGGCGTGGGCGTCGGCGGCTTCGGCGTGGGCGTTGGCGGCTCCGGCGTGGGCGTCGGCGGCTCCGGCGTGGGCGTCGGCGGTTCCGGCGTGATGATGGGGGCCGCTACAGTCAGATGGATTGTTTTGTTGGTGGTATACAGCACCTTGCCCACCACAATGCCCGCGGTCAGCGTGGTATCCATGGGCTTGGTGAAAATGGCGCTCAGCGTCCAGATGGTGTTGTTGGGCGCATCCACCGCCTCCGTGACGCCGGTGATCTCATTGCCCACCTCGTCAATGATGCGCACGCCGTCGATGGCCTGGCTGGCTGTGAAGGTGAACACGGTCTTGACGCCGGTCTGCACATTGTACTCAGGCGTATCAAACTTGATCAGCTGGGGCGGATCGGTTTTCTTCAGGCCCAGCAGGCTCAGGCCGCCGTCCACCACGCTGGTGGAAATCCGCCTGGCGCTGCCCAGGATGCCGGTAGCGTCCTTGGGAATCAGGAAATAGCTGCCGGCCAGCAGGATACCGCACAGCAGCAGCAGGCTGAGCAGCACCCAGGGCCAGCGGCGCGGAGGCAGGTCGTCGTCGTCATAGTAATAATCGTTATACACCGGCTGGCTCATGGCCTGCGGGTCGCGCCTGGACAGATAGTAGTCGTTTTCCTCATAGACCTGCGGCGGCGTCTGGCGCGCGCGGGGCTGGGAGGCGTCATAGCCGTCCAGGGGCATGGGCGCCTGTTCCTCTTGCGGGAAGCTGGCGTTCTGCGGCTGCTGCGAAGGCGCGCTTTCAGGCTGCATGTGGCGGTCAGCGCGGCGCCGGCGCGGCTCTTGAGGCTGATGATAATTTGACATCAACACGCTCCTTTCGGGTGTGCCATAATGTAGGTCAGTAGGCGATCTTTCTGTAGATATAGTGCACCAGATCGCTCAGGGCAATCCGGTCCTGGGCCATGCTGTCCCGGTCGCGCACGGTGACTGTGTCATCCTCCAGGGTATCAAAGTCCACCGTGACGCAATAGGGCGTGCCGGCCTCATCCGCCCGGCGGTAGCGTTTGCCGATGGAGCCGGTCTCGTCGTAGTCCGTCATAAAATGGCGGGAGAGCTCTTTGTGAATCTCGCGGGCTTTGTCGCCCAGCTTGTTTTTTTGCAGCGGCAGCACAGCCACCTTGAAGGGCGTCAGCGCCGGATGCAGCCGCAGCACCACGCGGACGTCGCCGCCCTCCAGCTCTTCCTCGTCATAGGCGTCGCACAGGAAGGCCAGGGCCATGCGGTCCGCGCCCAGGGAGGGCTCGACCACATAGGGGATGAAGCGCTCATTGGTGACAGGGTCGATGTATTCCATGTTTTCGCCGCTGTGCTCCTGGTGCTGCTTCAGGTCAAAATCCGTGCGGTCGGCAATGCCCCACAGCTCGCCCCAGCCAAAGGGGAAAAGATACTCGAAGTCTGTGGTGGCCACTGAGTAGTGGGAAAGCTCCTCAGGCGAGTGGTCCCTCAGGCGCAGGCGGTCTGCCTTGATGCCCAATTCCAGCAGCCAGTTATGGCAAAAGGCGCGCCAGTACTTAAACCATTCCAGGTCGCTGCCCGGGCGGCAGAAAAACTCCAGCTCCATCTGCTCAAACTCGCGTGTGCGGAAGATGAAGTTGCCGGGCGTGATCTCATTGCGGAAGGATTTGCCAATCTGCGCGACGCCCAGGGGCAGTTTGCGCCGGGTGGCGCGCACGATGTTTTTGAAGTTGACAAAAATCCCCTGGGCAGTCTCCGGGCGCAGATAAATCTCGGCCGCGGAGTCCTCTGTCACGCCCTGGTGCGTCTTGAACATCATGTTAAACTTGCGGATGCCGGTAAAATCAGCCTTGCCGCAGCTGGGACAGACAAGCTGATGCTCCTTGATGTAGGCCTCCAGCTGCTCGTTGGACCAGCCGCCCACCTCGATGGAGCCGCCCTTCTTTTGGACATTGTCCTCAATGAGCTGGTCGGCGCGGAAGCGGGCCTTGCAGGCTTTGCAGTCCATGAGCGGGTCATTGAAGTTGCCGGCATGGCCGGAGGCCACCCAGACGCTGCGGTTCATCAAAATCGCGCTGTCCAGCCCGACGTTGTACTCGCTTTCCTGGACAAATTTCTTCCACCAGGCGCGCTTGACATTGTGTTTGAATTCGACGCCCAGGGGGCCGTAATCCCAGGTGTTGGCCAGGCCGCCGTAAATCTCGGAGCCCGGGAAAATATAGCCGCGGACCTTGCACAGGGCGACCAGTTTGTCCATCGTTAATGACACGGTGCTTCCTCCTCATCGTAAACGAATTCATCATAGGGCTACAGGGGCTGTTTGTCAAGAAAACGCTATATTTCAAGGCGCTTTATGAGGGGGATGACCCGGCTTGCCGGCGCTTTGGGCTGATAAGGTCCCCAAAGCCGGAATCATGCGGCAGGCGCTCTCCGGTTCTTGGCAGCGCACCCCCGGAGCATGGGCTTCCGGGGGTGGCTGTATGCAGGGGCGCTACCGCGCCCGCGGTCTTAGACCTTATTCTTCAATTTCGCGGCCACCATTTCGGCTGCGCCGTCATACTCATGCCGCGGCAGGTGCAGGACCATGAACACAAAGGCATAGGGCCGGTACAGAGTGATGCGTCCCGCGCGCGGGTGCAGCTTGAAGCGTGCGGCGTCCGCCCAGACCAGGTACTCCTCATGCGCGAGCAGGAAGGGCCGCCCCTCGCTGTTGGGTTGGAAGGCCGCCCTGTCATACCGGATCATGCGCGTCCAGCATTTGATGCGCGTGGGTTCAATCCAGGTGCGCTTGAGCACGCCCCTGGGGTCGAGCATGTACTGGACCGTTTCCCTGCCCTGCAGGAGCAGGGCCAGCAAACCCAGCGCGATCATCGCCAGGCCCAGACCGATGGCCGCCGCCGGGATGCCGGTGGACTTGAAAAAAACGGTGAAGGCGGCGGGGCCGGTCAGGATGTATTCAATCAGCAGCATGACGGTCACCGCCAGCGCGACCGTGCCCGCTGCGACACGCAGCAGGAGCCCCAAACGGTTCACGTCGGCCAGGGCCGGGCGGCTGTCCTCCCAGACATAGCGCACCGAGGGGTTGCCCAGGCTGCGCCCGCAGCCCTCACAGACCGGCTGAGGGTTCTGGCGCACGCACTTGGGGCAAAAATAGACCAGCATGGGCTCTCCTTCGCGGGGTTCTCGCGCTGCGCGCGGACACAGCCTTAGTATAACAGCACGGGATGGGGCGCGCAAATATGAGCCGGTCTGCTGGTTGGTGCGGTATTCAGCGGATGACGGCGGGTCCGTCCCTTGACTGCGCCCGCTGAGCGGGCTGATGTCAAACTGTTAGTTTTCAGGGAATGGAACTGGAATTCAGGAGTTGTCTGACGGTTATCAATGCGATGCAATCGCAGCTCTTCTGGTTTTATATGATTAGGTCATTTAACAAGCAGTTTCTCTGTGTGAAAAAGATGCTTACTTGTGGTATGATGCGGAAGGCGCTATATCACCGGACACGCAGGCAACAAGCGGAGTGGGAGAATATCGCGGGACGCCGGCTATGGCGTCTATGATTTGGAAACCCGTCAGAACCACCGCGTCACAGTGGAAGGGCTGCTGCTCTTCCGGGAAGGGACCCCTGACATGTACAATGTCACCCTCAAGCAGTCAGGATTATAGATATATCAGGTGGGAGGAGATATCATGTCAAACACAGAAAACGGCAAACAATATGCGTTCATAGCGGCGATTTCTTACTTGGTGTACGTTTTATACAATATCGTCACCAGGTTTGTACATATCATACATGGTCATCCAGTCACTGCGATCAATCTTCTGTTTTGGCTTATATTGTCTGGTTTTTGCCGGCTGCATGTCTGCTTGCAGAGCTTCTTATTGAATGGAACGGATACGGGTATTTCAACCGTTTGTCAGTAACCTGGGAGTCGATGCTTGCCTCAATCATAAAGCTGATGGGACTGGTTTTTGCGGGAATGTGGCTGAAGGAAACAGTTGCCGGGAATGCCGGCGATGCGCCGGCAGATGAGTATGGAGCAAATCACTCCTGAGTGATCAACAGGCAGCCAGCAACCGGCGGAGCGGATCAAAAATGAGGATAAATCATCCCAACAATGTGGAGGCTAAGATGAATGACTGGAGAATAGATTCCTGAAGGCAAGCAAACATCCAGGCAATGAATCAGCAACTTCGGAGGATTCGTCCATGAGCGGTTTGTCCGGTCCGGCGCGCGTGGCGCTGCTTGGCCTCAACTCCCAGTACGTGCATTCCTCCCTGGCGCCCTGGTGCCTGAAGGCGGGGCTGAAGGAATACGCCAGGGC
>JAKPNM010000019.1 GCA_029548395.1 Bacillota bacterium
CAAACCTGGTGTCCCGAAGACATGCCCGGCAGGACATTCAGGCAGGCCAGCTGGCTTCGGGAAGAGGTGGGATACTGTACCTTCGGAATCAACGCGGGATACGACCGCAGCCATTGGCTGAAGCGCTACCGGGAAGACATCGGCTGCACAGGTTTCCATGTGCTGGGCCCGGACTGGACCAACAAGCCTCAAACCTTTGACAGGGGCGTTCCGGGGGGTATGGCGGACTGGCTGCACACGCGATTCAATGCTGAAACGCTGTCGCAAATCAAGGAGAATGGCGACAGATTCGCGCCCTTTGAGTTTGACTTTCTTGTTTCGCTGAATCAGAGCGACCAGGGGCTGCTTAAGGACAACCTGCAACAGTTCCCCCTGCCTTCCTACAGCCATGACGCCTATCATTTCAGCATGCTCTGCCCGGCGCAGCCCTTCACCAAAAGTTTCCACCGGGAACGGGATGTGCAGGTATGGAAGGAGGCGGGAATCGACGCGATGTATTACGATATTTCCGCCAACAACCTGATCAAAATCTGCACCCGTGAGGACCATCATCACACGCCGGGCGGCGGGTGCGAAATTGCCCGCGCCTATCAGGACATCTTCCGGGATACGCGCTCCGCGCTGGAGGAGGCCTCGGAGACCGTCATTCCGCTGGGTAGCGAGCAAATCAGCGAGGAATTGTTGCCCTGTCTGGACTTTTATCAGGCCAGAGCCTGGGCGCAGCCTGCCTCCACGCTGGAGACCTGGCCCATCCGGCCCCAGATGTGGAGCGGGCAGGCCAGGATGATCCCCTTGTTTGACTATGTTTACCATGATGTGGGCCCCGTGCGCATGGATGGCTGGGGCAAGCTGGTGGAGGAAACCGGCGAGCTGTTTTACTATACCGTGGCCAAAGTATACCTGTGGGGCGGCATCTACCAGATCAACCATGAATACAGCCCCATGGAAGCCCTGGAGGGCAGGGAAAATCCTGCGTCGGAACACTACTTCCGATTTGATCCGCAGGGCTATAAGTACAGCCCGGAAAGAGCCCGGCATCTGGGCTTGTTTGCCGCGGCCAGGCTGGGAGACGCGAAGGTTTTTTGGGCATACGGACGCCTGCTGGCAATGCCGGAGCTTGACCTGCCCCGCAAGGACTATACTTGGTACCACTACAACCACGGGCAGAAGGATTCTTCCTACAAGGCAAGCGGCACATATCCTGCGGAAGCCGTCTTTGCCAGCCTGTGGCAGGGCGCGCAGGGCGGCCGGGCTTTGTTCCTGGCCAACTGCGACGACCGGCAGCATACCCTGAGCCAGCAGGCCCTGGTCGGGCAGTTGCAGGCAAATGACGCAAAGCTGTACCGCTTCGGGCAGCACGGCAAAGCCGTCTTAGTGAAAAACTTTGGCATGACTTCCTCTTTCCCATTGGAGGCAAGAGGATTGTACATGCTGAAAATTTAGTTTGAGAGGAGAACCTGGAACATGAAACGGATCATCGGACTTATTCTGGTGGCAGTCATTGTGCTGAGCATGCTGCCCGCCTCCCTGGCACAGGAGGGGAAAATTGAGGTTGTGCTGTGGAATCGCATCTTTGAGGACTGGAACCGCAAATGGTGTGAGGACATGGTTGAGCAATTCAACCAGGACCCGAACCAGAAGTATTTTGTTACCCAAGAGTTTGTGGACGGTGCCGCCTGGGATGAAAAAGTGTCTGCGGCACGGGCTGCCGGCACCATGCCGGATATGTTCCTCATCAACTACTCCAACCTGATCTGGAACGCTGTGGATGGCTATATCATGCCGCTGGATGAGTTGATTCCTGAAGAGGCCTGGGCGGATGTTTATGACAACGTGCTGGAGATGATCACCGTCAACGGCAAAAAGTATGCCTATCCGCAGATGCTGGAGCCTGCGGTGGTCATGTACTATCGAAAGGACCTGCTGGAAGAAGCAGGTTTGGAGGTGCCCACCACCTGGGACGAATTCACTGCGGCCGCAGAAAAGCTGACAACCGATGATATGTATGGCGCCACCTTCAACTACGAGTGGAGCATGTGGGGCTGGGAGCATACCGCTGCCGGCCATTGGCCCATCAATGACGAGTGGAGCCAGGCCAATGTCCAGACGCAGGGCTATGTGGATCTGCTGAACTTCATAAAAAACCTCTATGAGAACGAGTTTGTACCCCTGCAGCCGCTGGCCGGCTACAATGATTCTGTCCGCCTGCTGGGCGAAGAGGCGGTGGCAATGACCTTCTCAGGCTCTTGGGGCATCGCGGCCCTGGAGGTGGACTTCCCCGATTATGTCGACAAAATCGGCGTAGCGCCTGCTCCCACCAAGGACGGATCGCCCTTCCAGACCACCGTGGGCGGCTGGACCTATGTGGTGGATGCCAAAGCCAAGCAACCCGAGGGCGCTGCCGCCTACATCACCTGGCTGCTTGGCAGCAAGCCCGAGCGCGCCGGCAGCTTCTTTGAAGTGGCCAACTTCTCCAAGTATTCTCCCCGCAAGTCAGTGGATGAGTACCTGACCGCCCATACCGCAGCCAAGGATGATGAGCGGATGCAGATTATCTCCTCCCAGATCATCCCCAGCTCGATCGCCGAACCCATCTATGCCTGGGACATCAGCGCCTCCCTGCTGACCGCCATAGGCGAGGTTGTTACCGGCGGCATGAGTCCGGAGGAAGCCCTGAAAAACGCAGCGGATGCCATCAACGAATTTATCGCCAACAACAATTACGCGGAGAAGAAACCGCAATAACCTAAGTTCGGCCGGGGGAGACATCCTCCCCCGGCTGCTGATGGACGGAGGAAGGCATGAGAGGAGAAAAACGACCGGCACCGCCCACCCGACGGATGGACCTGCGCACAGGCTACCTGATGGTGTTGCCATCCCTGCTTTTCCTTGCTGTGTTTGTCTATGTTCCCCTGTTGATGGCCCTGGAGAAAAGCTTCACAAACTGGAACTTCTACGCGGAACAGCAGACTTTCATCGGCCTGGATAACTTCAGAATGGTGCTGAGAAACCAGCTGTTCCGCAAATCCATCGTCAACATCCTTTGGTTCTCGCTGATGATTATCCCGGCCCAGGTCGTTCTTACCTTCTTGTTTGCACATGTCCTGCGCGGTATGAGCATGCGCCTGGGGGCTTTTGTTAAAACAGCGGTGTATGTGCCCACTGTTATTTCGGGGATTGTCGCGTCAGTCATCTTCCTGTTTATCTTTAACTACCAAGGCGGCATCATCAACTTCCTGGTGCGCCAAATGGGTTCCAAGCGCATTGCCTTTTTCAATGACG
>JAKPNM010000025.1 GCA_029548395.1 Bacillota bacterium
TCAGGGCATCCAGCACCACGGGATAAAGGCTGTTCTTATAGTCTTCGCTGAGGTATGAGTTCAGGGGCTGAATGGCGCCGGCTTTGGCAAATTTGGGTACCAGGTCCATTGCCAGCATGATCACATCCGGTACGCTGTCGCCGCCTCCGGCGATAACAGTGCTGATTTTGTCAGCATATTTGCTGCCAATCATGGGGAAATCAAGCTCAATGTCCGGATTGGCCTCTTCAAATCCACGCTTCAACTCCTTCAGTGGCGTGGATTTGGTGATGTCCCACCAGGACATCACCTGGACAGTGATACGGTCGGTCGCTTGGGCAGCTGTGGGCAGTGCGAGGGCGCCGACAACAAGCAGGCACACCAGACACAGCATCAGGGTACGTTTCATGACAGGTTCCTCCTTTTCTTTTTTATCTTGACAGGCAGATTTGTTCCGCCTTAGATAACGCTTCAGGTGCCGCCAAAACCGCTGTTGATGGTGGAGTTGATAAAGTATTTCTGGAACGCCAGAAAAACCAGAATAACCGGAATGATGGCCAGGGTAACGCCAGCCAGCACCTGCGCGGAATTGTCAACGGCGCCGCGATAGTACTGAAGGCCCACCGTAACGGTCATCTTTTCAAAAGAATTGATGACCAGCATCGGCCATAAAAAGGAGTTCCAGACTGTGCGGAAGGACAGAATAGCCACAGTTGCAATCGCCGGTTTGGAATTGGGAAGGATGATGCGGAAATACACGCCGGCAAAACTGCATCCGTCAATGATGGCAGCCTGCTCCAGGTCTTTGGGGATGGACATAAAGAACTGACGGAAGAAAAAAATATTGAAGGCGTTGACGCCGGTAAATATCGCATTGACAAACAGGCTGACATAGCTGTCGATCCAGCCCAGCCTGCTGACAATCAGATAGTTGGGGATCAAGGTCACATGACTGGGCACCATCATGGTAGATACAAACAGCATGAAAATAAAATTCCGCCCCCTGAACTCAAGCCGGGACAGCCCATAGGCGCACAGAGAGGAAAAAAGAATCATCAGAGCCGGAATGGCCAGCGACAGCACCAGGGAATTACGCATAAACATGCCAAAGGGGAGCAGCTCCAGGGTGCGCTCGTAATTGATGAGGGTAAAAGGTCTGGGGATCAGGGTTAAAGGGTTTCCCGCGAACATCTGCCCGGAAGTCTTGAAAGAACTCATTACTGCCCATACGAAGGGATAGGCCATGGTAAATGACAGGGCAATCATAATAAGGTGATACACAAAGCTGAGCAACTTATGCTTTGTGTAATAATTCAACATGCTGCTGTGGGTTGGGGCCAGAATCTTTTCTGTCATACCGCCCGCCTCCCTACACGATAATTTCTCTGCGGAATCTGTATTGCACCAGGGTGATTCCCAAAATGATCAGGAAGAAAATCCACGCGACAGCACTGGCATAGCCCATGTTGTAGTTTTGAAAACCCAGTTGATAGATGTAGTACATCAAGGTGTTGGTTGAGCCCAGCGGCCTGCCCTCTGTCATGACAAAAACAGCCTCAAATATATTGAAAGACTCGATAATCAACATGATGGCTACCACGAAAGTTGTGTTTGATAGCATGGGTACTGTGATGTAGAAGGTCCGTTGTCTTCGGGAAGCGCCATCAATCTCTGCAGCTTCGTACAGACTGTCCGGAATGGCTTGGAGGCCGGCCAGGAAAATCATCATATAATAACCGGACATCTGCCAGATTCGCATCACAATCAAAGCTGGCTTGGCCCAGAAAACAGATTCAAGCCATCTGGGGGGATTTTGTACTCCAACCGCCCGAAGGATCATGTTGATGATGCCGATGTCCGGGTTCAAAATCCAGATCCAGACAAGGCTGATGGCAACCGTGGAGGTAATACAAGGCAAGAAAAGTGCGGATCGGTAGATATTGGTAAGAATCTTGGTTTTTCTGTTAATCACGATGGCCAATAGCATGGATATAACCAAAACAGTGGGAACCAGACCAATGACAAAATAGATGGTGTTCCCAAGATACTTAAAGAATTTCGTGTCCCTGAAAATCCGGGCATAATTCTTTATGCCAACAAAAACTGGCGGGGAGAGAAGCTCATACTTGGTCAGAGAGATGTAAAAAGAATAGCCGACGGAAAAGAATGTAAAAATAGAAAAGCCTGTCAACTCTGGCAGCACAAAAGCCCAGCCAGTCAAAGCCTCCCGCCGCTTCAGACCACCAGCCCGGCACCTCCGCCATCCACCGCTTTGTCTACTGCTTTTTATCCGTTCCATGCCTGACATCGAACCCTCCAGCAAAGATTATGTCATCATGACGTAATGTTGTTATGACATGTTGAAAATATCATGTTAATCTAACGCTGTCAATCCCTAATTTTCTTGAGTTTCCGTATGCCGTAACGCATGTTTGGAACTATCTGGATATTTTACACTCATTCATCATGGAATCGCATGAAAAGTATCAAAAGGAGTGCCAATTGGCCTGATTTGGTATCAAAATTGAGGAGCATCATCTGTTTTTGTAGTAGAATCAAGTAGTGTCCACTGAATAACTCGCCCCTCTATATTTCACAAGCATTCCGGCTTGATTCATGGTAAAACAATGCAAGGAAAGTCCCTGAAACCATGCAAAACCCTTGCGCTTTATCCGGAGGATCTCAGCGCGTGTATCGGCCGCAAAGCAAACAAGTCAGCGTGTTTGAGAACGAAAGCTTCTTCCAGTTTGAAGGCCTGAATCCTGATAAAAAGCTTCCTTGCGATCACGGAAACTGCAAATAACGGCTCATCACGTAGCCCGTCTCACCTTTATACTGTACCTGCGTCCATCCCTCTCCCCGCAGCAGCACCTCCACGCGGTCCCCTTTTGAAAGGGTCCTGATCACCACGGCGGTCTTTCCCGGGGCTTCGCGCATGCGCACGCTGGATGATGCCTTTGCGCTGATGCCCAGCGTTTCAACGGGTTCCAATACGCCGTCCTCGAAAATGGTCACCAGCCGGCCATCCCCTGTCAGGCAGAGAAACCTGTCCGGATAGTCATCGTCAATATTGAAATGCCCTTCAACCCCGACAACGGTCAGCATCGTTCCGACCGGCAGCGTTTCACCGCCGCTCCAGGAAGCGCGATACGAACGCCCGTCATTGCCCGCGTGGAGGGGATATTTTGTGCGGACACGGGTGCAGCCGTTTACGACCTGCTGCGGCGCAAACGCCAGATACTGCATCTGAACAACCCCCGCATAGAGATTGCTGCCGGCTTCCCCCGTGATGAAAACGGAAGCCCAGTCATCCGTGTGGTTCACCACCTGCACCTGCGCTCCCGGGCATAGCTTGCAGGAAACGGAAGCGTCCTTGCTGGCGTAATTTCTCACGTTCAATCTGTTGAGCGGCTGGTCACTTGTCACAGTGGCGTATGTTCGGGCGTGGTCCGCCTGAGGGTCGAGGAAGCGGGCTTCGATAAACCCGCCGCCTGCCAGCTGCGCCATCTCGCCCACCATGGCCAGCACGGTCACCTGGTCGCCGTCATTCACTTGCCAATAGCAAAGCCCGTCGCTGTAACCCGTGGCGGAAGCGCTTCTCATGAGGATGCCGCCGCCCGTATAGACGGTCCGCGTCAACACACGATCTATTCCCCACGTGTCTCCGCCGGCCTGGCTGTAACTCAGGGCTTTCACCTTCTGCAGGGCTGATTTCGGCATGAACCCCGATGATTCAAAGCCACCCGTCACCACATAATAATCATCGCCGAACTCTCCGCACACCAAGGCCAGCGTTCCCCGCGCATGGCGGGCGCCCAGACGCTTATGGCCCGGCGTGGAATACAGCGGCGCGTCCTGTTGCGCCACTTCCGCCAGGAAGATGTCACAGGGCATCTGCGATTCGAGAGACGCGTCATTCACGCTTCCCGCATTCCACCCCTTTGGCAGCGCTTTTTCCGCTTTGTCCTGATTGAGCCAAACGGTATATTCAACCGTCAGATTGCAGGAGTACAGACCTTTCTTCGGCTCCAGCGAAAGGTCTGAATCATAGCCGTTGTAAATGATTCCCGCTTGTTTGCCGCCGCTGCTGCTCGTATAGACCGCGATACCGCGCCCCTCCGTCGCCACGGTCAGAGGGTTGCAGCCCGCGAATGCAGCGGGGCATAGGGAGAACGCAAGCGCTGCCGCCAGCAGGAAAAGAATGATACGCTTCATAAAAAAGCCTCCTTGTCAGGTTTCTAAATATATATAACACGATACAGCGGTCTTTTGTTTCATGAACAACATCCTTTTTCTACGAGCACCCTTGGCCCTGTATTTTTGCTGTTCAGCGTCCGTTTTTGTAGAAAATGACAAAAATCCACAACAAGTTGAAATATCTCTTCACAAATCCACAATATGTGGTATAGTGTGTGTGCAAGAGAATCCGTATGGATCATAAAGACGATCTGCCTTTATCCGCCTGCGCCTTCCCGGCCGGGCAAACTTTACCGCGACAAGGAGGAACCCCATGGCCTGTGAATTCACTGTGACCAACGGCGTGCTGCCCCAGGAGGAGCTCAACGCCTACTATCAGCGCGCCAGGGAAGTGTACGGGCGCGAGCCCAAGCGCATCGCCATCCAGGTGGAGGGCGATGAGGTCGCGCTGGACTACACCTTCGAGGCCCAGCCCTTTGAGCGCATCCGACGCATCACCGGCTACCTGGTGGGCACGCTGGACCGCTTCAACAACGCCAAGCGCGCGGAGGAGCATGACCGCGTCATGCACAGCCTCTGAGCCCAAACCCGGATCAGGCGACGCCGCCCGGCCGCGCCCGGACAAGGGGAAGATCCCCTGCCCGGGCGCGGTTTTTCTATCGGGCGCGGAAGTCACATAATAAGCATACGTTGATCCTATATATTTGACATGCGCTTCGTCTATATGGGTGAAAGGAGGTAAGCGCATGGAGGATGCAAGGGAGGCTGCCGCCAGCCCGCAGGAACGTCTGGCCAGCCTGGTAAAGGAACACCAGGCGATGCTGCTGCGGGTGTGCTACGCCTACCTGTGCGACGCCGAGGACGCTCGGGACGCTGTGCAGGAAACCTTTTTCAAGGCATACAAAAGCTTTGGCGGCTTCCGCGGGGAATGCAGCGAAAAAAGCTGGCTGATCCAAATCGCGCGCAACACCTGCCTGGACATGCGCCGCAGCGCCTGGCACCGCCGCGTGGACAGGCGCATCCGGGCGGAGGATTTGGACTCAGTCGCTCATCCGGAAGCCGCCGGCGAAGAAAAAGAGTTGACCGCTGCCATACTGCAATTGCCACCCAAGCTGAAAGACGCTGTCATACTTTACTATTTCCAGGGCCTGTCCATGCAGGAGACCGCGGACATCCTGCGCATCTCACAACCCTCCGTGTCCGGTCGGCTGAGCCGGGCCCGCAAAAGACTGAAAGCATTTCTGGAAGGAGAAGGCTACGATGAGCGATAAGCACGTAAAGGAAACCATCCAACAAGCCATGAACCATACGCTTTGCGGCCTGTCGCAGGATCCCTTCCTCACACAACGCGTGCTGTGGCGCGCCGCAAACGACAAAGGAGAAGCCCAAATGAAAAAGAAAATCTCCGGCAGCCTGATTTTTGCGTTTGTCATGACGCTGTTGCTGGCAGGCGCCGCACTGGCGATCACCAATTGGGACAGCCTCAAGCAATACTTTGAAACCGTGCGCACCATGGATACTGAGGGGGAGCTGGCGCGCTGGTCGGACGAGGACAAGGTCAGCCTGCTTCAGGCCATGGAGGAAGCCGGTCTGGTCACCCGGGAGGATGGCCGCGTACAAACAGCCCTTGATGCATCCCTGCCCCTGTCCGAGCGCGGACGCGCTGCCAGCCGGGTCATCGCCGAGCGTTACGGAGAGGACTATTTTGACAGCCACACGGTGGAGCAGCGGGAATTTCCCCGGGAGGAGCGAAGCCCGCAGGAGCAGGCGGACTATACTCAGTGGGATCAGCAGTACTGGAGCCAATGGAACAGCCTGGAAAAGCAGCCGCTGACCGAAAGCCGCATCTACCGCGACACCATGAACCACCTGACCGAAATCGGCGAATTTCCCCGCTCCCTGCTGCGGGATGTTCAGGTGTCCTATGATTTTGACGAGCAGCAAAGAACATATACCGTGACCGCCGCCATCAAAAAGGAGCTCTATCTGGCCAAACGGGAAACAGGCCAGGTCAGCCTCTTCGACCCCCATCAGTCGGTGGGCTACGAAAGCGGCGACACCCTGTGTTTCCAGTTCTGGCTGGATGAGTTTGGCGCCTTCCTGGGGATTAAGAACCCCAACTCTCCCCAGGCCCGGGCCAGGCTCAGCCTGGAAGAAGCGCAGGTCATCGCTGAGAAGGCATTGAAGGTCCGCCTCAACGTGGACCAGGACGCGCTCGACAGCTTGCCCCTGCGCGCCACATATTCCGAAAGCGGTGAATATGTGCAGGAGGAAGGGCGCTTCCGGGCTGCCTGCACCTTTATCTGGGGAGAGAAGGGAGATACCCGGTACATGGTGGATATCGACGCGCAAACCGGGCGGGTCATCAAGGCCTTTGACTGGCAGGCGTCAGAAGCCGTGCTCGAGCAGTCCCGCGCCTGGATGGCGCAGCTGGAGGAACTGCTGCGGGAAGCCGGCGTCAGCGCGGACCTGTTCAACCGGCAAGGTGAATATATCTGGCAGTGGTCGCTTCAGGAGCGCGCGGAATGGTCGCAGGCCGCACGGCCGATTGTGCGCAGCTTTCTGGATGAGCATCCCGAGTTTGTCCGCTACCTGGAAGACGTGCTGGCCAGCCGCTACGCGCAAAGCCCCTCCAGCTGGCCCAACCTGATTTCACTGACCCAGTACGCCTACGGCTTGCCGGATCATCAGGCCATCAGCCAGGACAAAGCCTATGAAACCGCCAGGGAGGTGGCGCTGTCGCTGGGCGCTTCCCGGCAATACATCGATGAAAATAAAAACCATGTGATCTATTACGATGTCACAGACCCAAACCGCCCGCTGTGGAAAGTTCACATCAGCCTGATCTTTGGCGACGCAGACACGGCGCACCCGCGCGAACCCACAGCACCCCTGGGCTATTTCGTGGTGATGGACGCACACACGGGAGAGGTACTGATGGTCAGGGAGCGCACCGTGAACACAGGCATCCGTGAACTGGTCTGATACGCCACCCCCCCCCCGCAACTCAATAATGAAAAGTTTTACTAAAACATTCTAAATTCCTGGTAAACAGCGCCCAGCCGATCATAAAAGGTCCGGGCGCTGTTTGCCCGCTTTGCAGGTATGACACAGCGCGCAATGAAGGGAAGCCGGCGGCCTGCAGCCGGGCGATCCGCCACATAAATCCTGCCGGTATGCTGTTATTTTTTGTATTTTGGGTTACAATGTCCGGGAAGACTTTCAAGGAGGCAAGCACCATTCGCACCAATTTTCACAGCCACACCACCCGCTGCCAGCACGCGACCGGCGCAGACGAGGACTATGTCCTGGCTGCCATCGCGGCCGGTTACAGCCACCTGGGCTTCTCCGACCACAGCCCCTTTCCCTATGAGGACGGCTTTGTGTCCGGCATGCGGATGCGCATCGACCAGTATCAGGACTACCTGGGCTCTGTCCGGGAGCTCAGGGAGCGCTATCAGGATCAAATCAGCATCCACCTGGGCGTGGAAGCCGAGTATTATGAGCGCTATCAGGGCTGGCTGGCCGGGCAGCTCTCCTCCGGCACGCTGGAATACCTGATCCTGGGCAGCCATTACGACCTGCCGGAGGAGTCCTTCTATTTCGGCGAAGCCAACACCCCCGCCCTGCTGCGCCGCTATGCCGAGCATACCATCCGCGGCATGGAGAGCGGGCTGTACCGCTGCCTGGCCCATCCGGAGCTGTTCATGATTTCAATGGAACGCTTCGACGAGAACTGCGCCGCGGCCAGCCGGGACATCTGCCGCGCCGCCAAAGAGCAGGGCGTCCTGCTGGAGTACAACCTCTCAGGGCTGTATTACCAGTCCTGGCGCGCCGGCGCGGGCTACCCGACGCCCGGCTTCTGGCAGATCGCGGCGCGGGAGGGGGCCAGCGCCATCATCGGCCTGGACGCCCACAACCCCGCGCGCTACGTGGACACCCGGGTATATGACCAGGCCCGCAAGGACCTGGCCGCCCTGGGCATCCGGGTGGCGGACAGCCTGTTGCCCTGCGCCGGGGACAGCGACCTGGCGGTCTGACCGTGCAAGCACGAACTTCGGGAGGTTTTTTATGACACAGCCGGACAGCCGGGCCAAGAACAGCCCGCTGCTTTTCCTCTACCGCATCCTCCAGGGCGCGCTGATTGGCGGGGGCGCCATCCTGCCGGGCGTGTCCGGCGGCGTGCTCGCGGTGGTCTTTGGCATCTACCAGCCCATGATGGCCTTCCTGGCGCGGCCCGTCAGCACCTTCAAGAAGCAGTGGCGGCTGTTTGTCCCGATCATCCTGGGCGTGGGCCTGGGCTTCTGGGGCTTTGCCAAGCTGATGGGCTGGATGTTCAGGGATGACTCGCCCATCCCCTTGGCGCTGTTTGCCGGGCTCATCCTGGGCACCCTGCCCCAGCTGTACCGCAACTCCAGGCGCGGCAACGAGGGACAGCCGCTGAACGCCCGGGAGAAACGAAACAACCACCTGAGCATCCTCATCGCCTTTATGCTGCTGATCTCCCTGCTGCTCTTCCTTCAAACCGGCGCCAGGATGGACTACACCCGCTTTACGGAACTAAAGAGCAACGAGATCAGGCTGGAATACAGCCTGCGCGGCAACGATCAAACAGGCGAAGCGCTGGGCGGCCTCAGCCTCCGGCTGGCCATGGGCGATCTTGCCGGCGCGCCGGGGGCGCTGACGCTCATCCCCGGCGAGGCGCAGGGCGCGCTGCTGCCCGGCGCGGTAGAAGGGGACGGCGGCCCCGCGCCCGCCATCAGCCTGAGCCTGCCCGAGGACCTGCCGCAGGACGCCGTGTACACCCTGTATCTGGACGATGAGCCGGCAGGGCAGTTTGAAGAGGACGCCTCCGGCGCGCGGGCCCTGCGGCTGCAGTTTGACAAGTCCCATCTCGACTGGCGGCCCACCCTCTTCTGGAGCCTGGTCTCCGGCATCATCTGGGGCTTTTCACTGGTGGTGCCCGGCCTGTCCTCCTCCGCCCTGCTGATTTTTATGGGCGTCTACAAATACCTGATGCACAGCGTCGGCGCGCTGGACTTCGGCGTCATCATCCCCCTGCTCAGCGGCATCGCGCTGGTGGCCTTCCTGTTTGCCCGCATGGTGGACCGCCTGTTTGACAGGCATTACAGCCTGGCCTCCGGCGCGGTGGTGGGCCTGGTGACCGCCAGCACCCTGGTCATCATTCCCCGGCAGTTCTCCTCCCTTCCGGAAGCCCTGCTCTGCCTGCTCATGGGCGCGCTGGGCTTTGTCGCCGCCTATTTCCTGGGCAAGTGGGGCGAGACCGTCAAGCCGGACTGAGCGCGGGCGTTTTCCCGCCGGCCTGCATCGTATTTGAATAATGATCATTGCCCGTTCCGCTTCCTGAAGTCCTAAAGACACAGGAAGCGGTTTTGATTTGAACACACATATTTGTTCGTAGAAGCTGAGGTTTCGCTTTGCTACCATCAGGGTACGATAAGGATACAACAGGATTGTACCAGGTACAAGAAAGGAAAGAGCTATGGAAAACACCAATGTGACAAACACCTACCGCATGCCGCTCATCGGCGACATGGCGCCCGCTTTTACCGCTGTCACCACCCAGGGCAACATCAACTTCCCCGGGGACTACAAGGGCAAGTGGGTCGTCCTCTTCTCCCATCCGGCGGACTTTACGCCGGTATGCACCACCGAGTTTATGACCTTCGCCACCATGGCCGATGAGTTCAAGGCGCTCAACACCGAGCTGGTCGGCCTGTCCGTGGACTCCCTGTACGCGCACATCGCCTGGCTGCGCAAGATCCAGGAGCTGGAGTGGAAGGGCATGAAGAACGTGGAGGTCAAGTTCCCCCTGATCGAAGACATCCGCATGGAGGTCGCCAACAAATACGGCATGATCCAGCCCGGCCAGTCCAATACCCAGGCCGTGCGCGCGGTCTTTGTCATCGACCCCAAGGGCATCATCCGCACCATCCTGTACTACCCGATCTCCACCGGGCGCAATTTCGACGAGATCAAGCGCATCATCCAGGCCCTGCAAAAGGCCGACAAGGACCAGGTGGCCACGCCCGCCGACTGGCGCCCCGGCGATGACGTCATCGTTCCCACCGCCGGCTCCTGCGGCGCCGCGCGCGAGCGCATGGAAAGCCAGGATGAGGACCAGTACTGCCTGGATTGGTTCCTGTGCTTCAGGCGCGAGAAGAAGCAAGCCTGACATCCTGACAGCAAGGCAGACACATCAGCGCGCTCCCATCCAGGGGCGCGCTGCCTTTGGTGCTTTATGCTGATATTTGTATCCTTAATCTGAAGGCGTATAATATGAATCTGCAGAAACAACGGGGATTATCCTGGACGCCATCGGGTTTGAACGAAGAAATATGACAAGGATTCCGGCAGAATTTTTGACCATCTTGCCTGTATGGGTTACTATGTAAAATGAGGCTGCGCTTTTCGCTTGCTGTCTTGGAAAGGTAGGGGATCATATGGAATACAACGCAACGAGAGAGTCCGAGATACATACAGCCATAGTATCCGTCGCAAGGCAGAGCTTCCTGCAGCGTGGCATTGAGAACACGCAGATGAACTGGCTTGCCAGGGAAGTCGGCATCAGCAGAAGCACGCTGTATCTCTATTTCCCCAGCAAGTCGGACCTTGTAATGCATGTTTCCGGCGTCCTGATGAAAGAGATCAGCCAGCAAGCCGACGAGTATGTGGCAAAGATCAAGGCTCCTGACGCCATGACGGCGCTTAGGCGCCGGCTGGGCTTTTTTCTCTCCTATTTCAAGGAACACACGGAGATCATTCGTTTCCTTGACAAGTTTGACGCGATCTATTCGGATGAGTACCCCAACGTAGGCGAGTCCTGCCGTTATACAGCAGCCATGATAGACAGCGCAAATACCCTTTATGCCCTGATACTGCAGGGCCAGACAGAAGGAAGCATCCGTGATGATATATCGCCCAACATCATAGGCAGCATGCTGCTTAACAGCCTGTTCGGCATCATGCAGCGCACGCTGACACGCAAGGCGATTATCGAAAAGGAACATAATGTGCACGTTCAGGAGGTCCTGGACAGCTTTCTGGATCTGATGTTGACTTCAATTGCCAAATAACTGCAAATCATGACCCCAAAAAAAGAATAATGGAATCATCACAACAAATATAAAAAACGGAAAAATATTTGCCAAATAGCGCTTGACACGTGTCCGATGCCGTAGTATACTAAAACCAAAAGATCGGACACGTGTCCGACATGGCAACCCACAGCAGGCATTCTTGCAAACAGACCGACATAGCAATCCTCATAGTATCCCATACAATCCCGCCCGCGACTGAGGCACCTACATCCACATATTGACCTGTCATGAAGAAAAGGAGACCATCAACATGAAAAAGTGTCCTGGAAAGTTCTTTCTATCTCTTGCATTGTCTATTGCCATGCTCATGACCGGCATCCTCTGGCCGACCCTTGCTGAAGAGCCTCTCGCCATCGTGGAAGCGAAGGCGATCGCGGAGACACTGCCCGAGGGGCAAACCGTGACCGGGGTTCGCATCGAGTACCCGGGCCAGGTGGTCGCGGGGACGGTATCCATCTCCACCTACGCAGTCAGCGGTTACAGCGTCATTGGCGTATACACCAATGATTCCGGGACGCCTGACGACGCGCAGGCCCGGGGCAAGTATGTACTCCTGAAGCTGGCTTACAGCACCATCCCCGGCTACAGCATGGGCAAGACCCTGCAGTATACGGGAGGCATCAATCACCTGCGCGAAGTCCATCTGGATATTCGGCAAAATGCCAACGTCACCCTGGCTGATGAGCGGGTCGTGAACGCCAGTGGCTTCACCAATACCGGAACGATCAACGTCCTGGTGGATGACTTTCTGCCCATCACCTTCACCAACCCGGAGGATGGCACCACGGTAAGCTACCGGCTCTTTATCCCGGAAGGATATGATATCAGGGCCGAAAGCCAGGAGCCGCTGCCGCTGGTTCTCTTCCTGCATGGCGCCGGCGAGAGCGGCACTAACAACATCTCTCAAATCCTGGGCAACCCCAGCGCGCTGGAGTTTGCCAACGCCCGGGCACAGGCGAAGCATCCCTGCTTTGTTCTGGCGGCTCAGAAGACCAATGAGGCGTCCCATGGCTGGGCCATGAACTCAGGCACGAAAGAACAGCCGTTCTTTGAGGCCTCCTATATCCTTAAAAACCTGAAACTGGCGATAGACGGCCTGATGGAAGACTATGCCATCGACGGCTCGCGCCTGTACTGCACAGGGCTTTCCATGGGCGGCCGCGGCACATTCGCGATGAATATCGCCTATCCGGATATGTTTGCCGCCATGCTGGTAGTCGCGTCCTGCGATATTTACACGGACGAGCAGCTTCAGCCCCTGACGGAGAAAGCCATCTGGCTGCTGTTGGCCGCTGACGAAACGGAGGAGCGCATCACCAACATGGGCGGTGTGATCGACCAGCTGGAAAAGCTGGGCGCCAAAGTGATCCGTCGGGTGGATGACCAGGCCTGGAATGGTTTTGCCCGCGGATACCAGGCTGATTTGCTGGCCAGGGAGCAGATTGCGGAGGGAGCCAATGTGCTGCTGACCCATTACCTGAAGGGCACGGTGGTGCCTTCCTCGCACTGGTCCTGGATGGCGACATATAACAATGATGCCATTCGCGACTGGCTGTTTGACCAACAGCTCGACACGCCCTACACGCCTGCCAGGTAAGCGCAACCGAAGCCGGCCATGGCACAGGCCTTGGGATGGCAGCTGACACCCGGGTGCTGGCAAAGCCGGATAAGGATAGACCGCGTGGGGAGCACGAAGCGCGACGTGCGCGCCACGGGGGTGTATCAACCACAGCCGCGCAAGCGGCGAGTGGCGTACCGACCGACCCATACCTCACCCTGATGATCGACCGGACAGCACACAAATACTCCGTCGATCGTGTGTACCCCAATTCATGAAAGGAGATAACCATGAAAAAACTGTTCGCAATCCTGCTGTGCGCTATGATGCTGTTCAGCCTGACCGCCATCGCGGAAGCGCCAGCCCCAACCGCCACACCCGTACCTGACCCGGTGTTCACGGATGCCAAGATTCTGACCAAGGTTCTCGACGAAGGCCAGGCTGTCTATGGCATACGCCTGGAGTTTGCCGGCGAGTGGGACAGCGGCGCGCTGCTGCCCGCGGACTTCGGAGTCAATGGCTACAGCATCGTGCAGGTGTACATGAACAACTCCGGCAAACCCGGCCATGCTGAGCTCAAGGGCAAGTATGTGTTCATCATTTTTGACGAGCCCCAGGGCATTGGCGCAGGCCTGACCAACACGCTGCAGTACTTCTCCGGCTCCAACACCCTGCGGGATCTGACGCTCAATGTGCAATTCACTTCCCGTCAGATGATGTTTGATGCCAAGGGGTACATCCATGTAGAGATAGACGATTTTATTGCCGGCTCTGTCACGAATGCCGACGGCTACAAGACAGACTACCAGCTGTACATCCCGGAAGGCTGGGAAGGCAAGTCCCTGCCGCTGTTCATCTGGCTGCATGGCGGCGGTGAGCGCGGCACCAACAACTTCACCCAGCTGTCCGCCAACCGCAGCGCGCTGAACTACATCACCCCGGCGGCGCAAAAGCGCAACCCCGCCTTCGTGCTGGCGCCCCAGGGGCACAGCGGCTGGGATGGACCGGCGATCGACAACATCAACACCATCGTGCTGGAGCTCATCGAGAAGTACAATATCGACGCAGCCCGCATCTATGTCAGCGGCTGCTCCATGGGCGGCGGCGGCTCCAAGAGCCTGATGTTCGCCTATCCCGAGATGATCGCGGCTTCTATTGTGATCGCCAACGCCAACCTGAGCGAAGATGAAGCCAGGCTGGCTGCCTACAAGGACATTCCCATCATCGTGATCACGGGCGCTGCCGACGGCGGCGGCACCGCCAATGAGAGAATGGTCCAGAACTACGAGTTGGTAACGAGCCTTGGCTACAAGGCTGTCGCTTTCCTCTCTGAGAACGGCCGCAATGGCTATCTGCGCGGTGAGGAGGCCGCAATGGACCTGCAGCCTGTCATCGATGCCATGGCCAAGGAAGAAGCCATGTGGGCCTTTGTAACCTACCTGCCCGGCACCGTCATCCCCAGTGCCCACTGGTCCTGGATGGCGGCTACTGAGAACGCTGCCCTGCAGGATTGGATGTTTAGCAAGGTAAAGGCGGTGCCCTACAGCGGCAAATAAGCCTTCAGCCTGCGGGTAATTCTCTGCCCCTATAATCTCTGGGCTGCCGCAACCGCGGCAGCCCAGGAAGTTTAGCCGAAAATCGTGCCAATATAAAACCGTACCAATAATGAAAGGAGGCAAATCGAAAATGCTGAAAATCATCGCATTAGTCCTAGTGGGATTGCTTCTTGTCTCCGTATGTCTTGCTGAGCCCGCAGGTAAAGACAAGCTCCTCTATCAGGGGCACGGAAGTCTGCGAGTCGTGACCGCCGAAGGCAAAGTGATTTATATCGACCCGTACGCCGGTGAAGGCTATGACCTTCCCGCTGACCTTATCCTGATCACCCACGGTCACGGCGACCACACGGCAGTAGATCTTATCGGAACAAAAAACGAAAATTGCCAGATCATCACCTACGCAGAAGCGCTCGTTAACAGTGAATACAAAACCTTCGATCTTGGATTCGTGAAGGTTGAAGCTGTTCAAGCCGGCAACAATCCAAACCACGATATCAATGTTTGCGTAGGCTACATACTGACGCTCCCCTCGGGCAAGACCGTATACGTATCCGGCGATACATCAACCACCGAACAGATGGTTTCATTCGCGGAACGCGAACTAGATTACGCGCTGTTTTGCTGCGACGGCAAGTACAACATGAACACGGAAGAAGCTTCTCGCTGCGCGGAAATGGTGGCTGCTAGATACAGCATCCCCTATCACATGGCCCCGGGTTCCCTGTTTGACAGGACTATTGCCGAAACCTTCGTCGCTTCCGGGCGGTTGATTGTTGAAGCGGGCGAAGAGATAACTCTCGAATGACGACCGTGACTTTACAGTAAAAAATAAGAAGGGAGTGTTATCATGAAGAATATCATACCTCATAAAAATTTTTGATTTGACAAAAATATTGAAAAGTGTTAATATAACCTGACTTTTACACTTTGAGAGATAAAAGCGCTCGGTATTTCCTTATAAATTAAGGGAAGTGAGCGTTTTCAGTCTGCACGCTGGTTTTTACCGTCAGCGATAAGAAGATGCTATTTTTTTACC
>JAKPNM010000033.1 GCA_029548395.1 Bacillota bacterium
CGTCATGCGTGATGGGATTGGCCGTGGAGAAGCAAAGCGCAATCTCGCCGCTGCTGTGGCCGATGTTGCTGCCGGTGCGCGACAGGCCGGCAACAGCCCTGCGGGACACGCGCCTGAGCTGGATGCTGTCCAGGGGCACATCGGTGGCCAGCACCACGATGACCGAACCCTTGTCCTGCTGCTGTTCATACCCGCTGGTCCAGCCGCTGTTCAGCAGCTCCTCCGCTCTGGGGCCAATATGACGCCCCGCGACGGTCAGATCGCTCAGGCTGCCGTGGTTGGCCAGCACCAGGGCGCCCAGCGCATAGGGATGGCCTGCGATGTCAAGCACGCGCGAGCTGGAGCCGATGCCGCCCTTGAGCCCGTGGCAGCGCATGCCGCGTCCAGCCCCCAGGCTGCCCTCCTCAAAGGTCTGGCTGGCGTTTTTCAGCGCGGACAGCACATGCTCTTCCTTGATATGCAGGCCGCGGATGTCATTGAGGTAGCCGTCATTGCACTCAAACACCACCGGGTTGACGGTGCCGGTGGTGAGGCAGATGCCCGGGTTTTGAGACAGCGCGTGGCGGCACAGGGCGGTCCAGGCGGCGCCGACAGACAGGGTGTTGGTCAGCGCGATGGGCGTCTCCAGCTGGCCCAGCTCCTCTATCTGCATCAGCCCGAGGGATTTGCCAAAGCCGTTGAACACCGTGACGGCGGCAGGCAGCTTGCGCGTGAAGCAGTTGTCCGGACCGGGCAGGAGGACCGTGACGCCGGTCTGCACCGGTCCCTCCGCCAGGGTATGGTGCCCTACCTTGAGTCCCGGCACATCGGTGATCAAGTTCCCGGGTCCGGCGGGCAGCCGCCCGACGCGGATGCCCAGGGCAGGATTGAGTCCCATGCGTTCCCTCCTCAAACAGATTCATAAGATCAGGCTTTGCCGCATGGGCAGGCCACGCAGCAAAGCCGTTCTTTTGAGTTTCAGTATACTTTGCGTTGCCTGATTTGTCAGCCGTACCCGCCTGCTGCCGGGCTTCAAGGCCTTCGCTTCGCGGCAGCGTCAGTTCCCGCGGCTGAGCAGGTTGACCAGGTAGAGGAACTCCTCTTTGTAGGGGTCGCCGGTCAGGCTGCTGTCCGCGCGCAGCAGCTCCAGCGCGCTGTCATAGGTGGCGCTGCCCTTCCATTCGCTGTCGCGCAGCAGCATGCCCACCTCGGCCACCGCGGCGGCAAAACGCAGGTTGTCTGTCATCTCCCCGGGCGCCTGCGCCTTGAGCGGGTAGGTGTACAGCGCGCTTTCATCCCCCGTGGGCGCCTTGGCGCGGATGGACAGGGTGAGCAGCTCATCGCTCAGGGCCGGGCTGTCAAGGGGAGCTGCTTGCTGGTACTTGCTAATAACCTCGCCGATGTCGAACGCGCTGTCCGCGGGCACCAGCTCATACAGCACCGTCAGCCGGTGGCCGCTGCCCAGCTCGCCGCCATCCTTGGTGTCATCGGCGAAATCCTCTGCCGCCATGACGCGGTTTTCATAGCCGATCAGCCGGTAGCCCTTCAGGTGGGCCGGGTTGAAGTCCACTTGCAGCTTGACATCCCGGGCGACAGTAAAGAAGGTGGCGCCGATTTCGGTGACCAGCGCGCGGCGGGCCTCATGGATGGTGTCGATATAGCTGTAATTTCCATTTCCCCGGTCGGCCAGGGCTTCCAGCTTGTTGTCCTTGTAGTTGCCGTCGCCAAAGCCCAGGACGGACAGGAAGACGCCGCCCTGTTTCTTTTCCTCTACCAGCCGGGCCAGGCTGCCCTCATCCGTCACGCCCACGTTCAGGTCGCCGTCGGTGGCCAGCAGCACGCGGTTGTTGCCGCCTTCTATGAAGTGCTCCCTGGCCAGCTCATAGGCGGTGATGATGCCAGCGGCGCCCGCGGTGCTGCCGCCGGCTTCCAGCGCGTTGATGGCCTCCATGATGGCCACCTTGTCGGCAGCCGGCCTGCCTGAGAGCACCACCTCATCCCTGGAGGCATAGGTGACGATGCTGACGGTGTCCGTAGGGGAAAGCTCCTCCAGCAGCATCAGGAAGGCGCGCTTGACCAGGGGCAGCTTGTCGGGCATGTCCATGCTGCCGGAGACGTCAATGAGGAAGACCAGGTTCTGCGGCGGCCGCTCCTCCCGCTTGATTTCCTCAGCCTGCAAGCCGATCAGCAGCAGCCAGGTGTCTTCGTTCCAGGGGGTTTTGGCCAGCTCCATCGTGACGCCGAAGGGCTCCCCGGGCGCGGGCTGTTTGTAGTTATACTTGAAATAGTTGAGCATCTCCTCGATGCGCACGCTGTCGGGGGGCACGGCCTGGCCGCGCAGGATTTTGGCGCGCAGCTGGGCATAGGAGGCGGTGTCCACATCGGCCGCGAAGGTGGACAGGGGGGAGGTGGCCACGGCAAGGAAGCGGTTTTCATTGAACACATCGTACTCATTGGTGTTCATCGGGCTCCATCCCATGCCCGGGGCGCCGGTGTCGTACGCCAGGGTGCCATAGGGAATTTCCATGGCCCAGCTCTCATCGGCGATGGGTGTGAAGCGCCGGGCATCCCGGGCGTACAGCGCCTGGTGGGTATCGCTGTCCAGCGTGCCGGTGGCCAGCAGGTTGTTGTCCTGCTGGAAGAGGATGAGCGCAGCCCGGGTGGCTTCATCGAAGTTACCATCGGGCTGGCCTGTGTAATACCCCAGCTCCTTCAGGCGCATCTGCATGGCTAGCACCTCCTCGCCGCTGTCGCCCGGGCGCAGTTCCTGGGTAAACGGCGCGCCCAGGGCCGGCAGCGCCAGGGACAGCGCCATCAGCAGGGCCATCAGAAGGGCGGAGAGCTTGTGTAAAAAAGTTTGCGTGTTGCGCATGATCGATACCTCCTTTTGCTATTGTGACGCAGTCCCCATCAAAATGGTTCCCGAATAAATGATGCGACGCCTGACAGAGCGCTTTCAATGCGATTATACCCCCTGCGAGGGGAAAGATAAAATCCACAATGCACAAATGGATTTTGCGGGAAACCGCTGCTCGGCAAGAATTTATGAAGAAAGTATATGATGCTGCTCTTGAATCCCTGCAAACCGCGGTATACTGGTGATGGGAAGAGGAGGGATCATGGAGATGGACAGGGTTGCGCAAGCCCGGCTGTTGAGCAGGGAGATCCACGCCGGCCAGCTTGACAAAGGCGGCCGGCCATATGACGAGCACACGGCCTGGGTGGCGGAGCGCTGCCATGGCGACGATGCAAAGATTGTGGCCTACCTCCACGACACCATCGAGGACGCGCCGCACCTCATGTCGGTGGCCAGGGCCCGGTCCATGTTCGGCGAGGCCGTCGCCGGCGCGCTGGATGCGATCACGAAGCGCCCGGGGGAGAACTACAATGACTACCTTTTCCGGGTAAAGCAAAACCCGCTGGCGAGGGCTGTCAAGGTGCTGGATATCACCCACAACATGGACATCCGCCGCATTCCCAACCCGACGCAGAAAGACCGGGAGCGGGTGGAGCTCAAGTACGGGAAGGCCCTGGCGTACCTGCTTTCCGAATAAAACTGGCTCAATCCTTCAGCCGCACCGCCACCACGGTGTCGGTCTCATCCGGCAGCACCGGGTTCGGCCCGAAGCTGGTGAAGACATGGTCCGGATAGTTGTTGGTGATCCAGTCCTTTTCTATCTTCATCTGCGCGCCGCTGGACAGCAGGCGGATGCTCTCCACCTGTTCGGGCTTCAGGCCGCTCAGGGGCAGGTAGCCGATGGGGTTGTCGAAGACATGGTAGTACAGCGTCTTGCCGCGCCTGGTGATGCGGCCAAAGTCCGGCTTGTCCATCCCCGCGGGGCTGCAGCCGTAAATGCTTTCGCCGTTGCGCTTCATCCAGCGCCCGATCTGCCTGAGGATGTCCAGGGACTGCTCGGGGATCATCCCGCGGGCGTCCGGGCCCACGTTGAGCAGCAGGTTGCCGCCCTTGGACACGCATTCCACCAGCTTGCGGATGAGCATGGGCGCGGGCTTGAAGAACTTGTCGCGCTCGGTATAGCCCCAGTGGTTGTTCATGGTGACGCAGGCCTCCCAGGGCACCGGTTTGCCGTTGATGTCAAGGACGCCCTCCGGAGGAATGATCTGCTCGGGGCTGACATAATCGCCCGCGTATTCCTTGGGCTGGCCGGAGAGCAGGCTGCCAAAGCCCTCCCCGGAGACCTCCAGGCGGTTGTCCATGATCATGTGGGGCTGGTGGCGGCGGATCATGCGCACCAGGTCTGTCGCGCGCCAGGTCTCGCCGGTCATGTGGTCATAGGAGAAGTCAAACCACATCAGATCGATCCTGCCATAGCCCGTGACCAGCTCCTCCACCTGGCCGTGCATATACCTGAGATAGTTGTCAAAATCATGCCGGACGCCCCTGAAGGCTTCGTTGTCGCGCTCGGGGTGCTGGCGGTCGCCGTAATGGGGAAAATCCGGATGATGCCAGTCAATGATGGAGAAGTACAAGCCAACCTTGAGCCCCTCAGCGCGGAAGGCCTCCAGATATTCACGCACCAGGTCGCGCCCGGCAGGGGTGTTGGTGGACTTGTAATCGGTCAGCTTGCTGTCAAACAGGCAAAAGCCGTCATGGTGCTTGGCGGTGAACACCGCGTAGCGCATGCCGGCCTCCCTGGCCGCCCGGGCCCAGGCCTTGGGGTCGTAATCGCTGGGGTTGAATTCCTCAAAAAAGGGCTGGTAATCCTCATTGCTGATGCGCTCCCAGGAGCGCACCCATTCGCCGCGCGCGGGAATGCTGTACAAGCCCCAATGAATGAACATGCCAAAGCGCGCTTCCTGAAACCAGGCGATGCGCCCGGCCCTGTCAGTATGTTCCATCGCAACCTCCCTTGTTGTTTTTGCCCCGGCAGCCAGCAGGCCCGGGCGCTTTTCGGCTCATTATACCTGCCTCCGCGCGCCGGCACAAGGCAGGCGCGGCAGGGGCAGCACAAGGCAGGCGCGGCAGGGCAGCACAAAGCAGGCGCGGCAGGGGAAGGGTTGTTGACACATTTTGCCCGCATGCATAGAATATAGCCGTAGCAAGGCAGATGATACGCCGCTCATCATCGGCTGCACAAACCACGCCCGATATTCCGGCCCGCTCATTGCCCGGTTGGCGGAATGCCTGGCCGGGATACGGGGGGTTTTGGCGCGCATTTGGCAGCAGACCGCGTTGCTGAGCGCTCGCGACGCGAAGCCAGCAGGACAAGCCACAGGAGAGACAGCATGAACAGATGCCCGGAATGTTTTGAGCAATGGAACCAGGAAAGCTGCCAGCACTGTGGTTTTATCAACCAGCCCCCGGCGGATGATCTGGGTGTGATGCCGCCAGGCACCCTGTTGGCGCAGCGGTATCTGCTGGGCAACCCTCTGGGGCGCAACATCCAGTCCGTGGTGTATATCGCCCTGGATGAGTGGAACCAGACAAAGGTGCTGGTGGAGGAATTTTATCCTGAGCCCGGCGGCGCGCGCAACGGTGACCGGATCACGATCGCTTCGCGCGAGCCCGAGCTGCTGGCGCAGGCCATAGAGATCTTCGGCACGGCGGAAGAGAAAAACGACCGGCCGCTCAAGCTGCTGAATGCCTTTGCGTACGGCCAGACCGCGATACGCGTGTATCAGATGGACAGCGCCATGGAGCGCGCTGACCAGGCCGATCTTTTGCTGGACGCGCCGGTGCGTTTCCGGGATGCCCAGGGACAGCCGCTGATGTCTGTCAATGTCCTTCCCATCCCGCCCCTGCCTGAGGAAAGCGCGTTTTCGCCCTCCGGCGCCTTCAAGCGGCGCAAGAAGCGCCGGTTCATTGTGACCGCTGCGGTCACGCTGCTGACGGTCGCGCTGGTTGGCGGCGCCTATTTTTTGATTCAAATGACCGGAAGGCCGGTCAGGCTCAGCCTGCGGATGGAGGGTTTGCTGGGGCGTGAAATGACCTGGCTTCTGACGGACGAGGAAGGCCAGGCGGTCAGCATGCCGGAGATCCCGCCCGGCCAGCAGAGCGCGCAGGCGGAGCTGGAGCTGCACACGGGCCCCTACCGGCTTGTTGTCCAGGATGGGGAGACCACGTATGAAGACCGGGTGATTCACCTGGCGATGCAAACCGAGATCGTTTTTTCACTGCCTTCTCCCAGTCCTTCGCCCACGCCGGTGCCGCCCACGCCCAGTCCCTCGCCCGCGCCCAGCCCCACACCCAGGCCAACGCCTCTGCCTGAGGACAGCTTTGTCCTCAAATCGGGAGAGCGGCTTTACCTGGCCAGCGCGGGAGAAACCCGGGAGATTGAATCCACCGCCGAAACGCTCTACCCGGTCGATCTGAGCGCAGTCGCGCCCTACCTGGCCTCCCTGCGCATCGAATCCGGGCAGGCGGGCGTTGATATTCCCGCCGAGCAGATGGGCAGCATCCTGCTCAGCGAGGGCAGCTATACAGCCAGCGTCCAAGTGAAGCATGCTTCCGGGCTGTCACGGTATGATGCCCCGCCTTTCACGGCTTCAGCCGGGCAGGCGGCCAGCCCCGTGTTTGACATTGAGCGCATCTGTTACGCCATTGATACCGGCGGCCTGGAACCCCTGGCCGCGGATGCCTGGGTGTACCGCCAGGGCGAAACCCTGATGGTGGACGGCCGGCCCAATACATCCCAGGGGCCGCTGCCTGAGCAGGGCAGGCAGCTGATTGCCGCAATGGATGGGGGCTATGAACCTCTGGAGCTGTTTGCGCTGGAGATCGGCCCCGGGGTGTTTGGCAGCCTGACGGCGCCCGGCGGGCCGCTGGATGGCGGCACATACAGCCTGGTGCGTGAGGCGGACGGCCGCACCATCACCGGGCTGACCCTGTCCGCGCAGGGCGGCCTGTCCGGCGTCAGCCTGCGCAATGAACCCTATACGCTGCGCTTCACCTTTGGAGAGCAAACGGTGAATGTGCTCACCGGCCTGTATGCCGGGCACGGGCAGGAGCAGCCGGTCCATGCCCTGGCTGCCGGGGATGTTCTGGAGCTGCTGGGCATCCACGGCATGTACGGCCTGGACGGGCAGTATTTCTACTATGGCAAGGACGGCGCAGCGGTGGAGGTGCCCTTCAGCGCGTCCCAGGCGCAGGCTCTGCGGACGCATCTGGGCCTGCTGGATGTCCCCGGGCTGGCCACCGACCTGCCTGAGCGTTATCTGACCCGCGTGAGCAGCTGGAGCTTGAAAAAAGATCAGGTAAGCCTCCCCCTGGCGGCGCCGGGTCAGGCGCAGCTGGCGCTTGCCCCGGGCCGGTATGTGCTCCTGGCATCCGCCGGGGAGGGCAAGGAGCTTGAATCCGATCCCCTGAGCGTTGATGATCAGGCGGTCAAGACCGGGGCGCTCGTCGCCAAGTTTGACCGGCAGGAGCTTGTTGACAAGCTGGTGTGGATGGCTGAAATGCCCGTATGGGTTCTGGAGGCGTCCTGGCTGACGCAGCAGCCCCTGGTGTTCTTTGAGGGGGAGTCAAAGGACGGTTTGCAGGCTGACTCACAGAATTTGAAAGCCGTTCTTGAGCGCATCCAAACCAGCGCCGGCAGCGGCGAGGGGGATACCGCCCTGGAAATGGATTTGCTGCTCAACCCCTCTGCGCCGGCCCTGAGCATGGAGCACGGCCCGGAAGCGGAGGGCCGGGTCTTCCTTCCGGCCAGGTTTGACCTGCCCGACGCACAGGAAACGAACCATCTGGCCTGGACCGCCCATGTGCCCTTCGGGGACGAAGGCCTGCCCGCCTTCAGCTTCCGCTTGTCCAACCAGGACAAGCAGGAGGGAGCCTGGAGCTTCATTCGCGCCGCGGACACCGGAGCGCTGGCGGTTGTGGACGTGTTTGAGCAGCTTGAGGCCCTGGCGGGCCAGCCGATGCCCGATCATTTTACCGTGGTCATCCAGCAAGCCGGCTTGGAGGACATCAAACTGGTCAAGGATCCGGATCACCCCATGTCCGGCTTGATCGTTCTGCCCAGGCAGGGGACAAATGTGATCCTGCAGGCCGGTGACGGGATGCTGAACGCGACATTGTCAGTGAATGAAGAGGGCTTGATGACACTTGGCGGGCAGGAGGAGGGTGTGCAGGAGGTCCTGCGCCAGCTGGCCGGTGAGGCGACGCCCACGCCTACGGCTAGCCCTACTCCTGAGGTTACGCCCACGCCTACAGCTATACCTACTTCTGTGGTTACGCCCACGCCTACGGTTAGCCCTACTCCTGAGGTTACGCCTATGCCTACGGCTACCCCCAAGCTTAAAGTTACGCCTACGCCTGCAGCTCCCCCCAAGCTCAAAGCTACTCCCACGCCTACGCCCGAAGACGATACGATGACATCCACAGACAAAAACAATTCCGACAATAATTCAAACAAAGGGCCCAACGAAAACGCCAATCCAAACGCGTTTAGGAACAGATGACGAAGTTGACCAAGGAACCTACCAAGCCGATGACCGCGAAATCTATGCTGTTGATTGATTTCTTCAAAAACTCCGGAGAGCCTTGAGCGCCTGGATTCCTGGAGTTCTGGAAGCACATTTTGAATGGAGGAGGACAGGCATGGCAAAGCGATTGGTTGAAGCGTCCACACTCAGCCACATGGGCTGTGTGCGCAAGAACAACGAGGACAGCTTCTTTTTCAACGGCGCGCTGATGGCTTTGCAGGCCATGGACCAGGGGGCGCAGATCCACCACAGCTTTACGGAGAAGACCCAGGTATACGCGGTCTGTGACGGCATGGGCGGCGCGCAGTACGGCGAGCGCGCCTCCTACCTGACCGCGCGCGGGTTGATTCCCTTTATGATAAAGGCGCGCAGCCAGGCCATTCCCGATCTGATCGCCGGGTACGTGATGGACACCTCCAGGGAAGTCCGCAGCGATGCCCTCAGGCATGGGGCGCGCGCCTCAGGCAGCACCCTGGCTCTGCTGGTCATCAAGGCTGACATGCTGTATGCGGCCAACACCGGGGACAGCAGGGTGTATTTGCTGCGGGACGGCCGGCTGACCCGCTTGAGCGATGACCATTCCGAGGTCAACCTGATGGTCAAGGCCGGCTTGCTGACGCCTGAACAGGCCAGAAAGCACAGAAGAAGCAATGTGATCACACGCTATATCGGCATGCCCGAGGCGGACGGCGCCGAGGAGCTTGTCCACCAGACGGAGTTGAAGGCGCATTTGAAGGATCGCCTGTTGCTGGTCAGCGACGGCATCAGCGACCTGATCAGCGACCGGGACATCCATCGCTTCATGTCCGTTGCCCCCAAGGTGAGCGACCTGGTGCAGGCGCTTGCCATGGAGGCTTTGGAGATGGGCGGCAGGGACAACCTGACCTGTATCGCGCTGGACCTGGTGCAGGGCTTTAACCAGGCGCCGTCCGCCAGGGCATAGGGAGGAGCTTGTGGGACAAAAAAACAAGGCCGTTGTCGGGCAATCCCTGCTGTTTTCCGCTGTGGCGATCGTTCTGGGGTTTGTGGCCTGGCTGCTCAGCGACAACCTGCTCTTTTTGCTGGTTCCTGTCATCCTGGCCATTGTGCTGGTCGCGGGCGCCATGGCGTATGTTCTTTTGCGCCCCATCTGGGCGGCGCGGCAGGAGGCCAAGGCCGATCCGGAGGTGCACAAGGAGGATTTCCTCAAGGTGCTGCCGTCTGTATTCAGGCCCAGCCTGGTGCTGCGCAGCCTGAACACGTCCAACTATTTGCACATCACCATCGACCGTCCGGTGTTTACCATCGGCCGGCTGGACTGCGACTACCGCTTTGTGGAGGACAATGAGGTTTCCTCCCTGCACTGCAGCATCACCTATGACGCGCAAAAGGATAAGTATTATCTGGTGGACATGGGCAGTGTCAACGGCACCTACCTCAACGAGAAACGGCTCAAGGCCAACCATGCCGCGGAGATGGTCATCGGCGATGTGGTAGGGATTGCGAGATACCGTTTCAAGGTGCATTCCGCGTATATGTAAGGGAGGAACGACATGGATGAACTGAGCGTTGTGTTTGAAGACCGCAGCAGGAGAACCTCCTGCGACCTTTTGATTCCGCTGGATATCACCGCTCATCAGCTGGTGCTCGCGCTCAAGGAGAGCTTTCAGATCAACTCTCCCAAGATGTACCTGCGCTGCGAGCAGCCGGATGCCCTGCTGTGCGGGCATGAGCTGCTCAGCCAGTTCCGCCTGCAGCCGGGCTGCGTGATCTACCATCAGGATTAGGGAGGGTTTCATGCAGGCTTTAAGCGTTTTGATCGCGGCGCCGGGCCAGGCCCCGCAGTATGTCGAGCTGACGCGCTTCCAGACCAAGCTGGTGGAGGTGGGCACCGGCCCGGACGCCCATGTCCGGCTGGAAACAGCGCTCTGTGATGCCCTCGCTTTCCATGTGGAAATCAGCAACCAGGGCTATTCCCTGGTGCCCGGCCGCGGCGTCACCTTCAAGCGCCTGGACGACCAGCGCGAGGACCTGTCCCTGAACGCGGGGGACCGTTTTGAAGTCAGCCTGTCCGACGGGCAGCAAAATGAGCTGGTTCTTTTGCATTTTGTCCGTCCCTTCCGCACGGCGGACCACCGCTATACGCATCTTGTTTCGCTGCAGAGCCAGGTCAGGATCGCGCACCGGCTGACCGGCCAGGGCATTTCACTCACGGCTGATGAGGCGGCGGGCGCCCAGGTGGTCCTGCAGCGATCGGGCGCGGGCTGGCTGGTCAATGTCCAATCCGCGAACCAGCACGCGGTGTATCTCAACGGAGTGCCCCTGACTCAAAACAAGCCCTGTCAGGCGCAGCAGAATGATTTTCTCAATGTTGCCGGGCTGGGCTTTTTGCTGAGGGGTTCCGGGCTGCTGATGGATCCGGCGTCGCCGGTGAAGTTGTCCGGCCTGTCTGCGGTGCCTGTTGCGCGGCAGGAGAACCAGTTAAGCTACCCCCAGTTTATCCGGACGACCCGCCTGATCCCGGATGTGGACACCCGGGACATCGAAGTGCTCAACCCCAAGAGCAAGCCGGCTGAACAGGAGGAGAACATCCTCGTCACCCTGATGCCCTCCGTCACCATGCTGGTGCTGATGGTGGTCATGCGCGGCTTTATGGGTGGCGGCGGCTCCTTCGTGCTTTACAGTGCGGGCTCCATGGGGGTCACGATCCTGGCCAGCCTCTTTGCCCGCCGCGTGCAGAAAAACAAAAAAATCCAGCAGGAAAAGCTGAGAAAACAAAACTATTTTACCTATATCCAGAACAAGTCTGTTGAAATCGCCGACAGACGCGGCAAGGAGCTGCTCGCCCTCAACCGCACCTACCGCCCCATCGGCGACAACCTGGAAGTGGTGCGCCGCTTTGACCAGCGCCTGTTTGACCGCTCCAGCCAGGATGAAGACTTCATGGTGGTCCGGCTGGGCAGCGGCACCATTGACGGCCCCTCCAAAATCAAGATCTCACGCCAGGAATACAAGGATACCGAGGATGATCTCATGGACATGCCCGAGATTGTCGCGGGTAAGTACAAGACCATCGAACAGGCGCCCATCATCGCGAACCTGCGGACCTGCGGCAGCCTGGGCGTGGTGGGCACGCGCGAATTGCTGTATCATCTCATGCGCGTGATGACCATGGACCTGGTGGTCCGCCACAGCTATGACGATTTGCGTCTGTATTACCTGTTTGAGGAGGAGGAGCTGCCGCGCTTTGACTGGAGCAGGTGGCTGCCGCACTGCTATTCCAGGCGCAGCGGCATCCGCAACCTGATGTATGACCAGGCCAGCATCAACCAGCACCTGGAGCAGATCTACAAACTGCTGTCCGGCCGCCAGGACGCCAAAGGCGGGACAGATGGCGGACAGTGGGCGGTGCATCATGTGCTGTTTGTCACCAATATCGCGGCCCTGCGCAACCACCCGATTTCCCGCTACTTCAAAAACGCGTCCCAATATGGCTTTACCTTTGTGTTCCTCAGCGAATATGATGAGTTCCTGCCAGCCGGCTGCAGCCAGATCATTCACCTGGACAAGCAGCCCAACCTGGCCCGCCTTACCAATACCGCGCACGCGGGAAGCTACCAGGATTTCACCTACGAAACCGTGACCGAGGACATGATGCGGGAGGTTACGGCGCGGCTGTGCCCGGTGGAAGTGCCGGAAATCAGCCTGGAGAGCGAGCTGGTCAAATCCTATACCTTCTTTGAAATGCTGGGCATTTCCAGCGCCGACCAGTTTGACGTACGCAGCGCCTGGGCGGCTTCCTGCGTGACCAGGTCCATGGCGGTGAGTCTGGGCGTCAAGACCAAGAACGAGCTGGTCACCCTGGATTTGCATGAGCGATTCGATGGCCCGCACGGCCTGGTGGCGGGCACCACCGGCTCGGGCAAATCCGAGATCCTGCTCAGCTATATGATGAACATGGCGCTCAATTTTCACCCGCATGAGGTGGGCTTCCTGATCATCGACTTCAAGGGCGGCGGCATGGCCAACCAGCTTGCGGGCCTGCCCCATCTGCTGGGCACCATCACCAACATCGACGGGCGGGAGATCAACCGCTCGCTCAAATCCATCAAGGCCGAGCTGCTGCGCAGACAGCGCCTGTTCTCGCAGCATGACGTCAACAAGATCGATGACTATATCCAGGCGCACAAGAACAACCCCTCCGGGGTGCCTGTGCCCCTGCCGCACCTGATCATTGTCGTGGACGAGTTCGCCGAGCTCAAAAGCGAGCAGCCCGAGTTCATGAAGGAGCTGATCTCGGCGGCGCGCATCGGGCGTTCGCTGGGCGTGCACCTGATCCTGGCTACCCAGAAGCCGGCCGGTGTCGTGGATGACCAGATCTGGTCCAACACCAACTTCCGGCTGTGCCTGCGCGTGCAAACCCGCGAGGACAGCACCGGCGTGCTCAAGTCCCCCCTGGCCGCTGAAATCAAGGAACCCGGCAGGGCGTATATGCAGGTGGGCAACAACGAGCAGCTGACCTTGCTGCAGTCGGCCTACAGCGGCGTCAAGGTGCTTATTGGCGGCGTCAGCGAGATGCCCGGGGCTAGGATTTACCGCCTCAACGCCTGGGGCGGCCGCGAGGTCATCTATGCGCCGCGCAAGGCGGAGGACAGCGGTCCGGTCGAGGCGCAAACGCAGCTGGATGTCATGATCGCGCATGTGGACAGGTTCTGCCGTGAGAACAAGGTGGTCCGGCTCAACCCTATCTGCATGCCGCCGCTGCCTGAAACGCTCTCCTATCCGGTCGCGCAGCTGACCAGGCGGGATTTCAAGCTGCCCCTGGGCATCTATGACGATCCGGACAACCAGCATCAGGGCCCCTTCACCCTGGACATCGCTTCGGCGAACACCCTGGTCATGGGCGCCTCCCAGACCGGCAAGACCAACTTCCTGCAGCTGATCATCCGCACGCTGGCGGAGAACTATTCTCCCGCGGAAGCGGTGAGGTACATCATCGACTTTGACACGATGACCCTGCGCAACTATGACCGGATGCACCATGTGGGCGGCGTTGTGCTCAGCCAGGAGGATGAGAAGCTTAAAAACCTCTTCAAGCTGCTGCGCCAGGAAGTAGTTCTCCGGCGCGAAAAGCTGCTGGAGGCCGGAGTGACCTCGGCCGCGGCCTACCGCCAGGCCGGGGCGAAGGACATGCCGCAGATTATCGTGCTGATTGATAATTTCGCGGCCTTCCGCGAGCTGTATGAAGACCCCTACATGGACGAGATGCAGTACCTACTGCGCGAGGGCCTGCCCCTGGGCATCACCTTTGTGGCGACCGGCAGCCTGGCTGCCAGCTTTGGCTACCGCTATATGGTCGGCTTTACCAACAGGCTCTGCTTTGCCATGAGCAACCGTGACGAGTACATGCACCTGTTTGACCGCTCCCAGGAGGAGCCGCGTGAGCTGCCCGGCCGGGGCCTGGTCCGGCTGGACAAAACGGTGTATGAGATGCAAACGCCCCTGGCCTATGAAGGCGCGATGGAGCATGAGCGTGTTGCGGCCATCCGCGACATGGTTGCGCAGGTCAACGCGCGGTATCCCTCCCTGCAAGCGCGGCGGATCCCCGAGATTCCCTCTGTGCTTACCCGCGCGCAGCTGGCGCAGGCGGTGCCCGCGGGCCTCCCGGGCTACCTGGTGCCCATCGGCTTGGATTTTGCCAGCATTGAGCCCGTATACCTGGATTTTGAAAGCGATTTTGACTTCGCGCTGATTGGCAAAAATGAGGAGGGCAAGCTGGCCTTTATCAACAATCTTCTGCTTACCCTGCAGCACATGGCGCTTGAGCGCCCTGTGCGGGTCTACCTGCTGGACAACCCGGAAAGAAAGCTGATCCCATGGAAGCAAAGCCCCATTTGTAAAACCTATTCTTATTTATTCTCAGATATTGAGCGGATTCTGGAGGAAGCCGGCGACTTGCTGGAGGAGCGGTATGACGCGATGATGACGGAGGGACCGGAGGCCCTGGAGCGTTTTGAGCAGCTGCTGATCCTGATCAACAACCGGGACGCCTTTGAACAGTTCGATATTCCCGAAACCCTTGCTGCCTATAACAGGATCGCCAACAAGTACAGCCGGCTGAAGGTATTTTTTCTGTATTGCGATGTCCAGGACAAAGCCATCTCCTACAGCGCGCCTGAGCCGCTGCGCCGCATCCGTGACAGCAAACACGCGATTTTGTTCTCCGCTTTGAGTGAAATCAAGGCCATTGACCTGTCCATGAGCACCATTCGCGCCTTCCCACAGCCCCTGGCCGGGGATGAGGCTTACTATTGCAACGACAATGAGCTGCTCAAGCTCAAGGCCCTGCAGCCTCCTGACGATGCTCAGCCCGGCCGCTGATAGCGGGTGGAACGGTTTAATTCACTTGAGCCGCCTTGACTTTTGCGGAAAGTATTACTAACATATTTACGGACAGATCAATGTTTCATTGTTTTATTGATTCGCACAGCGACTGAATGCCGGGGTGATGAGCATGTCTGATGTATTTGAATTGGATACCAAGAACTTCCATACTGCTTTGGTAGCGTTTGAGACCATGTCCAAAAAGATCAGAGACGCCAAGGCGGATTTTGACAACCTTACGCTCAAGGCCCGTGCCAACTGGGATGGTGATGCCCGCGCCGAGTTTGAGTCGCTGCACCGCAACATGTCCTGGCAGCTGGGTGACATCGTCGATTATTCCTGGGGCATCTATGAGGACTTGCTTGAAGCGAATGAGGCCTATATTGAGGCGGATGTCGCGATGCAAAAGTCGCTGGACGGCGTTTCCAACCGGTATTAGAGGAGGCGGGCATGGACATGGACCTGATACGTTCCCTGGAGAGGAGCCGCAACACCTACCAGAAGCGTTCCAACAGCATCTCTGCCATCCGCGACAAGCTGCCCGGCATCCGCGAGGAGCTGACAGACGGTACGAACGAGCTGCGCAATGCCGGGAATGACCTGGAAAACGCCATCACCGGTGTCAGCGCGCCTCAGACTATCGCGGAGGAGCTGCGCCGGCTTGCTCGCGTCAACGGCGTCGACTCTGCCGACAGCTCGGATACCGAGGCTTCCCTGGGCCATGCCAAGCGCGTCAGCGACCAGAAAGCCAATTATTACAACGCCCGTGTGATCGCGGAGAAAAACAAGGGCTGACATCCCATCACAGCCCATCACCTGGAGGAGAAGCCATGAGCGCCATTGCACTTCATTATAAAACCATGGACAATACCTGCAAGCACCTGGAAACCGCCGCCGGCAAGATGGAGGGCTATGCCTCCAAGCTGCAAGCCAAGGTGATCAACGCGATCGGCAATCTTCCGGGAAGAGATCATGAGTCCCACGCCTACAACGCTCTCAACAGCGCCAGCTGGCATAAGAACGGCGTTGACAGCGCCAGCATCGCCGCCCGAAAGCTGCGCTCCAATATCATCGACCTGAAGGAATACGCCAAGGACAGTGAAAAGCGCGTGGTGCAGGGCTTTAAAATTGTGATCCGCGAATATAAAAAAGGTCAGGGCTTCTTACGGCAATTTGCCGATTTCTGGATTGGCGTATGGGATCGTTTTTCCCAGAACAACGCCATCACCCGTTTCCTTAATAACGCCTTCAAGGTCATCGGCGTCAAGCTGTCCGAATACAAGAACATCGTGCTGGACTATTTCAAATACGGCAAGGGCAAGTATATTTTTAATATCGTCAAGGACATCGCGCTTGTCGCCGTTACTATCGGCGCGTTTATCGTGGCGATTGCCAGCATCCCGGCCAGCGGCGGGCTGACCCTGCCCATCGTGATTGCCGGCATCGGTGTGATTGCAAAAGGCACCAAGGTAATGACCGCTGTGGTTGACCTGCCCTACAGCCTGGAGGCCAACATCAAGGCTTATCAATATCATGACACTGATCGCGGCGCCGCCTCCTATCTGTCCAAGATTGACGGCGTGAGCGAGTACGTCCGCCGGACAGATATGGGCAGCGCGGAGAGAAACGAGCAGCTGGAGAAAGCAGCAAAGGCAGTGGATGTGGTGGATTTTGCTGCGGACATCACCTCCCTTGGCACTGATATCTACTCAAAGTTTGTGGTGTTTAACGTAGATGGACAAGCGATCGGGTACAGCCTCAAGGGCGGCGGCACCGCTTACCGGATGCCGAACAACCAGCCGGGCAATCATTCTTTCTCATTTACCGATAAGAATGGCGCCGTCACATATTACCAAAAGGTGCGCAAGGGCACTGAAGCCATCAAATCTCCGATGAAAGTTGATCTGTACAAGAAGGCTTCCAGTTCCAGCTATCAGGGCAAGTTGTTTGAGTTGCCCAAGAAAGTCAGATCTACTTTGGCTGCAGGCGACAACATCAAGACCGGTATCAGACTCTATGAGCATCTGGAGGCTACGCACCGCAATGAGCGCTGGAACAAGAACGATCCTCTGATCGACAACCTGGCCGTCAAGCAGGATGTCATGGAGACCGGCCTGGATCTCCTGGAAAGAATCGCCCCCGGCCTGAAGGATCTTATCAAAGGCGGCACGCTGATGATCGACGGGATTAAATTACCGTCTGCGTGACGCCCTGAGCAAAGGAAAGAAAACCATGAACGACAAGATGGACAACGCCGTACTGGAGGATTATCTCAACCGGGGCAGCGTCCTGATGAACCAGGACAAGTTCGAGGCTGCCAGGGACCTGTTTGAGGAGGGTTTGCGCGAGGACCCGCGCTACATCCCCCTGCTGCTGCGCCTGGGCGATGCCCAGCTGCTGCTGGAGCAGGAGGACCTGGCCCTGGAAGCCTACAACAAGGTGTTGCTTCAGGAAAACAACCACCCTGAGGCGCTCTACAGCGCGGGCAGCGTCCACCTGCTCAAGGGGGATTATGCCGAGTGCCTGTCCCTGTACGCCAAGGCTGAGGACGCCGGTTATGACAGCCCGGTCATGTACCGTACGCTGGCGGCGATTTATTCCCACCTGGAGGATTACACACAGGCCCTGCGCAACATCACCCGCGCCATCCGCCAGGACCCACTGGACACCAGCCTGCATCTGGAACGGGTCAACATCCTCCTGGCCATGGGGCGCTACGAGGACGCCCTGGCCGCGGGCGATGAGATGCTGGCTAAGAACCCGGCTGCGATCGATTCATACCATGTGCTGGTCAGCCTGTATTCACAGACCCAGCGCTACCAGGATGCCATGAATGTCGTCAATCTGGGCCTTGAGCGCTTCACGGAGGACCCTGTGCTGGGCCTGATGAAGGCGGGCGTGCTCATTGACATGCAAAAGCTGGAGGAGGCCGAGGCGCAGCTGACCGCCCTGTGCGGCAATCCCGCCTATGACATTGTCAGGCGTGAGTCCCTGGTCAAGCAGGCGGCCATCCTGCAGGCCCGCGGCCAGAACGAGCACGCTGCCAAGCTGCTGGAGGAGGCGCTTACGCTGGAGCAGGTGGAAACCACCAATGCGGATATCCTCTTCGGCCTGTTGATGATTCACGCCTCCAATCAGGATTGGGAGCGGCTGCTGAACGTCAGTGAACGCCTGAGCGCTGTCAGCGATGCGAAGAACATGTATACAGTTTCAGGCGCGTTTTATGGCATCGCCGCGCGCCGGGAGCTGGACAGCGCGTATGACGCGAAGGCGGCCTTCAGCGCCATGGCGCGCGACCTGCGCAAGACGACCATCCTCAACCCCGGCTTTTATGAGGGCTACCTTTACCGCGCGATGTGCCACAAGGAAGCGGGCGAGCATGACAAGGCGCATGAGCTGGCGGATTACATCATCAATCTGTACCCGGATCAGGCGGATGGACACATGCTCAAGCAGCAGATCTACCTGGCGCAGGGAATGACACAGGAAGCTGAGAGCGAGTTAAGCAAAGCGCGTTCGCTGCGGCCCGACCTGCCGCTGTAAAAGGGGGTAACAATGGCCAATATCCTGAAGTTCGATGTTGAGAACCTTGCCCGGGTCAGGGACGAGTGCGACAGCTATACTGAAATGGTGCGCGAAGCCAAGGCAAGCGCACAAAGAACACTGCAGCTGCTTCAAAAAGACTGGAACACCCCGGCCGGAAGGAAGTTTTTTGAGACGGTGGACCAGGACTGGCCCGAGGTGGTGGATCAGTATGCCAAGGTTCTGGGCGATCTGGAGAAGGCGCTGAACAAAGCCATCAGAGAGTACCAGGACGTCAAGCAGAAGGCGGAGCAGCTGAAAATGCAATGATCTCCCCAAGGAGTTCATAATAAACAAAAAGGAGAACCCTATGGCTATCAGAATGTCAGTCCAGGAAGCGGAATCGCTTTCTACCTACCTCAAGACCAAATCCGGTGAGCTGCTCAGCACCATGAAGGCGCTGGACAGCAAGCTCCACCAGGGTGTGGAAGCGGCTTGGGAAGGCGCCGCCAAGGAAGCCTATCTGGCCCGCTATAACGAGATGAAGAACACCCTGACCCAGGAGTTCCCCCAGGTGATCGCTGATTTGGGCAGCCAGCTGCTCCAGGCGGCCAAGAACTTTGAGGAACTCGACCGCCAGATGAGCGGCGGCTGATCAATGTCTGCCAAACGGGCAGGCCCTGCCCCTGCCGGCTGATTGACCGGCAGGGGGTTTATTCGCGCCCGGGCAATTGATACTGATTCCAATCTTTATTGCATCATCTCGCCGGATCTTTGCCGCCCTGCTGCGTCAACTAACCGCAACGCAGCTCAGGCTGCGTCACCGGTTTCCTTCCTTGCAGGACAATATAATTCCTTGCCGCTTTGGTTGCGATAGATTTTACACCAGTAGAAACGCTGCGGCGCTCATGGGAGCGCTGTATCGGGAAGGGGGCTTAGATTTGTTGTCCGCTTTGCAAGCCGAATACTGGAAGCTGGAACGAACCATCAGCATGCTGTTTGGGGAATTGAAGACCCTGGAAAATGATTTGAAAGCGTTTCGGAGCCGTTTACAAACGATTGTCAGCATGATCAACTCGCTGGAGGCTGCCATCAGGTATTATGGCAGGCGTGCCAGCGTGTTTGGCGGCTATGCGCCTGTAAGCCTGGCATCCGGTTCTATCGCGGATGGCATGGAGGATGCCCTGGGCGCTCTTAAGGGTGGCGCTTTAAGTAATTTGTATGATTTGAAACAACGATACGAGGATGAAATCAATCGGATGTCCTCCGTATATTCTTTACGCAAAAGCCTGTTGAGCAATCATCAGGTCCGCCTCAAGGAAGTGAAGAATGAAATCGATAAAACAGGCGGAGCCAGTTGACAGGACATAGGTACGCGCATGGGGGTGCTTATGGCACGGGACTTATTGGTCGATGACCAGGAGATACTGCAAAAAGGCGTGGAGATCCAGCGTTGCTGTGCGCAAATGGATATGATTCTACAGCTCTACATGAACCGACTGCGCTTTACCAGAGCCGCCGCCTTGATTTCAGGTAAAACCTCCGATAAGCTGCAAACGGTGATCGAGCTTCTCAAATCTCTGCGCTCAGCGCTGGATACAATAGGCATCGCTGGCAAGATTTGCTGTGATGGTTTTATCCGGGATGTGGAGGACAGGGACAAATTCAGTTTTTGAACAGGAAACGGTGAAGTATGAGAACCATCAGAATATCTCCAGCGCATGTGCTGCTGGCCAGGCTCAAGCTCAGGTCTGCCGGGATGATGGCAAAGCTTGTCCGGGTTCCCGCCCCGCTGGAAAAGAGCGCCGGGGAAAGCGCTGACGCGATCAATGAACTGTGCTTGGCTTTGGGAGACATCAAGCAGGGCTTGATTACACTGATTCAGGCCAGCGAGATGTACACGAAACAGGCGGGGGATGCCTTCCAGCAACTGGACCGGACAATGTAGAGGCAAAGACCGTCATGAAGAGGGATTTTACGCAGAATATGCTGCAGGAATTGCTCAGCGCCGTTCAGGACACCAGCGACAAGGAGCTCAACGGGATTTACGACCATTGCTCTTCCCCCTATTCTGCCAGCGAAGAAAAATTCAGCCACGCGGTAAGCTTGGAAAAGCGTATCTGCCAGGCACAAGATGGCATGTGGGATCTGGACTCCCGGTTGCGGGCCTGTTCAGGAAAGCTGGAGCGGCTTTTTGGCACAATGCATGGCCGCGACCTGTCTCACGCGCAAGATATCCGCATGGTTGTGGAATACGCCGCTTTATTCAACCAAACCATCAGGCAGGTCGCGGAGTTGCTGTCAAGCGCTACTGTGGTCGACGCAAGCGGTTCTTTGTCCCGGATTGCTATATTTTTCAGGTCGCAGCATGTCTCTTTGCAGATCTGGCTGCTGCTTCGCAGCCTGACATCCGCAAAGCTGAAACTCCAAACCCTCATTGATGAGCATTATGTGGATACGATGATCAGGCAAACGCCTGAGTACCAGAACCTGCTCAGCAACCGAACGCCTGAGGAGGAACAAAGAATCCGGGAAGAGCTCAGGGTTGTTTTGCTGTATGAAAGGGATCATGAGGGCTCAAAGCAAATCAGCAATGTCGATGAGTTTGTTTCCCCCTTGGAACTGCGGGATCAGATTGGTATCAAAGCTGTCGCCTATCAGGCCAAGGAACCCTACCGCAGCTTGTTTCTGGACAATTGTGACAAGGTGAAGTTCGAGCGTGTTGAATCATATATCGGATCAGATGGAAAAGTTAAATCTGGATTTGGGTATTATTCGCCAGGTTCAAAAACTATCAGCATAGACTTTGAAACAAGGGATCAAAGCCAGGACCCGCGCGGTAGCTACAGCGTGGTTTTCCATGAATTTGGACACTACCTGGATGATGAATTCGGATCAAAGGACTACATGTCAGAAACTTATCAACTCCCTAACGGGAAAACCTTAAGGGACACGATTACCGACAACACAAGGCAGCATATCTACGACACCACCAGGGATGTGCTCAGCCAGGATGAGAAGGTTCGCAATCAGTACACTGATCGGCAGCGCGACAGCCTGATCAAGGCTGTATACCATCACCTGGTATATGGTAACCTGCCCGGGTACGAACCTCAGTACAATGGACATAGTGAGGAAACAGTCAGACGCTTAGCCAGGAAGGTTCAGGCAGAGTACCAAACCCATCAGAATCCGGACGTGATCAACCTCAACAGCCCCTATGCCAGCGGCGTGTCCGATGCCTATGACGGGGTTACGAATTTTACCAGGGATATAGGGAACCCAAATCCATCGGGATCGACCGGTAAAGGGGTCTCCGGTGATTATCAGCATGGTGATTACTATTGGTATAATGAATCCGGGGAACAGATCCGCTCACCTGAAACCGAGGCATTCGCGCAGTATTATGCCGAACAGATGCTCAACAACCAGGACGCCATCAAAGCGTATGAGTATTACCTGGGCAAGGATGTCAGGGAAGGGCTGGACCTGATGATCGCGGACATGGCGAAGTGAGGGCGGGCGGATGAGTCAGACGGCACACAAGGCAATGATGATGTTCGCAGCGCTGCTGGCCGCGGCCTGCCTGTCCGCCGGTCCCTTGGCAGCGCCCGCGGAGCGCCCTGGACAGGCAGGGAACACACAACAAGCGGAGGAGGCAAACACGCCCATGATAAGCTTAGAAGACATGCTGACCGCGCAATCGCCCCTCATGGAAGGCCGCGACATGGCTGACGCGCGCGCCCTGATCATGATGTCCACCTCCCATGGGATCACCAGCAACTGGGTGGCGGATTCCCGTGACGGACAAATGTTTCAGGCATACGGGAATCTGGAGGGCTGGCTGTTCTTCCCTGAGCGCATCCCCTCCCGCGGCACGCTGGAAACGGCCGACTGGCAGGCCCTGGTCGACCTGCTTTCGCGCTATCAGGTCAACCGTTGGGAGGCTGACTACGGCACGCCCGGCGAGGACCTTTCCCAGGGGACAGGCTGGACGCTGATCCTTTTGTTTGAGGACGGCACGGTCGAGCGCCGCCAGGGCGTCGGCACCAGCGATGCCTTCCCTGAGAACTACCACGCCCTGGAGAGGGAGCTCGCCGCCCTGTTTGAGCGCGCTTTGGGGCCGATCCCTAAGAAGTAGTTTCCCGGAAACAGCATCATTCTCAGGAAACAGAAAGGCGGTTGGCACAGCCCGCCGCCTTTTCCAATGATTTTTACCGCTTTGAACGTATACGGTCAGGCGGTCTGTGGCATCAGCCGCCCATGCCCCAGAACAGCCAGACCAGCACATAGCCGGTGGCTACCGCGGCCAGGGTAAAGGGGATGGAGATCTTCATGAAGTCCCAGTTTTTGACCTCATGCCCCTCCTTGCGCAGGATGCCCAGGCCGGTGATGTTGGCGCTGGCGCCGATCGGGGTCAGGTTGCCGCCCAGGGTCGCGCCCACCAGCAGCCCGAAG
>JAKPNM010000058.1 GCA_029548395.1 Bacillota bacterium
CGGTCCCGGCGGTAGCGGCTATGGCGCGGCGGTGCGCCTGGTCACGCAATCCTTTGACAATGTCTGGGTATTAGATGAGCATTTGGAGGTGCTCTCCGCTGGACGGATGATGGGCAGCAGGCTCAGCTACGACAGCCTGCCTCCGGACGCCGAACGCCTGGTGCGCGAGGTCTTTGAGGGCGGAAAGCCCTTTTCATACGGCTTCAGCGAGATGATGGGTTATCCCGCGCTGACCCTGGGCGTGCCCATCACCCAGGGCAGCCGCGTGGCGGGCGCGCTGTTGATCCACGATGCGATTGCCGGCATGGATGAGGCCACAGCCCAGGGACAAAGGCTGCTGCTGTATGCGGGCGCGGGCGCGATGGCGCTGTCCGCGCTGCTAGCCATGGCGCTGTCGCTGAATTTCACCCGGCCGATCCGACGCATGAGGACCGTGGCAGGCCAGCTGGCGCAGGGCGATTATTCCGCCAGGACCGGGATTTCCCGCCGGGATGAGTTCGGCCAGCTGGCGCAATCCATCGACTGCCTCAGCCTGCGCCTGCAGGAGGCCCAGGCTGCCAGCGAGCAAGCGAAACAGCAGCGCCGGGATTTCCTGGCCAAGGTCTCCCATGAGCTGCGCACGCCGGTCACCGTGCTGCGCGGCTCACTGGAAGCGCTGCGCGACGGCGTGGTCAGCGAACCGGGCATGGTGCGCGCCTACCATGAACAAATGCTCAGCGAAACGCAGGGCTTGCAGCGCCTGGTAAACGACCTGATGGAGCTGGCGCGCCTGCAGAATACCGATTTCCCCATCGAGCGCACGGACATCGCGCTGGATGAGGTGTTCAAGGACGCCCTGCGCAGCGCCAGGCAGCTGGCGCAGGAAAAAAACATCACCATCACGGAACGTTTGCCCGCGCAGGCTGTCCCTTATTCGGGGGATTACGCCAGGCTGCGCCAGATGCTGCTGATCGTACTGGACAATGCCGTAAAATTCTCACCCGAGAACAGCACCATTTATGCTATGATGGATACAGCCGGGCTTACCATCACCGATGAAGGGCCAGGCATCGCACCGGAGGATCTGCCCCATCTGTTTGAGCGTTTCCGTCAATCGCCAGCCGCGGCCGGCAAGGGCGGCAGCGGTCTGGGCCTGGCCATCGCCAGGCAGATCGCCCTGCGCCACGATATCGGCATTGCGCTTGACAGCGCGCCGGGCAAGGGCACCACAGTGCGGTTTGCCTGGGGCGTGGCGCCACAGGCAGCTCATTCAACTCAGGTCAATCAACAACATGGAAAGCGAGTGTGAAAGATGAATCAAAAAATGCAAGTGATTGTAGCCGACAAGGCGCCCGCGGCGATCGGCCCCTACAGCGCCGCAATGGCCATAGACAAGCTGGTCTTCCTGTCCGGCCAGACCCCCATCGTGCCCCACAGCGGGCAGCTGGCGGAAGGCGGCATCGTTGAGCAGACCGAGCAGGTCATCAAAAACCTAGGCGCCGTTCTGGAAGCCGCCGGGTCAGGCCTTGACAAGGTCATCAAGACCACCTGCTTCCTGACCGACATGGGCGACTTCGCAGCCTTCAACGAGGTCTATGCCAGATATTTTGTCAGCAAGCCCGCCCGCTCCACCATAGCGGTCAAGGCCCTGCCCAAAAACGCTTCAGTCGAGATCGAGCTGATCGCCTACAGGGATTAACCCCTTCGCCTGATACAGCCTTTCCCCGGGCAGTGGATGCACTGTTATTCCGCTGTCCCGGGGTTGTTTGATATGCCGAACAACAGCCTGGCTTGCGCGTCCATGTCGGCAATGACCCGCTTGTATTCCGGATTGGCCGCCTGCCAGTTGATGCGGCGGTTGGCCGGGTCATCACGGTCAAACACCCCTTCCAGGCGCAAGAGCAACAGGACGGCGGCCTCGCCGCGGGCAGAATGGAAGACAATGTTATCCGCTGTGGACAGCCTGAGGCCCTGGCGGCTGGCTTCGGCAAACCCGGCGGTCACTGCCTGACCGGGCACAAGCATATGCAGGCGCTCCTTCCACACCCGCGAGCGCTTGCCAAACAGGCTGTAGCTTACGCTGAAGCGGCCATCCGCAACCACAGCCGTCACCTCCCCCACCTGATGGGAGTCCGCCGCGACCAGCGGCAATACAGTCTGCCCGTCCCGGCTCAGATCCAGCAGCATAAACCGGTACCAGGGCGAGATCTCCTGCGGCCACACATCGCGCAGGCGCGGGCCCAGCGCGCAGAAGCTGACCGCAAAGGCCCTGTCACCCGGATAATAGGGGCGTGTGTCCATCACCAGGCCACAGGTTTTGCAGGCTTTTTCCTGCAGCCCCGGGGTGAACAACTCAGCCGGGACCGCCACGGCCCACCGGCCCGCGATGTGCTTGCGCAAAGGCAGAGCTTCGGTCTGGACAAAGTCGCAATGGCGGCACTGCCGTTCCCGCATGCCTTGCGCGGTACAGGTGGAGGCGGCAACAATCACCCATTTGTCATAGGCGTGCTTGCGCGGCGCCACAGCCTGTTCCTCCCGCCGGGCGCACCAGGCGCACACACGGTAGCGGATGCCCGCCAGCGAACAGTCCGCGCGGCGCGGTTCAATCCAGTCGCCGAAGCTATGGGCGGCAAGGGCGGTCCCGCGAAGGAGAGTCTGCCCGCATACAAGACAAGTCGCCGTTTCAAGTCCCGGCGTCAGGCAAGTTGCCGGGCGCAGCGTTTCCCAGGCGCCGGCCTGATGGGGCAGGCACGGGATAGCGCGTTTTATCACAATACCGCAGCGCGCGCAGACGCTTGTCTCCAGGCCTTCCCTGGCACAGTCGGGAGATACGCTCATCGTCCAGGCGCCAAAGTCATGCCCCGGCGCAGGCAAAACCTGCCTGCGCGTATCCCCGCACAGCCTGCAGGTCAGCACATGGCTGCCCGTCGCCTCACACAAAGGCTCCACCCGGGTTTCCTCATACTGATGGGCTGTCATCTTCAGGACCATTTCTTCTGTCGCATGGCAGGCGCTGCAGACCCGCCTGGCAAAGCCCTCCCTGGTGCAGCTTGGCGCCTCCACCTGAGCCCATTCGCCAAATTCATGCTGCTTCAAAGCCAACCGCTCCTGCTGGGCGCAGATTTCACACGTTCGCACCCAAAATCCGTCCACCACACAGGAGGCGGCAACTTCCAGCCGCGGCGCCCCCCAGACGTGTTTGAGCGCTTCAAGCTCTTCCTCGACCTGAAAACCACACGCGCGGCATTCGCTGCGGGCCCTCCCGGGCGCCCCGCAGCCCGGCGCAATCACCACCACGGGCAATCCCATCTCATGGGGCAGGATGGGGATGGACCGGATGTCAACATCGCCGCAAACCCTGCAAACCGCCCGCATGCTGCCCGGCGCTGTGCAGCTTGCCGGGCTTGTCACCCACTCCTCATAGTCATGCTGTCCGGGCGGCACCTGGCGGGCATCCACCGCCCCGCAATTCCGGCAGGCACGGATGCTCAAGCCGCCGGTATCGCACGGCACCACGGACCATGTGCCATAATCATGGGGCTGTACCGGGATCTCTTCATACAGCTCATGGCCGCACACGCCGCAGGTACGCAGGCTCATCCCGGGTTGACTGCAGGAGGGTGCATCAATCACCGCTGCCAGGCCATAGGAATGCGGCGCAAGCGGCGCTTCGCGGTACTCCACGAAGCCGCAGCCGCTTTGCGTGCAGGCGCGCGCCATGGTGCCCGGCACAGAGCAGGTGGGCGCATGGACATAGGCCCACTCTCCAAAGGTATGGGCGCATCCGCTCAGCGCTTCGCCGGCTGCAGGCGCTGGAAAAAACAACAGGGCAACGAGCATCAGGGCCGCCATGCCACAACACAAGCGCCAACCGGGCACACGCATCGGATGCCCTCCAGTCATCTGTTTTTCTCCTGCTTTATTGTAGACGCGCTTCGTCTGCCGCGTCAAGCCAAAACGCCCGGAGGCCCGCCATTGTCCGGATGCTGTCGCTTTGATATAATCGGGCCGGACACGAACAATGAACGGAGAGCTGATGACATGCAAAAACTTGACAAGCTGTTTTTATGCCATCCCACCTGCACCACCTGCAAAAAGGCGCGGGCTTTTCTTGACGCGGCCGGCCTTGCCTATACTGAGCGCGATATCCGCCACAATAAGCCAAGCGCGGCGGAGCTGCGCGCCTGGCACAAGGCCAGCGGGCTGCCGCTCAGGCGTTTTTTCAACACCAGCGGCGCACTGTACCGCGAACTTGGGCTGAGCGCCAAACTGCCCAGCATGTCAGAAGATGAGCAAATCGCGCTGCTGTCCCTGGACGGCATGCTGGTACGCCGCCCCATCCTGGTGCATGACGGGGGCGTGCTCGTAGGCTTCTCACAGGCAGCCTGGGAAGAAGCGCTGATCACATCATAAGCGCCCGACGCCAAACCACAAGGAGCACAAGATGCCTTTCACCATCATCCGGGGCGACCTGGCAGCCTTCCGGGCAGATGCCCTGGTCAACGCCGCCAACAGCAGGCTTCAGCGGGGCGGCGGCGTCTGCGGCGCGCTGTTCGAGGCCGCCGGACCGCGGCGTATGCAGGAAGCCTGCGACGCCATTGCCTACTGCGCGCCCGGGCAGGCTGTCGCGACGCCGGCCTTTGACCTGCCCGCCCGGTATGTCATCCATGCCGTTGGCCCGATCTACCGGGACGGCAGGCAGGGCGAAGAGGACATTCTGCGCGCCGCCTATACCAATTCGCTGAAATTGGCGCAGGCGCTGAAGCTTTCATCCATCGCCTTTCCTTTGATTTCCTCTGGGGTTTACAGCTACCCGCGCGAGGAGGCGCTGCGCGTTGCCAAAGACAGCATCCGCTCCTTCCTGGACAGCCAGGAAGAGGAGCTGGATGTCACCCTGGTGTTGTTCCACAAGGACGACCTGCGCATCGATGAACAGGTGCGAAGTGAAATCAGGCGCTTGATCGCGCAGGCGGCAGATGAAGACACGGACAGGCTGAGTTCGCGGCTGGAGTACATGCGCGGTCGGCACGCGCAGCTTGATCGAAGCCCGCCATCACCCAGGCCGTCCAGGGCCGGGATATTTAAAAAGAAGCGTCCCCGGGAAAAACAAGCGCCCTTCAGCAGGGAACAGGCTGAAGCACTCAAAGCAATGCCTATGTCAACCGAAGCGGCTCAGGCGTCCCAGCTTCAGCTGGAAGAGCTGATTGCCCGGGTGGACGAAGGCTTTTCCGCCACCCTGCTGCGCCTGATTGACCTGAAGGGCATGACAGACGTCGCGACCTACAAGCGCGCCAACCTGGACCGCAAACATTTCTCAAAGATTCGCAGCAACCCCGCCTATACCCCTTCCAAGCAAACGGCGCTGGCGCTGGCGATCGCGCTGAAGCTTGACCGGGAAGAAACCCAAAGCCTGCTGGCCAAGGCCGGCTACGCCCTTTCCCCCGCGCAGACAGGTGATATCATCGTCGGGTATTTTATCGACCGCGGCATTTTTGACATTGATGAGATCAATGCCGCCCTGTTTGAGTTTGACCAGCAGCTCCTGGGCAGCGGCAGGCTGCACCAGGGCGGCTGATTTGTCGCCCGGCAGGCGACCATCACCCGTGCAAACCGAGGTATCCTCACATCATCACAAGGATTGGAGGATGCCCCATGAACACGAACATCACAGAATTGGTCTTCATTCTTGACCGCAGCGGCTCCATGAGCGGGCTGGAGTCCGACACCATCGGCGGCTTCAACGCCATGCTCAAAACCCAGCAAGCCCAAGCCGGCCAGGTCCGGCTGACCACCGTCCTGTTTGACAATGAATACTTCCTGTTGCATGACCGTCTGGATTTGAACGCGGTCAGGCCGATGACAAACGAGGACTATTATGTGCGCGGCTCCACCGCCCTGCTGGACGCCATCGGCCGCAGCATCATGAAGGTCGACAGCGTCATGAAAGCCTGTGACCTTCCCCACCGCCCGGACAAGGTGTTGTTTGTCATCATCACCGACGGCATGGAAAACGCCAGCCACCGCTTCACGCGCGGACAGATCGCGGAGCTGGTCGGACAACGCCGGAAAATGGGCTGGGAATTTATTTTCCTGGGCGCCAACATGGACGCGATCACAGTCGCCGGGAGCTATGGCATTGACAGAAGCCGCGCGGAAACCTTCATCAACGATTCCCAGGGCGTTGGCATGAACTTTGAATCCGTCTCCAGGGTCGCCAGCGACATGCGCGCCAGCCGCCCCATCAGCGCGGACTGGAGCCGGAACATCCGGGAGCGCGGCCGGAAGAAAGAATAAGACAAGCGTTGATGGAATCAAAACCACCGGCTGAGCCGGTGGTATGCACGAGGCCTTCAAGGCCATTTACTGGCAGCGTCTGAAGACGCACTGAATAATCCGACAACCGCAACTTTTTCTCTGGCCGCCGCTTAAGCGGCCTTCTTTATGCCTT
>JAKPNM010000060.1 GCA_029548395.1 Bacillota bacterium
CCAGGCGCCTGCCGCGCCTACAGATATGCCCACGGACGCGCCCACGGACGTGCCCACGGATGCGCCTACTGACGCGCCCACGGATACGCCCACGGACGTGCCCACGGATGCGCCTACAGATGCGCCTACTGACGTGCCCACGGATGCGCCTACGGATGCGCCTACGGATACGCCTACGGATGCGCCCACGGATGCGCCCACGGACGCGCCTACAGATATGCCCACGGATGCGCCTACGGATGCGCCCACAGATGCGCCTACCGAAGCCCTCCTCCCGGTTCCCTACCTGCCCGAGTACCAGACCCTCAGCTTCAAGGATGGCGTCTATCCTGTCTATACCGGCCCCGGCGAGTATTACTACCGTGTGGAAAACGCCACCCTGGGCGGGGGCGTCTGCCGCCTGTACGGCCATACCGGCGACTGGCTGCTCATCGGCTATGGCACCACCGACGGCGGCTACCGCATCGGCTTTATCACCAGCCAGGCCTTGCCGGACAACATCACCACGCAGGAGCTGGCGCTGTCCACCCGGCAGGAGACCCTGGCCAGGGCTGTCAAAATCAACGATGACCCCATCATCAACCCCAAGCCCTTCGCCGAGCTGGGCAAGGGCACGGTCATTACCGTGCTGGCCTTTATCAGCGACAACCCGCGCTATGTCTACATTGAGGTGCCCGACTTCCGGGACGGGCAGCCGGCCCGCGGCTTCATCCTGGCGGAGAACCTTCCCTGAATCAAACCCCACCCGTGCAAAGGAGGCTGCCCGCGCAGCCTCCTTTGCTGCGCAGCATCGGCCGGAATGAACGCCGGTTTATGGCTTTCTCATGATTCTTTAATGTGACAGGGAGGCTGCCGTTAATCTTGCCCGGCTATGCTGTACCCGGAAGCAAAACAACAGGAGGATCACGCAATGGAACATATTGACATGGTAGAGAAGCTGCGCCAGAAGGCCAATGTAAGCTACGAGGAAGCCAAACAGGCGCTGGAAAAGAACGAATGGGACCTGCTGGATGCCCTGGTATACCTGGAGGGTCAGGGGAAAATCAAGGGCGAGGCCCAGGACACCTACACCACCCGGACCGAGCCCCGGCCCGAACCTCAAAAGGAGAAGGACTTTCGGAGCGTGTTCAGCCGCATCATGCGCTTCCTGGCGGACCTGATCGACAAGGGAAACAAGAGCATGCTGCACGTCTCAAGGCGCGGCAAGGAGCTGTTCAGCCTGCCGCTGACTGTGGTCGCGCTGCTGATGATCCTGGGCTTCTGGTTTTTGTTCTGGGTGATGATCGCGGGCTTCTTCTTCGGCCTACGCTACAGCATCTCGGGCCCGCTGGGCGGCAAAACGGTCAACAAAGCCATGGATAAGGCGGCCCAGGCGGCTGAAAGCATCAAGACCGGCGTCAGCCGGGAGGACAAGCCGCAGGAGAACGACAAATAAAGCCCTTAACCCGGGGAAATCATCCCGCTTTTGCGCCAGGCTGCCCAGCCCGGCGCAGTTGCGGTATAATGGACAAAACGGACGCTGGAGGACGACATGCAAAAAATCCTGCTCATCGAGGATGAACCCAATATCGCGCGTTTTGTGGAGCTGGAGCTTTCGCATGAAGGCTATGAGGTGCACAAGGCCGCGGACGGGCGGGAGGGGCTGAAACTGGCGGAGGAGGGCAAGTTTGACCTGGTCTTGCTGGACATCATGCTGCCTGGCCTCAACGGGCTGGAGGTGCTCAGGCGCCTGCGCCGGGAGAGCCAGGTGCCCGTCATCATGCTCACCGCGCGCGACGCGGTCATGGACAAGGTCACCGGGCTTGACATGGGCGCGGACGATTACATCACCAAGCCCTTCTCCATTGAGGAGCTGCTGGCGCGCATCCGCAGCGCGCTGCGCAAGCAGCAGCGGCAGGAG
>JAKPNM010000061.1 GCA_029548395.1 Bacillota bacterium
CCAGGCGCCGAACAGGCTGAACATGGCGCCGCCGGACCCCTGGTAGAAGAAGGCTCCCCCGCCCATCGTGTAATGCCGGCTCCTGGCCCAGCCCTCAAAGGTGAGCGCCGGGACCCCGTCCGCGCAGGCGTACAGCGCGAAGATCTCGCTGCCATAGGCAAGCTGGCCGTCCCGCCGCGTGATCGCGCCGATCAGCAACTCCGGCACGCCGTCCCCGCTCATGTCCTCCAGGGCATAGCCCACGCTGTCCAGGGCGCTGCCCGTATCCCCGGGGCAGGTCCTGGCTTCCCAGACCCCGATCTCGCCCTCTCCGCTGCCGTCGGCGCTGTCGTCAGTGAGCAGCGCGTAATACCTGTCCAGCACCTCCTGATAAGCCCGGTCGCACCGGGAATCAGCGCCTTCGGCCATCCCGGAAACGGCGGCCAGTGTGAGCAAAACGGCCAGAACCCATCCTGTCAATCGCTTTAAAATATTCATCTCGCACCTCAACATTCTGCTTCTTGCGGCGGGGTCTGCTGAGGGACGCGCCGGTAGAGGAGGATGCCCGCATAAGTCCCTAAAACGTTGTGCAAAATATCGTCTGCCTCAAAAAAACCAAGCTTGAACAGCAGCTGGCATATCTCAATGAACAAAGACAGAAGCAAGCCGAGCAACAGCACCCATGCCGTGCGCGGACGCTTGCCCGCAGCGCACAGCAGAAACCCGAAAGGGATGAACAAAATGGTATTTTGCCCCAAACAAAGAAGCGGCTTCAAAGAAAATGCAACGGGATCTTCCCAGGAACCGCCCAGCAGCCGCCCCAAATCAGCAAAGGACTTGACATCCCATCCGAGCATAGCGAGATAGCTGTGCAGCGGAACAAGGGCCACGGGACGCTCTCCCGGGCTGCGCGTAAACAGCGTGAAAGCCCAATTGATGAGCAGGTAGACAGGGATCAGCAGGCGCATCGTCTGCCGGAAGCGCTCCGGCAGTAGGCTTCCCAGCAGCCGCCGCGTGAAACAGAACATGAGAATCACAAGGGCAATGCCCGCAAGAAACAATGTCATTCGCTTGCCCGCCAAATCCGCAGGATATGATGCCTGCGCCGTGGCTGATCCTTACCCCTTCCGCCACACCATCTTGTCAACCACGCCGGTATAGCTCTGGATGATTTTCACGACCTTGTCCGACACATTCGTGTCCAGATAATCCGGCACGGGAATGCCAGAATGACCATTATTATTCATATCAACAGCCACATCGACCGCCTGCAGCAGATGGTCGCCGTCAATCCCCGCCAGGATGAAACAGCCCTTGTCCAGCGCCTCGGGGCGCTCAGTGGAGGTGCGGATGCAGACCGCAGGGAAGGGATGGCCCGCGCTGATAAAAAAGCTGCTCTCCTCCGGCAGCGTTCCGCTGTCGCTGACCACGCAAAACGCGTTCATTTGAAGACAGTTGTAGTCATGGAAGCCCAGGGGCTCGTGCCGGATCACGCGTTTGTCCAGCCGGAACCCGCTTTGCTCCAGCCGCTTCCGGCTGCGGGGATGGCAGGAATACAGGATCGGCATATCGTACTTTTCCGCCATTCGGTTGATGGCCGTGAACAGGGACACAAAGTTTTTCTCCGTATCGATGTTCTCCTCGCGATGGGCGGACAGCAGGATGTACTTCCCTTGTTCCAGGCCCAGGCGTGAGAGGATCTTGCTCCCCTTGATTTTTTCCAGCTGGGCTGTGAGCACCTCCGCCATGGGGGAGCCGGTCACAAAGGTGCGTTCCACCGGGCGGCCCTCACGGTTCAAATAGCGCCGGGCATGCTCCGAATAGCACAGGTTCACGTCCGCGATGTGGTCCACGATGCGGCGGTTGGTCTCTTCCGGCAGGTTCTCGTCAAAGCAGCGGTTTCCCGCCTCCATATGGAAAATGGGGATGTGCAGGCGCTTGGCGGCAATGGCCGACAGGCAGGAGTTGGTATCGCCCAGAATCAGCAGGGCGTCCGGCATATGTTCCACCAGCACGGCATAAGACCTTGAGATAATGTTGCCGATAGTCTCACCCAGATCGTTCCCGGCCACGCTTAAAAAGAGATCCGGCTGGCGCAGCTCCAGGTCCTCAAAGAAGATCTGGTTGAGGGTATAGTCATAATTCTGCCCGGTGTGCACCAGCGTCTGGCTGAAATATTTGTCGCATTTTTTGATCACCTCGGACAGCCGGATGATCTCCGGGCGGGTTCCCACAATGGTCATCAGATGCAGTTTGCTCATTTTCCTCACCTCATAGGGGGTGTTTAACTACGACACACAGTCAACCTTTTCAAAGTAGGTGTCCGGCTTTTGCGGGTCAAAGGGCTCGTTTGCCCACATCAGGGTCACCATGTCCTCTTCTCCCAGGTTCTCAATGTTGTGGGTGTAGCCGGTGGGGATGTCCACCACCTTCAGCTCATCCCCGTTCACAAAGTACTCGATCACCTCCCGCCCGCCGATTTTGCGGAAGCGGATCACCCCCCGCCCCTTCACCACAAGGAATTTTTCATTCTTCGTGTGGTGCCAGTGGTTCCCTTTGGTGATGCCCGGCTTTGAGATGTTGACGGACACCTGGCCCCGGTCGGGCGTGCGCAGCACCTCGGTAAAGCTGCCCCGCTCGTCCGCGTGCGATGTCAGCGGATAGGCAAAGGCATCCTCCGGCAGGAAGGACAGGTAGGTAGAGTATAGTTTTTTCACCAGGGGGTGGTCAAGCTGAGGCACCTGCAGGCTGGTCCTGGATTCCGGAAAGCTGCTGATCCAGTCCACGATCTGCCCCAAACTCGCCCGGTGCACAGGCTGCACCTCGCAAAACTCCCCTGTTTTGTTAGGTTTGCCCTGCATTGCGCGGATGATCTCCGCGACGATGTCGTCAATGTACACAAGGTTCAGTATATTAGCCCTGTCGCTGACCGTGATGGGCAGCCCCCTTGCGATGTTGTGGCAGAAGGTCGCGATGGCGCTGTTGTAATTGGGCCGGGACCACTTGCCAAAGGCGTTTGGCAGGCGGTACACATACACCGGCGCGCCGGTCTGCCTGCCGTAGGCGAACAGCAGGTCCTCCCCGGCCTTTTTGCTTTGTCCATAGGGGTTGTCCAGGGCAGCCTGGATGGAGGAGGCGATCAGGACGGGCGCCCGGTTGTGGTGCTTTCTCAAAAAGGACAGCAGGGTGGAGGTAAAGCCGAAGTTGCCCTCCATGAACTCCGCCGCGTCCCTGGGGCGGTTGACGCCCGCCAGGTGGCAGACAAAGTCCGCCTGCCGGCAGTAACCGTCCAGCAAGGCCGGGTCGGTGTCCAGGTCATAGGGCAGGATGGTCAGTTCCTGCGTTAAACCGTGGCTCTTGTCCTTCCCGTCCCGGATGGCCTCCAGCGTGGCGACCAGGTTCTTGCCCATAAAGCCCCGGGCGCCGGTGACTAAAATGTTCATCGTTACTCCTTTGTTCCGCGCTCAGGGTCGCAGCCCCATGGCAGACAGCTCTTCCCGGATATAGGAGAGGCTGAGCAGCTTTTCCTTCACCTGTTCGACTGTCAACATCCGGGTATTGTTGCTGTTAAACTCGCTCAGCACGTTGCGCTTCACATCTCCCTTGCTGAAGTATACATCATAGTTCAAATCCCGCTTGTCGCTGGGCACCCGGTAGAAATCCCCCAGGTCCACAGCGTGGGCGGATTCCTCGTTGGTCAGCAGGGTTTCATACATTTTTTCGCCGTGGCGGATGCCGATGGTACGCAGGGAAACCCGGTTCTCCGGGTCAAACAGCTCCTTCACCGCCCGGGCCAGGTCGCCGATGGTGCTGGCAGGGGCTTTCTGCACCAGGATGTCCCCGCTGACGCCCTGCTCAAAGGCGAACAGCACCAGGTCCACCGCCTCATCCAGCGTCATGATGAAGCGGGTCATGGTCGGGTCTGTCACGGTCAGGTCCTTGCCCGCCTTGATCTGGTCGATAAACAGCGGCACCACGCTGCCGCGGCTGCACAGCACATTGCCGTAGCGGGTGCAGCAGATCTTGGTGCGCTCCGGCGACACGGTACGGCTCTTGGCCACAATGACCTTTTCCATCATGGCCTTGCTGGTGCCCATGGCGTTGATCGGGTAGGCCGCCTTGTCCGTGGAAAGGCAGATCACCGCCTTCACCCCTGCGGAAATGGCCGCGGTCAGCACGTTGTCCGTGCCGATCACATTGGTTTTCACCGCCTCCATGGGGAAGAACTCGCAGCTGGGCACCTGCTTCAGGGCCGCCGCGTGGAAAATATAATCCACTCCATACATGGCGCTTTTGACGGAGGCAAGGTCCCGCACGTCGCCGATGAAGAACTTCAGCTTCCGGCTGTGCTCCGGATACAGCGCCTGGTAGCGGTGCCGCATGTCATCCTGCTTCTGCTCATCCCGGGAGAAGATGCGGATTTCACCGATGTCGCTGGTGAGAAAGCGGTCCAGGACCGCAGAACCGAAGGAGCCGGTGCCGCCGGTGATGAGGAGGGTGGTGGATATTTCATTAATCATAGTTTTTGCTCCAACACATCAGCGATGCGCTTGCAGGCATTTCCATCGCCATAGGGATTGCTTGCGAAACTCATCTTATTGTATTCATGTTGATCTTCCAGCAAGGCTTTGAAAGATTGATAGATCACTGTTTCATCGCTGCCAACCAATTTCAGGGTTCCAGCGGCTATTCCTTCGGGCCTTTCCGTGGTATCTCGCATGACAAGTACCGGCTTGCCAAGAGAAGGCGCCTCCTCCTGGATCCCGCCACTATCCGTGATAATCAGATAGGAGCGCGCAAGAAAATTATGAAAATCCAACACATCCAAAGGCTCTATTATACGGATTCTGTCACAACCGCCCAACTCCAGACGAGCGGTTTCTCTTACCACGGGATTCATGTGGATTGGATAGATGGCCTTAATATTGGGGTATTCATCAATGATTCGGCGGATTGCCCGGAACATGTTACGCATGGGCTGCCCCAGATTTTCACGCCGGTGCGCGGTGATCATAATCAACCGGCTTCCTTTCGCCCATTCAAGCTCAGGGTGATGATAGTTCTCCTGCACTGTGGTTTTTAACGCATCAATCGCCGTGTTACCAGTAACATAAATGTTGTCCTCGTTATATCCTGCTCGCAGCAGGTTGTTTTTGGACGTCTCCGTAGGGGCAAAATTATATGATGAAATAATACTGACAGCTTGTCGATTAAACTCTTCGGGGTA